>CAMPGW010000001.1 GCA_946885735.1 uncultured Gammaproteobacteria bacterium
GCAGGAAGCCGCCCGGCCCGACTGACTGGCCACGGACGGCCTTGTCGAGTCGGGGGCGGAGCGAACCCCATCCCCCCGGCGCTGCCGACCCTTCGGCCCAGAACAACCGCACCGGTTAGAATGGAGAAATGAGCGAACAGGATGATTTCAAGCAGGCTGCCCTCGACTACCACCGGCTGAATCCGCCGGGCAAGATCAAGGTCACCGCCACCAAGCCCATGCTGACCCAGCGCGACCTCGCCCTGGCGTACTCGCCGGGCGTCGCCCATGCCTGCGAAGCGATCGTCGCCGATCCGCGCGAAGCCTCCGCGCTCACTGCGCGCGGCAACCTGGTCGCGGTGATCACCAACGGCACCGCCGTGCTCGGGCTTGGCAATATCGGCCCGCTGGCGGGCAAGCCGGTGATGGAAGGCAAGGGCGTGCTGTTCCAGAAGTTCGCCGGCATCGACGTGTTCGACCTCGAGGTCGCCGAAACCGATCCGGACAAGCTGGTGGACATCATCGCCGCGCTGGAGCCGACCTTCGGCGGCATCAACCTCGAGGACATCAAGGCGCCGGAGTGCTTCGAGGTCGAGCGCAAGCTGCGCGAGCGGATGAAGATCCCGGTCTTCCACGACGACCAGCACGGCACCGCGATTATCGTCGGGGCGGCGATGCTCAATGCATTGCATGTGCTGGGCAAGGACATCGGCAGCGTCAAGGTCGCCACCAGCGGCGCCGGCGCGGCCGGCATCGCCTGCCTGGACATGCTGGTCGCGCTGGGCATGAAGTGCGAGAACATCCTGGTCGCGGACAAGGACGGCGTGCTCTACAAGGGCCGCCCGGGCTTGAATCCGGAGCTGGAGCGCTACGCGCGCGAGACCGAGGGGCGCACGCTCGCCGACATCGTCCGCGGCGCCGACGTCTTCCTCGGCGTGTCGGCGGGCAACGTGCTGTCGCCGGCGATGGTCGAGACCATGGTCGAGCGGCCGGTGATCTTCGCGCTCGCCAATCCGACCCCGGAGATCGATCCGGCACTGGCGCGGCAGATCCGCCCGAACGCGATCATCGCCACCGGGCGCTCGGATTTCCCGAACCAGGTCAACAACGCGCTCTGCTTCCCCTACATCTTCCGTGGCGCGCTCGACGTCGGCGCCACCACCATCAACGAGGCGATGAAGCGCGCCTGCGTGCAGGCGATCGCCGAGCTCGCCCGCCGCGAGGCCAGCGACCTCGGCAGCGCCTACAGCGGCGAGACGCCGCGCTTCGGCCCCGACTATCTGATCCCGCGTCCCTTCGACCCGCGCCTGCTGATCTCGCTCGCGCCGGCGGTGGCCGAGGCCGCGATGGCCAGCGACGTGGCGACGCGCCCGCTGCCGGACCTGGCGGCGTACCGCGAGCAACTCTCGCAGTTCGTCTACCGCACCGGCCTGCTGATGAAGCCGATGTTCGAGCGCGCCCGCGCCGACCTCAAGCGCGTCGTCTATGCCGAGGGCGAAGAGGAAACCGTGCTGCGCGCCGTGCAGACCGTCGTGGATGAGCGCCTGGCCTTCCCGATCCTCATCGGCCGCCCCGGCGTGATCGAGAGCCGCATCAAGCGCCTCGGCCTGCGCCTGCGCCCGGGGCTGGACTTCGAGCTCACCAATCCCGACGAGGACCCACGCTTCAACGACTACTGGCAGCTCTACCACCAGCTGATGGCGCGCAAGGGCATCTCGCCGCCGGCGGCGAAGGCGATCGTGCGCTCGCGCGGCACCGTCATCGCCGCGCTGATGGTCAAGCGCGGCGAAGCCGATGCGATGCTCTGCGGCATCGTCGGCCGCTACAACGGCAAGCTCAAGCACGTAGTCGAAGTGCTGGGCCTGGACCCGGGCGTGAAGTCGCTGTCGGCGCTGTCGGTGGTGATCACGCCGAAGGGCCCGTTCTTCTTCACCGACACGCACGTGCAGCAGGAGCCGAGCGCCGAGCAGATCGCCGAGTCGGCGCTGCAGGCGGCCTTCCGCCTGCGCCTGTTCGGCATCACGCCGAAGGTTGCGCTGATCAGCCACTCCAACTTCGGCAGCGTGGATTCGCCGAGCGCGCGCAAGATGGCGCAGGCCCTGCAGATCATCATGGACCGCAGCCCGAAGCTCGAGGCCGACGGCGAGATGCACGTGGACACCGCGCTAGACCCCGAGATCCGCGAGCGCCTGATGCCGCACTCGCGCCTGGACGGCAGCGCCAACCTGCTGGTGCTGCCCAACCTCGACGCCGCCAACACCGCCTACAACCTGACCCGCTCGATGACCGACGGCATCGGCATCGGCCCGGTGCTGATGGGGATGGCCAAGCCCGCGCACGTGCTCACGCCAAGTGCCACCGTGCGGCGCGTCGTCAACATGACGGCGATCGCGGCGGTGGAGGCGCAGATCCGCGCGGCCCGCGGAGCCTGAGTCCCGTCAGGGCACGTAGCCCTTGCCAGCCTCCACGTCGGCGATGAGCTTGGCCAGCTGCTGCTTCACCTGGGCGTCCGGGGTCCTGGCCATTTCCGCACGCAGCAGCGCAAGGTGGGCGAACTTCAAGGCCTCCGGCGCCGGCATGGCGATGTCGGGCTGCACGCCCACGCCCTCCCAGTTGGTTTTGGTGATCGGGTTGATCGCGCGCCCGCTCGGGATGAGCGCCTTGAAGCCCGCGGCGAGCGGGACCATGTCGCCCGGATTCGCGCCGCCACCGGTGACTTCGCCGACCACGATGCCGCGCTTCTGGGTCTGGAAGTCGTAGGCCGCTTCCTCGCCGCCGGAGAAAGTCTGCTTGCTGGTCAGCACGTACACCGGGCCGGTGAAATGAACCGGCGCCGCGGGGTCCGTGTAGAAGGACTCGGTCGTGTCGTTCGGCCGGTTGTAGATGTCGTTGAGGTGGCGCTTGTCGTCGGCGGCGAAGAAGTGGCTCAACAGCCAGGCCACGGTGGCCGGCTCGCCGCCGCCGTTGCGGCGCAGGTCCACGATCATCGCGTCGGTGCCGCGCAGGATGTTCAAGGCATTGCTGATCGCCTCGTTCACCTGCTTCCCGCTCATGAAGGCGCGCAGCTCGAGGTAGCCGATGTTGCCGGGCAGCCGCTGGACGCGATCGACGCCGAAACTCAGCCGGGCCGGATCCATGCCGCCCGGGCCGCCACCGCCACCACCGCCGGGCCCCGGGCCTGCGCCGGGTTGGTAGACCACGTTGAAGTGCTTGTCGCGCCCGAGCGCATGCAGGTCCTCGGTCAACGCCTTGGCGAACGACTTGGAATCCGTCGCCGCTGCGTAACCGCCGGCTTTCTCCTTGGCGATCAACTGGGCTGCCACCTTCGAGGCGACATCCGGAAAAGCGTAATACGCCCGGAGCTGGCGATCGAGCGCCGCGATCACCTCGCGCTTCTGCACCGCGTCCACGGCCACTGCCGGAGGACCGCCGGGTCCCGGGGCGGGCTGCGCCTGCAGCGGAGCGCCGAGGGCGGTGACGGAAACGCCAAGCGCCGAGCACAGCGCCAGCGCAATCAGGAGTCGGCTTCGGGGCATGGGGCGGTCCTTGGGCGGTCGGTCCCTTGAAGATGCGCCCGGGCCGTCAAGGGTCGCATGGGCCAGAAGTCGCTAGTCCATCGACCGCTGTCGCGCCGAGGTCAGCGGCAGCTCTTCGGCCTCGTAGAACTGCAGGCACACGCCGCTCGGCAGGATGACGTGGAACTCGTTGCGGCCCCAGGCCTTCACTTCCATCGGGCCCACCCGCGCGGGCAGGTCGGCGTACTCGTAGTACAGCGCGACCAGGTCGTGCACGCCGATGCTGACGCTGCAGTTCTCGGCCCACTGGCGGTCGCTGTTCTGCACCAGGTTGAAACTCACGCCCTCGCGCTCGATGCCGGCCGCGCCCGGCGCCTGCCAGGTGACGTGGAAACCCATGTGGCCGACGTACAGGCGCAGCGCCTCCTCGAGCGAGGGTCCGGCGGGAATCATGGGCGTGGCGGTAACGAAGGTGGCGGGCATGGCGGGCTCGACGGGCAGGTTCGCCGATGGTACTACCGGTGCCGCGGGCCGCGCGCGGCTTGCTAGACTCGGATCACACAGGGGAGTCCGTCATGTCCTTACGCCTGCCTGCCCACGCCTTACGCTGGTCCGCGATGCCGATGCTGGGGCTGGTGCTGCTCGTCGCGGCCTGCACGAAGCAGGGGGAGGAGGCCCCGGCGGGAGCGGATGACGTCGCCGCCGCACCCGCGGCGCCAGCGCTGCTTGGTACCCGTAACCGCAACGGCAGCCAGCTCGCCTACGCCCATGAAGTGCGCGTGCGCCTGGCCCCGGCGCGCATCGCGCCCAGCCTGGCGGCGACGCGGGACGCCTGCATGGCGCAGCGCTTCGGCGACTGCACGCTGTTGGGCGAGGAACTTGGCGCTGGCGAGGAACCTACCGGCCTCCTGCGCATGCGCGCCGCCCCCGACGCGATCGGCGGGCTCGTGGGCATCGCCAGTGCACAGGGCGAGATCGCCCAGCGCAGCACCGAAGCCGAGGATCTGGCCGACGCGGTGCGCGACAACGGCCTGCGCCGTGCCCGGCTCGAGCTGCAGCACCGCAAGCTCGGCGAGATCCTGGAGCGCCGCGACCTCAAGCCCGTGGACCTGTTCGCCATCACTGAACGCATGGCCGAGCTCGAGGCGCAACTGCAGGCTGCCGAGCAGGAGGCCGCGCAACAGCAGCGCCGCATCCAGACCAACCTGCTGACCATCCACTTCCAGACCAGCGGCGTCACCGTCGGCTCATCGCGCATCGCCGAGGCGTTGCGCGGCGTCACGTCCACCTGGGACGCGAGCATCGGTGTGCTGATATCGGTCGTCGCGGCGCTGCTGCCGTTCGCGCTGATGGCCGGGCTGGTCATCGTGCTGGTGCGCTGGGCTCGCCGCCGCGCAGCGCCGCGTCCATCCTCCTCGACCTGACCATGGAAAGCCTCCACATGTCCCGCACGTCACTCCTGTCCTGCCTGCTCGCCGCCTGCCTCGCCGTCGCGCCATTCACGCATGCTGGCGAGTCGACCGTCCTGAGCGCTGCGCGCATCCACACCCTGGACCCTGCGATGCCCGTCGTCGAAGCGCTGGCCTTCGACGCCGACGGCAAGATCCTGGCGGTGGGCGACGTGGCATCGCTGCGCAAGCAGTTCCCGGACGCAGCGTCGCTCGAGTTCCCCGACGCCACCGTCGTGCCGGGCCTGATTGACGCCCACGGCCACTTGCCCAACCTCGGCCTGTTCCTGCAGCGCGCCGACCTGACCGGCACCGCCAGCAAGGCCGAGATCATCGCCCGCCTGCAGGCCTTCGAAAAAACCCTGGGCAAGGACGAATGGCTGCTCGGCCGCGGCTGGGACCAGAACGACTGGGACATCAAGGAATTCCCGACCGCCGCCGACCTCGATGCGGCCTTCCCGACGCGGCCGGTCTGGATCGAGCGCATCGACGGCCACGCCTACTGGGGCAACAGCGCGGCGCTGAAGACCAGCCCGCGCACGCTCGCAGGCGACTGGCAGCCCGACGGCGGACAGATCGTGCGTGATGCGAAGGGCCAGCCGACCGGCATCTTCGTCGACAACGCGATTGGCCTGATCGAAGGCCAGGTGCCCGCGCTCGACGACGCCGGCACCGAGCGCATGCTCGCTGCCGCGACGCAGTATGCCGTCGCCCGCGGCCTGACCGGCGTGCACGACGCCGGCGTGTCGCTGCAGCAGCTGCAGGCCCTCCGGCGTCTGGCGGACAAGCAGCAGCTGCCGCTTCGCGTCTACGCCATGGCCGACGGTGACGGCGCCGCGCTCGACTGGGTCTGCAAGAACGGCCTGTACCACCACCCGGGTGGGCGCCTGGACATGCGCTCGCTCAAGCTCTACGCCGACGGCGCGCTCGGCAGCCGCGGCGCCGCCATGATCGAGGACTACAGCGACCAGCACGGCCACAGGGGCCTCATGGTCACCTCCGCGGACGAGCTCGAGCGGATTTCGCGCAAGGCGCAAGGCTGTGGCGTGCAGGTCGGCACGCATGCCATCGGCGACCGCGGCAACCGCGTCGTGCTCGACGCCTACCAGAAAGTCCTCGGCGACGAGTCCGCGACCCTGGACCATCGCTGGCGCATCGAGCATGCCCAGGTGGTGGCGGTCGAGGACATCCCGCGCTTCGGCAAGATGCACGTCATCGCCGCGATGCAGCCCACCCACGCCACCAGCGACATGCCGTGGGCCGAGACCCGCGTCGGGCCCGAGCGCATCGCCGGCGCCTACGCGTGGCGGCAGATGCTGGACGGCGGCGCACGCCTGGCGCTCGGATCCGACTTCCCGGTGGAGTCGGTCGACCCGCGGCTCGGCCTGCATGCGGCGGTGACCCGAACCGACCTCGACGGCAAGCCGCCGGGCGGTTGGCGGTCGCAGGAAAAGCTCACCCGCGAGGAAGCGCTGCGCGGCTTCACCCTCGACGCCGCCTACGCGGGCTTCGCCGAGGATGACGTGGGCAGCCTGGAAGTCGGCAAGCGCGCCGACTTCGTCGTGCTCGGGGCCGATCCGCTGGCCGAGGACGTGCCGCTGGCGACGCTGCCGGTCAAGGCCACCTACGTGGATGGCAAGGCGGTCTTCGAAGCGCAGTGATCGCCGCGTAGGGCGATCAGTATTCGATCGTCAGCGTCACGCTGGTGGTGTAGACACCCGAGGGCAGGGCGGCGAAGTCGGCCGCACGCAGGCGCGCGTGCAAGGTCACCACGTGGTCCACGTCATCGCTGGCGACCGACAGCGGCGCGCCTGGCGTGGACGCCGGCAAGTCAGGTCCGCCCGGCGAGCTCAGGCTGAGCCGGAACGGCAGCGCGCCGCCGACGCCCGACAACTCGCGGGTGCTACCGGAGTACAGCGAGGGCGGCAGTGCCACGTCGGTGCCGCAGCGCACCAGCAGCGAGCCGCCGCTGTTGCTGTCCACGTCGCCGGTGCTGGCCAGCGCGATCACCGGCCCGAAGGCGACCTGCGACCCCGTACCCACGCTGCACCCGGTGATGGCTTGCGCGGGCAGGGCGAGCGCTGCAAGCAACACGAACACAACGGCTTGCCTCGGCGAAGCTTTCATCGGGTTTCCTTGCAAGGCAACGGCGCGGTGCGCACGCCGGTCGGCGCCAGCAGGCGGCCGTCGATGCGCACGCGGCAGGCGCCGTCTTTCCAGCGCACCTCGAGTTGCGATCCGTCCCGAAGGCCGGAGACATAGGCTTCGCCGCGACGCGCGACGGTGAACTCGGCCAGCCCCGGCCCGAGCCGGATGCGTGCGCCCTCCGGCACGGCCGATCCGTCCTCGCGCTCGAGCACCAGCCAGGTTTCGCGCACGCGCCGAACCGGGAAGGCAAGGAACGCGCCGCTGCGCGCGTAGGGCACAAGCTCGGCGCGATCGCCATCCACCCGTGCTTCGAGCGGCAACTGCGCGGCATCCAGCGACAGCCGGTTCAACTGGTACGGCAGCAGGCCGGTGACCAGCGCGCGGCCATCCGCATTGGTGCGCGCCACCACCTGGTGGCTGAGCGACACCGGCACGTCGGCGAAGTCGCCGACCTGCACCACCGCGAAGGCGCCTCGGTCGATGCGCCGCGCCGCGAACCCCATGACGGCGACCCGGCCGACTGCACCGCGCGCTCCCAAGCGCACGGCGCCGCCGGACTCGCCCGCACGCGATTCTACGCTCCACTCGCCGGTGTCGTGCCGGCGCGCGAGATCGGCCTGTAGGCGCTGCGAGGCCTCGCTGCTGGCGCCGACGCGCCATGCCCAACTCGGACCGGCGTCGAAACCCTGCCGTGCCTCGATGGCGCCGCGCAGGTCGCCGTCCTCACGCCGGCCCACGGTCGCCAGCACGCTGCGGCGCGCACCCAGGGGCATGCTGATGCGCAGGCTGCCCGCCCACCCGTGATCGTCGAGTCGCTTGCTGGCCTCGGCGCTGACGTAGGCGCCGCTGCGCAAGTTCACCCCGGCCTGCAAGCCGGCGATACGGAAACGCTCGCCATCCCAGGTCGTGCGATGCGTGGCGTGGGCACCGAACTGCACCCGTTGCCCGAGGCGCCGGCCGAAGGACAGCTGCACTTCCTCACGCACGCGATGGCTGCCGTCGAGGCTGCCGAAATCGCGGAAGTCCTCGTCGGCACGGCTCCAGCGCAGGCTCAGGCCGCCGCGGCGTGTGATGCGCTGCGCGCTGAGTTCCATGCGCGATCCGTCGCCGGCGTCGCCGCGCGAATGCGCGAGCGAACCGCCGACAACGCCGAGCAACCCGACCCGCAGTCCGATGCCGAGGCCGGCGGCCTGTCGCTCGCGCTGCCATTCCACGCGCCCGCCGACGGTGAGCCAGTCGCGGATGCCGCGCCGATAGCTCGATGCGGCGAAGGCCTCGTCATAGCGGTCGTCCTCGCTGCCGTAGCCCCGGCGAAGCCAGCCGATCTCGTGCGAGAAATCCGACAGCCCCACGGCCAGCAGCCCCGGCGCCACGTAGTAGTCCTGGCGCAGCACGGTCTCGCGGCCGAGCAGGTCGGTGACCACCAGTTGCAGTTCGCCGGCACCGTTGGCGACCGGCACGTCGGTCAGTTCGAACGGACCCGCCGGCACCGACTCGCTGCCCTGGCGCCGCTGGTTCACCAGCAGGTCCACGGTGGAGGGCAGCGCGGCGGAGCCGGCGATCGTCGGCATCGGCCAGGTGATGAAGCCCGGCGCGATCGAGAAGTCGCGCGCGAAGCGCAGGCCGGCATAGCGCGCCGGCCGGCTCCAGCCGCCGGTGGAACTGATCGCGTCGCCGATCACCACCGTTTGCATGCGCCCGGGCAGGTCGCGCTGGAAGAAGGTCTCGGTGCGCAGCCAGCGATCGTCGCCGGTGCCCGTGCCTTCGCGGCGCCATGCGAAGCCGTGCACCAGCGCGCCGGCGCGGCCGAAGGCCACCAGTTCGCCGAGCGCACCGGCGTCCACCGCACCGTGGCTATCCGTGTTCGCGTAGGCGTCGTAGTCGAGATAGACCCCGGGCGGCGGCGCCACCGGCAGCGGGCGTTCGCCGCGGCCGAGCGAGGTGCTGCGCGATTCGAAGGCCGCCGCCGGCGCCTGTATTTCCAATTGCAGGCCGTTGCGGTCCAGCCGCCATTCGAGGCCGGGCACCAGATCGAGCGCGTAGGCTTCGGAGCCGTCGGACAGCGTGCTTGCCGCACCCGGAGGACGCAGGCGCGCGGCGCGCCAGGCGCTTGCGGGTACGAGAATGCGGCCGTCGTCGAGCATCTCGGCGGTGATGATGCCGTCCACGCTGGCGCCGTTGACGCGCAGGTCCAGCAGCAGCGTCTCACGAGCCAGCGCAGCCGGGGCCGAGATCGCCAGCGCGATCGCGAGGGCGAGGCGAAGCCGCCGGGATCGGCGTGGGGGCTTGCGGAGGCTCATGTCAGCGCCGCGAGAGGGCCAGCGGCGGCTCGCCATTGCCGAGGGTGGCGCGCACGCCGGTGACCTGCACGCTGGCGGGTGCATCCACCTGCCATTCGCGCCAGGCGCCGGCGAGGATGCGCGCGTTCACCGGGTGGTCCTTGCGCCAGTCGGCGCCGTCGAAGTGCAGGCTGCGGACGACGCCGTGGGTATCGCCGTCGTTGCGCACGCGCACGCAGGCCGGCGCCGGTTTCGCGCAGGGCGTGAGAACCAGCTTCGCCGGCGCGAGGCCAGCGGGCGTCACGAACACAGGCAGGTCGTGGTTGATGCGCAGGCGGATCGCCGACGCGCCGCCCTCGGCGGGCGCGGCCTCGCCGATGTCCTCTAGGACCAGGCGATAGGCGCGCTCGGCGCCCGAAGCAGGCGAGCGCGCGGCAATGCGGAAAATTTGCCGGCCACCGGCCGGGATGTCGGCGATGCCGGGTGCGACGATCAGATCGTCGCTGGCTTCGCGCTGGTCGACGCCGTCGCGCTGGCCCCAGGCTAGCACCTGCGCCTGGAAGCGCATCGGCGTCGAGCCGGGGTTGGAAACGGTCAGTGTCGCGACCGGCTGCGTCGGCGTGACGTCCACCCGCACGGGGGACAGCGTCACGGCGTCGGCGAAGGCCGGCAAAACGGCGAGGGCGGACAAAGCCGCCACTCGCCAGGCCGAGGCGGCCGCCCGGGGGATACGGTCGAGCGGCCGCATCGGATCAGTACACCACTGCGACGGTGATGTTAGTCGTGTAGACGCCGCTGCTCAGAGCCTGGAAATCGGCGGCATCGATGCGGCTGTAGATCGTGACGTTCTTGAAGTCGCCGTCCTGGACGATGCTCAGGGCGTTCGCGCTGGCCAGGTCCGTGCCCAAGTCGTCGGAGGCGGCACCAGCGCTCAGGCTCAGATTGAAGGGCAGGACGTCGGTGCCATTACCCATCTCGCGGGTGGTGCCGGAGTAGATCTTCGGAATGGCGTCGGCGGAGCAGGCGACCTGGAAGCTGGTGCCGCTGTCGGCAGTCTGATTGTTCGAGCTCAGCAGCGCCGCTACGGGGTCGAACGAGATGGTCGAGGTCGGCGAGACTTCGCACGCCGTGAGCAGTTCGGCGCTAACGGTCATGGTGCCGGTGTCTTCAGCGGCCATGGCCGAGGTGCCAGCGAGGGAGGCAGCCAGCGCGAGCGCCAGCAGGGAGGACTTCTTCATGTTCATGATGCAGGTTCCTTTCGAGTGATTGCGCATCCACGTCTAGCCGGACGGATCCTGAAAGGCTGATCTGGCGGTCCCGCTGCCGTGGGGCGAAGCCCGTTAGGCCGGTGACTTTGCGCGCCCGCGTTTCCGACGGGGTTGCCCTTTGCAGATCCGGCGCGTCCCGTGGCAGGACGTGCTGACCAGCGCCGCAACGCGGTGTGCATCGCGGCGCAGGCACAAGGTAAGGACCGTGGCGAGGAAGGGCATCGGTAATTCTACGGATGGGTGGTTTCGCATCGCGCGATCTGGGCACGCGCTCACGCAACGCGCCGTCCGCGTGATCAGCCCTCGCACACCGCCCAGGTATCGCGCCCGCGCGCTTTTGCTTCGTACAGCGCGGCATCGGCCAGCGCGAGCACTGCCTCGGCGGAGCGCGCAGGCTTGTGCACGCCGACGCCAATGCTGGTGGAGATCTTCAGCGATTGCGGGCCGAGCTCGATGGGCGCCTGCATCGCCTCGATCACGCGCAGCGCGATGCGGGCGCCGGTCTCCGCGCTTGCCGCGTGCTCGACCAGCACCAGGAACTCGTCGCCGCCGGTGCGGCCGACCAGGTCCACGTCGTAGACGCAATTGCGCAGCCGGCGGGCGAAATCGCGCAGCACCTCGTCCCCGATCGCGTGGCCGTAGGTGTCGTTGATGACCTTGAAGCGGTCCAGGTCCATCGACAGCACCATCACCGCGCTGCCCGTCCGCGCGGCGCGGTTCACCGCCTGCTCCAGTTCCTCGTCGAAATGGCGGCGATTGACCAGCCCGGTCAGCGGGTCGCTGCGCGCCAGGCTGGCGAGCGCGCGCTCGGCTTCCTTGGCATCGCTGATGTCGAAGGTCATCGAGTAGAAGCCGACCACCTCGCCGTTGTCGGCGACGTCGGGCACGAACTGGGTGCGGTGATCGTAGGCGCGCTCGCCGGCCCACTCGCGCCATTCGAAGTTCTGCGGCACGCCCTTCAGCACGGCAGCCACGCGCGGCATCATCGACTGGTAGGTCGAGTCGCCGCGCATTTCCCGCAAGGTCTTGCCGATGGGGTCGACCCCGTCGGGCAGCATGCTGCGGCTGCGCGCGTTGGCGTAGGTGTAGCGCACGTCGCGGTCGAAATGCGCCACCATCGCCGGCAGGTTCTCGGTCAGCGCCTGCAACTGCAGCTCGCTGCGGCGCACGCGGCGCAACAGGCGGATGCGTTCGGTCACCGCGATCGAGGTGGCGTAGGCCAGCGTGCAGCCCGCCGCCACGTAGGCCTGCCATAGCAGGGTGCGCGCCAGCGAGGTGCCGTGCATCAGCGCGAAGGGGCCGTTGTCGGTCGCCGCCGCCAGGCCACTGGCCGCCGCCAGCAGGAGCGTGCCCGACACCATGCCCGACAGCCCATGCCGATAGGCCAGCAGCACCAGCGGCAGGTAGGCCAGGAACAGCAGCGGGAAGCGGCTTTGCAGGAAGGTTATCGCGCAGCCCACGACCATCAGGCCCAGGCAGGCGGCGTAGTCGAGGCGATGGCCGGCGCGACCGCGCAGCTTGACGCTCGGGTGCGCCAGGCAGGCGACCAGCGTGCCGAAGATGACGATGCCCAGTCCGTGCGCCATGAACCAGACGATCCAGGCCTGCGCGAGGCTGACGTCGGCGATCGCGCCGACGATCGGCGTCGCCAGCGTGGCGGACACGGCGGCGGCGATGATCGTCGCCGCGGCGGCTTCGCGCGACATCCGGCCGAGCGAGGCGGCCCGGCGCAGGTCGTCCACCCCGCGCCGCAGCCAGGCGGCCACCATCAGGCTCTCGATGAGGTTGGCCAATCCGAGCCCGGCGATCGCCAGCAGGTCGTCGCCGACCAGCACCCGCGCCACGGCCTGGCTGATCACCGCCACCGTTAGCCACAGCGCCCAGCGCGCCTTCGGCAACAACAGCAAGGCCCCGATCAGCAGGCCGTTCGCGCCCCAGATCGAGGCCACGCCGCCGCTGAACCGGGTGAGGGTGAGCGAGGCGTAGGCTGCCAGCAGCGACAGCGCGGCGAACACCGCCAGCGCCACCCAGTCGTTGCGGGGCGCGAGGGGAACGGCTGCTTGGGGCACTGCCGCCATGGCGGGGGCGTCCGTCGGCCCGACGTGGCCGCATCAGGCAGCGATGGTAGGGCGCGCACGCGTGAACGGATGGGGCGGCGGTCACGGCCCGGCGCATCCGCCGCGTGACTGCGCGCCAAAACCGCTGGCGGGCACGAGTTAATGCGCGGGGGTGCATCCTGCATGGACACCCCGAACGGATGACGCGTCATGGACAACAACGACAGGGAGCGGGTGTGCGACCTGCTCAACGACCTCATCAAGCTCGACTACGACGCCATCGAAGCCTACGAGGCGGCGGTGAAGCGCACCGACGACCAGACGATCCGCAATCGCCTGATGGAATTCCTGCAGGACCACCAGCGCCACACCCAGAACCTCGGCGAGGAAGTGCGCCGCCTCGGCGGCACCCCGGCCGACGGCGCCGGCATGATGCGCATGCTCACCGAGGGCTCGGTGCTGCTGGGCGCCTTCATGGAGGACCGCGGCGTGCTCAAGGCCATGAGCAAGAACGAGGCGGTGACCAACCGCGCCTACGAGAGCGCGCTCGGCAAGCTCGGCAACCACCCGGCCGGCGCCGTGGTCCAGCAGAACCGTGATGACGAACGCCGCCACAAGGCCTGGATCGACCAGCAGCTCGAAGCCATGGGCGGCGACGCCGTCGACCCGGGCGCGATCAATGCCGGCCGCCAGCCCGGATCCCGGGGCAACCTCGGCGACCGCCGCTGAGGCGCGCTGGTCACGACCACCCGCCACGCTGACGAGGGGCGCGCTTCCTTCCGCTAGACTCGGCCCATCCTATGGGCTCGTCCAGCGAAGGGGACCGCATGCAACAGGCGACGAATCGGCAGCGCCGGGCGCGCATCGCAGCGACTTGGGCGTTGGCCCTGGCGGCCTGGCTGGTGCTCGCCGCGCCGACGCGCGCGCAGGAGGCCGATGCAGCGGCGGCGCTGGCCGCGGCCGAAGCCGCCTACGCCGCCAAAGACTACGAGCAGGCCGATCGCGAGTACGCGCGCACCATCGCCGCCGGCGACCACCGCGCCGGCACCTACTACGACGCCGCCTGCACGGCCGCCCTGGCCGGTCGGGTCGATCGCGGCTTCGCGCTGCTGCAGTCGGCGGTGGATGCCGGGTACAGCCGCGCCGGCCATGCGCGTCGCGACCCGGACCTGGCCGCGCTGCGTGCCGATCCGCGCTGGCCGCCCTTCATCGCCGCGCTCGACGCGCGTTACCCTGACGATCGCCTGCTCGAGCGCCTGATGGACAGTCGGTTGCCCGCCAGTGCGCGCTATTTCGAGGTACGGCGCGCGCTCGATGCCGGCATGCCAATGCCGGACGGCAAGACTTCGCCGTTCCCGGAGCTTTACGGCACCGCGGCCAGCATGGTGGGCGAGTACGACGAGGCGCGCGCCACCTATTTGGCGCATCGCAAACCGCAGCCCTTGCCGGGGGGTTACGACCGCGTGGAGCCGGCCTTGCCGGAGATCCTTGCGCGCGCCGGACGCACCCGCGTCGTCCTGCTCAACGAATCGCACGCCGAGGCGCAAACGCGCGCCAGCAACTTCAGCCTGCTGGCGCCGCTGCGCGCGCTCGGCTTCACCCACCTTGGCATCGAGGCGTTGGATGTCGTGGCCGTGCCGGCGAGCGCGGTCCGGTGCGCGGGCGCGACCTTGTCCGACACGCAGCTGCCGGTACGTGGCTATCCCTTGGGCTTGGGCGTTACGGGCTACTACACGCAGGAGCCGGTGTTCGGCGAACTGCTGCGCGAAGCGCTGCGGCTGGGGTTCGAGCTGGTCGCCTACGAAACCCCGACCATGGGCGAGAGCCAGCAGGAACGCGAACAGGCACAGGCCGACAACCTCGCCTGCGTGCTGAAGGATCCGAAGGCGAAACTGGTGGTGATCGGCGGCTTCGGCCACATCCGCGAGGCGCTGGCGGGCAACGTGCCCGGCGGCGCGATGGGCTATCGCCTGCGCCAAGCCACCGGTATCGACCCACTGTCGGTGGACAGCACCGTGCTCGCCCGCACCGGCCCGGGCGCGCTGGAATTTCCCACCGCGCCCGGCGTGCCCGGCGAGGGCTGGGTGCTGCGCAACGCCGAAGGCCAGGCCTACGGCAACGCCGACTACGACCTGATCCTGTTCCTGGAAGCGCCGGCCCACCGCAACGACGACGGCCGCGCCAGCTGGCTGCAACTCGGCGGCGCCCGCCAGCCGGTGGCGATCGACGCGGACCTGTGCGCCGGGCGGCGTCCGTGCCTGCTGCAGGCCCACGCCGAGGCCGAGTCCGCCGACGCCGTCCCCAGCGATCGTTGCGTGCTCGTCGACGGGCAGGCGGGATGCCGGCTGTTCCTGCGACCGGGCAAGTACCGCGTGCAAGCCGAGGACGAGCACCAGGCCGCCCTGGGCCAGCGGCACATGCAGGTTCCGGCGGGCGGTTGAACGCCAGGGGCCCGGCAGGGGTGGGGTAAACTTCTCGGTCTGACCGAAGGCACGAGAGCAAGGCAATGAGCTGGCTGAACGACATCCTCGACAACGACCGCGACCCCACCGAGACCAAGGAGTGGCTGGAGTCGCTGAAGGCCGTGCTCGACCACGACGGCCCGGACCGCGCGCACGAACTGCTCGAGCGCATGGTCGAGCTGACCCGCCGCGCCGGCGCGCAGTTGCCCTTCGACCCGACCACCGAGTACATCAACACCATTCCCGCGCACCTGGAACCGAAGATCCCGGGCGACGCCAACATGGAGTGGAAGATCCGCTCGATCATCCGCTGGAACGCGATGGCGATGGTGGTGCGCGCCAACCGCAAGCCGGGCGAGCTCGGCGGCCACATTGCCTCGTTTGCATCCAGCGCCACGCTGTACGACGTCGGCTTCAACCACTTCTGGCGCGCGCCCTCGCCCGAGCACCCGGGCGACCTGCTGTACATCCAGGGCCACAGCGCGCCCGGCATCTACGCGCGCTCGTTCCTGGAAGGCCGCATCAGCGAGAGCCAGCTCGACAACTTCCGCATGGAAGTGGACGGGCAGGGCATCTCGTCCTACCCGCACCCCTGGCTGATGCCGGAGTACTGGCAGACGCCGACGGTGTCCATGGGCCTGGGCCCGATCTCGGCGATCTACCAGGCGCGCTTCTGGAAGTACCTGGAAGGCCGCGGCCTGATGCCGAAGACCGACCGCAAGATCTGGTGCTTCCTCGGCGACGGCGAGACCGACGAGCCGGAGTCGCTGGGCGCGATCTCGCTGGCCGGCCGCGAGGGCCTGGACAACCTGATCTTCGTGGTGAACTGCAACCTGCAGCGCCTGGACGGCCCGGTGCGCGGCAACGGCAAGATCATCCAGGAGCTGGAAGGCAACTTCCGCGGCGCCGGCTGGAACGTGCTGAAGGTGGTGTGGGGCAGCTACTGGGATCCGCTGCTGCTGCGCGACACCAGCGGCATGCTGCGCAAAGTCATGATGGAGACCGTCGACGGCGAGTACCAGAACTGCAAGGCCTTCGGCGGCGCCTATACGCGCGAGCATTTCTTCGGCAAGACGCCGGAGACCAAGGCGCTGGTGGGCAACCTGAGCGACGACGACATCCGCCGCCTCAACCGCGGCGGCCACGACCCGCACAAGGTGTACGCGGCCTACTCGGCGGCGGTGGCGCACAAGGGCCAGCCGACGGTGATCCTGGCCAAGACCGTGAAGGGCTACGGCATGGGCCCCTCGGGCGAGTCGCTCAACCCGACCCACAACACCAAGAAGATGGACAACGAGGCGGTGCGGCTGTTCCGCGACCGCTTCCAGCTGCCGATCAGCGACGAGCAGGCCGATTCGCTGGCCTTCTACAAGCCGGCCGACGACAGCCCGGAGATGCAGTACCTGAAGGAGCGCCGCGCCGCGCTCGGCGGCTCGCTGCCGCAGCGCCGGCCGAAGTCCGACCTGTCGCTGCCGGTGCCGGAGCTGACGGCGTTCGAGCGCCTGCTGAAGTCCTCCGGTGACCGCGAGATCTCGACCACGATGGCCTTCGTGCAGACGCTGGGCGTGATCCTGCGCGACAAGCAGGTCGGCCCGCGTGTGGTGCCGATCGTTGCCGACGAGGCGCGCACCTTCGGCATGGAAGGCCTGTTCCGGCAGATCGGCATCTACGCGCCCTTCGGCCAGAAGTACAAGCCGGTGGACGCCGACCAGCTGATGTACTACCGCGAGGACGCCGCCGGCCAGGTACTGGAGGAAGGCATCACCGAGGCGGGCGCGTTCTCGAGCTGGATGGCGGCGGCCACGTCGTACTCCACCAACAACCAGCCGATGCTGCCCTTCTACATCTACTACAGCATGTTCGGCTTCCAGCGCATCGGCGACAGCGCCTGGCAGGCCGCCGACATGCGCGCGCGCGGCTTCCTGCTCGGCGCCACCGCCGGCCGCACCACCTTGAACGGCGAAGGCCTGCAGCACGAGGACGGCCACTCGCACCTGCTCGCCGGCGCGATCCCCAACTGCCGCCCCTACGACCCGACCTTCGCCTACGAAGTGGCGGTGATCGTGCAGCACGGCATGCAGCGCATGCTCACCGAGCAGCGCGACGAGTACTACTACCTGACGCTGATGAACGAGGCCTACGCGCATCCCGAGATGCCCGCGGGTGCGGAGGAGGGGATCCTGCGGGGCATGTACCTGCTGCAGGACGCCGGCAAGCCGAAGAAGGGGGAGCTGCGGGTGCAGCTGTTGGGTAGCGGCACGATTCTGCGCGAGGCGATTGCGGCGGCGGAACTGCTGGACAAGGATTTCGGCGTGAGGGCCGATATCTGGAGCTGTCCGAGCTTCACCGAGCTGCGGCGCGACGGGTTCGACTGCGAGCGGTGGAATCGGCTGCATCCGGAGGAGGCGCCGCGGGTGTCGTACGTGGAGCAATGCCTGGGGGGCCGTTCCGGTCCGGCTGTCGCGGCCACGGACTATGTGCGAGCGTATGCGGATCAGATTCGGGCGTTTGTGCCGATGCGGTATACCGTGCTCGGGACCGATGGATTCGGGCGCAGCGACACACGCGCAAATCTGAGACGGTTTTTCGAGGTGGATCGGTATTACATTGCGCATGCGGCGGTAGCTGTGTTGGCTGCAGAAGGTCGAATGAACTCTAAGGATGTAGCGCGCGCGATGCGCGAGTACAGGATAGACGCGGAGAGAATCAGTCCCTCGTTGGCATGAAATTTCACAGTAAGGAATGTCAATGACGGCAGTCTTATCTGTAATGTTCCCGAAGATTACTCGGGTGACACTCAACTCGTTTTCACTCTACAGCCTGGAACCGAACATTTCGCTTGAACTGGGGAATGGGGTGACGTGCCTTGCTGGCGCTAATGGAATCGGAAAATCTACCTTCTTAGCTACCGTGAACTATGCACTTACCGGGGTTGTTCCGCACCCTAGAAGGAGATTTCTCTCGGCTGCCGCATATCTTAAAGACGCCCTAGCATTCACCGAAGGCTATTTTAGCGGCCGCATCTCGGAGCTGGACCGAGATTCAGCTGCAGTCTCCATCGAATTCGACCTGCGTGGGAAGTCATACTCACTGAGGCGCGGACTCTTTGAGAGTGAGTCGCTGCAACAATTTTCTGTTTCGACTGCGGGTCAAGTGGACTTTCTGCTTGATGTCTCGTCGCCGGTCGAAAGAGAAGCAAAATACCGAATGTCCATCTGCAAGGATGCCGGACTGAGTTCGTTTGAGCAGTTCGTGTTCCTCCAGCATTTCCTGCTGACTTTCGATGAAAGTCGCCACCTGCTCTTTTGGGATGAAGAAGCATCTGCTCAGCTGCTATTCCTTTGTTTTGGCGGTGACCCGCAAGATGCAGCTCGTGCAGACGAGCTGAACAGAGAGATGGAACGCGCTGGATCACGGGGTCGAAATCTCCAATTTCAGGCTAATACGTTGACGAAGCGCATTAATCTCCTCGAGCGTTCGATCGAAGATACGGCGGATGTAAGTCCGGAGTTGGAGGAATTTGAGAGGCTCCATCGGGAGAATGAGGCAGAAATTGTAGAATTGGAGTCGCGGCTCACGCGCGCTGAAAATGAATTTGGCGACCACGAAGTTCGCGCTGCCAGGTATTCGGCGGAAGTGGCGAGTCTGAGGGTCGAGTACGCCAAAGCTTTCGATTCCTTTGTTGGGCTCCATTCGGCCCCTGCGCTTCACCCAATCATCCGAGCATCACTTGAGGACTCAATTTGTGCGCTTTGCCACTCCGGTGGCCAGCATGTTCAGGAGCGAATCCAAAGTGCGCTCGATAGCGGCAATTGCCCGCTATGCGGCAGTGACCTTAAGTCGGCCGACCACTCGATGTCTTCGGTACACATAACTGAAGTCGACAGGTCGCTCGGAGAGGCTCGTGACCGCTTGGAGGAGTCGCTTTCAGCTCAGGCGAGACTCCGAGGGGAAATCGAAGGTGTCAGATCGTCGCTGGTGGATGCGCGCAGGAGATTATCCGATCTTGTTCATGATAACGAAGGTTTCGCAAGCCACATAGCTAGCCGAGCCGAGGCAGCTGGAGAGGCCCTCTCGCAGCACATCCGATCGCTGGACGAGGCGAGGTCGGCGTTGATCGAGCAGCGAGACGAGGCCTATGCGGCGCGAGACCGTCATCGCGATGCGCTAAGACTGCTTCAGCGAGCGCTAGAGAGTAGATATGCGCTGGCGGAAGAGACGTTCGTCCCCGCCTTCAGGCGCCTAGCCGAACTGTTCTTGGGCATCGACTTGGACGTATCACTCATTGTCGGGGCTGGTGCTTCTATGCACTTGCAGCTCCAGATGCGAGGAGATGCGAGGCGGGATGAGCACCAATTGTCAGAGAGCCAGCGCTTTTTCGTCGACATCGCGCTTCGAATGGCGCTCGCCCAACAGATAGCCGGGTCAGCTTCCGCGCTGTTCATCGACACTCCCGAAGGGTCCTTGGACATTGCTTATGAGGATCGGGCTGGGCGAATGTTTGCCGAGTACGTGAGCGGTGGGCATCAAATTTTAATGACTGCAAACATCAATACGTCAAAGCTCCTAACAACTATGGCTAGGTCCTGCGGTCCGGGGGCGATGAAGATTGTTAAAATGACGGGATGGAGTGAGCTTTCCGACGTTCAAACCCAGGCCGGAGATCTGTTCGCCCAGGCCTTCACAACCATATCCACTGCATTGGCCGAGGGAGGCCAATTGTGACAGTGGGAGCGCCAGAGGCAAACGTCGACTGCCTCCGCCTGATTGAGCTTCTCGAAACTCCTTTGCGAGGAGTCAGCCAGCTTGAGGTCCAAAAGATGTGCTTCTTGGCCTGTGTCCTCAGTCTTTTCCATGGAACTCCCGCATCGGAATGGGGGTATAGCTTTGCGCGGACTGAATTTGGAACACCTTTTGGCAGGCAGGTTGACGAAGCCCTAGGCGCGTTGGGTAACGCTGGATGCATATCGTCAGAGGGGGGCCGTTACAGTTTGACCGGCCGCGGGCTGCTGGTGCTCCAGTCCTTGCGAGAATTGCGTTTGCTTAAAACTAGGGATCGCTATTTGGTGGCTGCTTCGCGATGTGTACTCTTGGTTCCCCAGGGAACTGTAATGCGGGGGATCGAGCAGGAGCCGACTGTGCGGTCAAGTGCGTTGAAGGAGCATGCCTCGGCCCTGCTACAGGGACCCGCACTCAATTTGCTCTACGATCATTTCGAAGGGATCTCGACAGTGCTCGGATCTAATCGCGAGGACCTCCTCAGTGCGAGCATTGTCTGGCTAACGTACATGGCCGACGAGCCAGTGTCTCGACTCGAACCAGCGGACAGGCAAACTGCAGATGTATGACATCGATAAGATGCGCCGCATAGTGGAAAACACCTACGTCCGCGACGTGCGCGAGAAGTACGGAGCTGAGGGAACTGCGTCACTGGTGGAGCTGACGGAATTTCTTGTTCAGCTCTATCGGAGGATCGATCCATCCTCACGCAGAGATCCTCTGATGGTTTGCAGGGCAATTGGCGGGCAGTCGATCCCCTTCATCGAGGCGCCGACCCACTCTCTCCAAAGCATTGCACATATCCAACACCACCTTGACGGCCCTTGCTGCATTGAAGTGCTTGGGTCTGGCGCACTCCACGTCTATCCGCTTGGTAGCGTCTCAATTTCTGCTGCGTCAGAGCGCGCCGTGGTCTATCGATTTGGTGCCGGTGAGGAGCGGCTGTTTGTCAAGGATGCTTCTTTTGCGCTCATAAATCCTCTCACTGAGCTTGCAAGTGTCTTCGCACGGCCGACATTCAGTAGCCTTCAAGCTGCACTTGCAAACTTCGCGGTTCGGATGCGGGATTCAAGTTGCGAAATCGTCAAGGGGGTGTGGGCTGATCCGAAGCGCCTATTCTTCAAAATCAAGCCCGAGATGACGATGAGGAAGTCGCTAAACAACTTTCTTTCAAACGTCCTTCAAGATGCGGAGGTCCGTCCAGAGCAGAACGTTGACGAAAGTCATCCCGTCGACGTCAAAGTCTCATGGGTTTACTCAGACCAGCGAGCAATTATCGAGATTAAGTGGATGGGAGATTCTCGAGATCCAGCCGGTAATGTGACAACAAAGTATCGAGACGCGCGAGCAAACGAAGGTGCAAAACAGCTCGCCGATTACCTGGACAAGGCTAACGAGTGGGCTCCGGGAGTCCGGGTCCGTGGCCACCTAGTAGTTCTGGACGGTCGCAGGAAGGCGCTCGCCGCTTCCAACAGCGCCATATCTACAAGTGACGGGCTCCACTATCGGGATCTTGAAGTAACCTACAGCCCGGACTACGCCGCTAGTCGAACCGATTTTGCGCCGCCGAGCCGGATGTTCATGGCTCCTATTTGTGACCCCTAGATATGGACGGCGCCAAACGTTTGGATGTTACCGTTGCGAATTCGGCTGCTGAGTCGCGGCACAGATGGTACTACTTCAAAGAGGGCTTTTCATCAACGCTGGTCGACTATGTGATCAAGCAAACAGGCGTTGGCCCTGGATCAAGAATAGTTGACCCATTTTGCGGCAGCGGCACAACAGTCTTGACTGCAACTGCGAACGGCATTCGTTCGGCGGGAAAGGAAGTTAACCCGTTTCTGCGGTTCGTTTCGAGATGTAAGACCTCGACTGTTGCGCCAATGACGTTTCGACGTGCCGTCGCAGGGGCGCTAGACGGAGCTGCGAGTCGCAAGGTTCACCCGCTTGAGCTGTTTTCAACTTTCTCAGAGCGGGGGTGGAAGTCACAACGGCAGCAGAAGTGGTTGTTTAACTCCGCGGTCCTCCGCGCATTCTGGGGTTCGTGGAGCCGTCTAAAGAAGAAGGATGCGACGGGCGATCTCGTAAGGCTTTGTCTGCTGGGAGCTGCCATGGATGCTGCCAATGCCGCTAAGGATGGCAAGTGCCTGCGATACCGACCAGACTGGGAATCACTCGACTTTGGGCGCAGCGACTTTGTGGATGCCGCAATCGCGCGCTCAGAGATCATTGCGGAGGACTTGGAACGTTCACCGCTTTCTGAACTGGCAGTTGTCGAGCTAGCAGATAGCAGGGTCACTGATTTTGGCGAGTGCTTTGATCTCTGCGTGACGTCTCCGCCATACCTCAATTCATTCGACTACACGGATGTCTACAGGCCTGAGCTATTCTTAGGCGGGTTCGTCTCGACGATGGATGAGCTGACGAAACTCCGATTGTCGACGCTACGCTCTCATATCCAAGTCGACTGGCCGAATCCAGAAGCGAGCGACTTCGGATTGAATTATGCCAAGGCTATCTCTGACCTCCGGTCTAAATCTGACACCCTTTGGGATCATCGATTGCCGAGGATGATTCAAGCCTATTTCGAGGACATGCAGAGCGTACTTACGAGACTTCGCGCTAAGGCCAATAGGAACGCAGTTGTGGCGTTAGTTGTTTCGACCTCCGCCTACGCCGGATCTGAGATACCAGTTGACCTCATAATCGCCGACATCGCTGTAAAGTCCGGCTGGCAGCTGCGGGAAGTCTCAGTCCTTCGACAGCTGAAACGAGTTGCAGGCCAGCAGTGGCACTCTCTGAGCAGCCGTGAGGGAATCGAGGGGCCGCACCTCCGCGAGAGTATGGTTGTTCTAGATGCAGTAAACACTAGGCACAGACGTTAGGCATGGCTGCATAGTTGCTAGCTACGTAATGCGGCTAAGACCCGAAGGAGTACCCATGCTCGAGAAAGAGTCTCCCTATATCGCAAATCAATACCGGTTAGCCGACGTGCTGGCGGCAATTCAGGTCATGGGCACCTATCGGTTCTCGGGAAGAACCGTCGAAGCATGGTCCGAATTGCTTGGAAAGCACCCGCGCAGTGCGGATACATGGCTTTCGGTCTTTCAAGAGCATCCCGAGTTCTTCCGCGTAGAAGGCAGTGCCGGATACCAAACTTTGGTATTGAGACGATCACAGCCCAGGGTATACGACACGACTGCCGACTCGGAGATCTCGCGAACCGAGTTTAGCCAGTTGCCGCAGAACAGGCGATCGCATATTTCTCGTAAGCCCTTGCTGCCAGAGCAGATCCTTGCGTTAGCAGATTTGGCTGTCAAGCTGCACAGTCAGGCGCTCGAGAGGCGCAGGGAACTCAGGTGGTGGATGATTGCCTTAGTCACGACTGCGTCATCGTTCGTTGGAGCGCTTGTCGCAGCCACAGTAAAGGTCCAATCGAACTGAGATAGCATTGCGTTCCTACACGCTAGTGTAGTGCTCGGGTGAGACTGTGGTCGGTCTACAGTCTGGGTCCATTTCCTACGGGCATCCGAGGTTTTCCATGGCACTGGCCAAACTCGCCCACCGCCTCCGCCACCGCGATTGGTTCGCCGCGCTGCGGGAGCTGCTGAACGTGATCGTAGGCATCCTGATCGCGCTGCAGGTCAGCAACTGGAGCCAGGAGCGGCAGGATCGTAAGCTAGCGCGGGAGTACGCGCAGAGGCTGCATGGCGAGCTGCAATCGAGATCCTGCGCCACAGCCCGCAGTACCGCCCCCAGGTGCGCGGCATGACCCCGGACGCGTGCAGGAGTAGGTCTGGGCCCACTGCTGGCGCCAGCGCGCCAGCGCCGACCAGGGACCGATTAACTGCCCGTCCCGGTCACCGACGCCGATGCCAAGCGACGAGCTGCTGCAGCACCTTCGCTTCTGGCACATTCAGCTAGAGGTCAGCCGGCTGATCGCCGACAACGTCGAGGCAGGGCGGGGCGCTGGACGGCAGGGTGGAGCGCTTGCTGCAGCGCGACTGGCGGCGTCACACCTTCGGCGGCACGAACTTCACCGCCGCCAACTGCTCCGGCGCGCGATTGATCTTGCGCAGGAAGGGCAGCCAGCGCGGGTCCTTGTGCAGGGGTTCGTATGCCCAGTCATTGGCGATGAGCGCCAGGGCCACGTCCTTCTGCGCAATGGCCTGCTCCAGGTGGCGGAAGGCGGCGTCGGCATGGCCGCTGCGCGCCTCCGCCGCCGCCAGGTAGGTGACGCCGTCCACCGGGAAATCCTTCGCCAGCTGGGCGCGCGCCGCGTCGGCCTCGCGTGTCTGGCCCAGGGCGGCATGCGCGACGGCCATGGCCGACAAGCGCGAGGGTGGATAGGTCTCGAGCCTGGCTTCGGCCAGCGCGCGCTCGCGCTGGCCCATGCGCACCAGGCAATGGGCGATTCCGTTGTGCACGTCGCCGTAATCAGGCGACAGGGCCAGGGCTTGCCGGCCCGCGTCAATGGCTTCCTCGCAGCGGCCCGCCAGGCCCAGCGCGATCTGCAGGTTGCCCCATGAGATGGGATTGGCCGGGTCGTTCTGGGCGCCGCTCCGCAGGAAGGCGGCCCCTTCGTCGTGCCGGCCCAGCACCATCAACAGTGTTCCAGCGGCGCTGGGGCCGATCGACGGATCCAGGCGCACGACACGCTCCGTCAGGCGCGCCGCCTCGGCCAGGTCGCCTTCGAAATCCGAAGCGATCCGCGCGCGATAGGAAAGGGCCCGGCTGTTGTCGGGGTCGATCGCCAGGGCGCGGTCGATTGCGCGCTTGGCGTCGGCCATCGCCTCGTCGACGGGACGGTCCAATTGCACGGCCTGGTTGAGGTACAACCGCGCCATGCCCGCATGGGCCGCGGCTTCGTTGGGTGAAATCGCCAGGACGCGCTGGTACAGCGCCAACGCCGCCGTGCGCGAGGCCCGGGTGTTCTGGTCGGCCACCGCCTTGGCCTGCAGCAGCAGCGGATAGGCGCGCGGATCCACCGGCTTGGACGTGGGCGCCGCGCCCATCAGCGTCAGCTTGAGCTTGTCCACCACGTGGGCGGCGATCTCGTCCTGCACCTTGAAGACGTCGTCCAGCGTGCGGTCGTAGGTCTCCGACCACAGGTGCGAGCCATCGCTAGCGCGCACCAGCTGCGCGGTGATGCGCACCTTGTCGCCGGACTTGCGCACGCTGCCTTCCAGCACCGCGGCCACGTGCAGCTGGCGGGCGATTTCCCGTATGCCGACGTCCTTGCCCTTGAACTGGAAGCTGGAGGTGCGGGCGATCACCCGCAGCTTGGGCACCTTGGCCAGCAGGTTGAGCAACTCCTCGCTGATGCCGTCGGAGAAGTAGTCCTGCTCCTTGTCCGAGCTCATGTTCTGGAAGGGCAGCACGGCGATCGAGGGATCGGTGGCGAGGTCGGGGATGCCGACCGGTGCGGCGGGCAGGCCGAGGCTTGCGTCGTTGGGGCGGTAGCCGTTAGGCGAAGGCGCGGGACCCCACACGAACCACGCCGCCAGGCCCGCGAGCACGGTCGCGCCTGCGCCCACCAGGGGCCAGTGCGTCTTACGCTTCGCGGTGCCCAGCACGCGGGTTGCGGCGACCTGGCCGCTGGTGGTGTTGGTCAGGGGCTCGAGTTGCGCGCGCATCGCCTCGGCGCTCTGCCAGCGCTCGCCGGCGGACTTGGCCAGCGCGCGCTGCAGCACGGACACCAGCGCCAGCGGAGCCTCGGGGCGGGCGTCGCTGATCGGCGCCGGCGGCATGGTGATGTGCCGGGTGAGGATGGATTCGGCGCCGCCGCCGGCGAAGGGCGGGCGGCCGGTCAGCAGTTCGTACCCGACCACGCCCAGCGAATAAATGTCGGCGCGATGGTCGAGGTCGGCATCGCCGCGCGCCTGCTCGGGCGACATGTATTCGGGCGTGCCCATCGCCAGGCCGATGCTGGTGCTGGACCGGCGCGAACCGGCGTCGCGGATCGCCTTGGCGATGCCGAAGTCCATCACCATCACGTGGCGACCGGACAGCATGATGTTTTCGGGCTTGATGTCGCGATGCACCAGGCCGTGCTCGTGCGCATGCGCCAGCGCGTCGGCCACCTCGGTGAGGATGCGTGCCACGTCATTGACCGGAATGGGCCGGTCTTCCTGCAGCCGCTCGCGCAAGGACTGGCCTTCGACCAGCGGCATGACGTAGTAGAGGAAGCCGTCCGCCGCGCCGGAATCGTAGACCGGCACGATGTGCGGATGGTGCAGCCGGGCGGCGATCTCGATCTCGTCCTGGAAGCGCTCCGGGCCGACCGCGGCGGCGAGGTCAGGACGCAGGACCTTGATGGCGACGCGGCGGTGGTGCTTGAGGTCCTCGGCGGCGTACACCGTGGCCATGCCGCCGGCGCCAAGCTCGCGTTCGACGCGGTAATGCTCGGCCAGGGCGGCTGCGAGCTTCTCGGGAACGGTATCCACCCCTGAACTCCCCCCATCGCGGCCTCTGACAGGCCGACGCTTACCTTACAGCATCATTGCCCGAGTATGCCCCCACGCAGTTGCATCCCCAGCGCCCCGAACCGCCGCCGATACTGCGCCGGCGTCAGCGCTACCTCGCGCTTGAACAACCTGCCGAAGAAGCTGGCGTCCTGGTAGCCCACCTCCGCGGCCACCGCTTCGATCGACTCGGTGCCGGACTCGAGCATCTGCTTGGCTTCCTCAAGACGCAGCCGATGCACGTACTCGAGCGGGCCCATGCCGGTGGCCTGGCGGAAGCGGCGCTTGAAGCTGCGTTCGGGCAGGCCGGACAGCTCGATCATCTGTGCCACCGGTGATTCGTTGCGGTAGTTCTGCGCGGCCCACAGCTGGCAACGCTCGATCAATGCATCGTCGGCGCGGCCGCCGTGGGTCAGCGAGGAATACGACACCGCGCTGGTTTCCTGCAGGCCGAGCAGGTTGATGCGCGCCACCTGCATCGCTTCCTCCGGGCTGGCGAAGCGTGCGATGAGCGCCAGCACCAGCAGGTGCCAGGCCATGCCGCTGCCCGCCATCACCAGGCGTTGCTTCGGGCCGCTGACGATCAAGCCGCGATCGGCGTGCCAGCGCGTGTGCGGATAGTCGCGCGCCAGCAGGTCGCAGTAGGCCCAGTGCGAGGTCGCGTCCTCGCCGTCGAGCAGGCCCGTGCGCGCCAGCAGCAGGGCGCCGGAGCAGGCCGAGGCGAGCGTGGCGCCGGCGTCCCAGGCCGCGCGCATCCACTCGACCTCGCGCTGGTACAGCTCATCGGTGCAGGTGCCCGGCGGGATCAACAGGTCGGTCACGCAGATCACGTCGGGCCGCGGGCAGTCGGCGAAGCTGGCATCCGGGGTGACGCGCACGCCGTTGCCGGCGGTGAAGGGCGCGCCATCGTGGCTGACGACCAGGGGCCGGAAAGGCGACGCTGCGGGCGGCCGCCCGTGCAGCATGTGCCAGTCGCGGCGGGTGCCGGCGAGCAGGTCGTAGAAGCCGTACAGGGTGGCCGCGCTGGCCTCCGGCGTCCCCAGCAAGGCGACCGTGATCGGGCGGGCATCGACGGGCATGGCCGTTTTGCCTGTTTGGTGGCACGAAGCACTTTACGTCCGGGTGGCGCGGGCGCGCAAACTGGCGCTCCCCCCGAACCTGCCCCAAGGAATTCGCCATGACCCTCCTCGATCATCGTGGCCACCGCGTCAGCGGCGCCAACGCCAATGCCGTGGACGCCTTCGAACAGGCGCAACGCGAACTGCTGTGCTTCATCGACGACCCGGTGGCCAGCGTGGATCGCGCGATCTCCGAGGCTCCCGAAATGCCGATGGCCCACGTGCTCAAGGCCTGGCTGCACTTGCTGGGCACCGAGCCCGCGGGTCGCGCGGTCGCCGAAGACTGCAATCGCGCCGCCGCCGCGCTGCCCGCCGACGAGCGCGAGCGCGCGCACGTGGCGGCCTCGCAGGCGCTTACCGCCGGCCGTTGGCAGGAGGCGGCGATGCGCCTGGAGGACCTGAGCGCACGCTGGCCGCGCGACCTGCTGGCGCTGCAGGTGGGCCACCAGCTCGACTTCTTCCGCGGTGACTCGCGCATGCTGCGCGATCGCATCGCCCGCGCGCTGCCGGCCTGGGACCACGGCATCCCGGGTTACCACGCCGTGCTCGGCATGCACGCCTTCGGGCTGGAGGAAACCGCGGACTATGCGCAGGCCGAAGCGCAGGGCCGCCGCGCCGTCGAGCTCGAGCCGCGCGACGGTTGGGCCTGGCATGCCGTCGCCCACGTCGCCGAAATGCGCAATGCACCGCGCGACGGCATCGCCTGGCTGCGGCCGCATCGCGACACCTGGTCCACGGGCAGCTTCTTCGTGGTGCACAACACCTGGCACCTGGCGCTGTTCGAACTTGAACTCGACGGCCACGACGAGGCCTTGCGCCTGTACGACGAGACCATCGCCGGCGGGGGCATGCCGCAGGTGGTGGACCTGATCGATGCCAGCGCCATGCTGTGGCGCCTGCACTTGCGCGGCGTGGACGTCGGCGGGCGCTGGCAAGCGGTCGCGGATCGCTGGTCGCAGGCACTGGCCGACGGCGGCGCGGGGCAGTACGCGTTCAACGACATGCACGCCATGCTCGCCTACGTGGGCGCCGGGCGCGACGCGGACCAGCTTGCGCTGCTGGACAGCATGCAGGCCGCGATCGAGAAGGACGATGACAATGCCGGGTTCACCCGCGACGTGGGCCTGCCCGCGACGCAAGCCATCCGCGCCTTTGCGCAGGGCGATGCCGCGCAGGCCGTGCGCCTGCTGCGTCCCTTGCGCTCGCGCGCGCACCGCTTCGGCGGCAGCCATGCGCAGCGAGACCTGATCGACCTGACCTTGCTGGCCTCGGCCGAGCGCGCCAGCGATGCGGCGCTCGCCGCGGCCCTGGCCGCGGAGCGCTTGGCGATGCGGCCCACCAGTCCGGCTGCGCAGCGTTTGGCAGGTCGCTTCCGCGTGCCCGGCGCCGCATGACAAAGGAACTGCGCGCAGTAGCCTGGCGAGGCTGATCCACGCCCCTTCCACTGTTCTTGTTTTCGTGCGACCTTTCGGTTCGCTGCAGGGTGAGCAGCCACCGGCGTCGCCGGAAATATTCACTATCTCGAAGGGGTGCAACTTGAAGACCACGCGCTTCACGCTGCTTCAAGCCGTGTTGCTGCTTTCCGCTTCGGCAGTGCAGGCGCAATCCACGCCAGCCTCGACGGGGGGCACCGGTGCGGTCGCCGGCAACACCGTAACGTCGCTGCCGGCCGCTACGGATCCTCCAACGCCTCCGGTGGATCCGCGCATCGCGGAGCTCGATCGGCAAATCGAGCTGACGAAAAAGCAGTCCGCCCTGCTGGCCGAACAGAAGAACCTGCAGACCGCGAAATACGACGCGCTGAAGGCGCAGTACCCCGTCGCCGCAGTCACCGCGAAGCAGGGCGAAGCGACCGGCGTCGAGCACACGGCCTTCCTGGCCGACTGGCTGCTGTCGGCGAACCTGTCGAGCCTGGTGCCGCAGCCCGGGGAAAAGGACGCAATCGCCTGCAGCCTGGCCGAGCCCACGCTCGTCGTCGGCGGCGACACGCCGCCGGGGCCGAGCCTGCTGCTCGCCGAATCGCTGCATGCCAACCTCAAGGCCCTGACGCGGTCGGCGAACCGCTGGACCTCGGCCGCGGAAACCCTGGCCCGGAAGAATGCCAATAAGAAGAAAAAGGACGAAAACCGGGAATCGGGCCTGATCGGCGCGCTGATGATGGGTCAGTCCGTCGCCACGCAGACGATCGACCTGATCAAGTACTTCCGCACCGACGTGGACTTCAAGCCGGCGCTCACCACGCTTCCCACCTACGCGCTGCGCTCGGAGATCGCCAGGCACTGCGCCGGGGCGCGCTTGCCGGAGATGGCGATTCCCTCCAACAGTCCCATCCTTTCGGATTACGCCGCCCTCACCGAAGCCGCCGATGCCCTGCGCTTGGCGCTCGCGCTGCATGCGACCGACCTCCACGACGAGATGAAGTCGGCCGGGCTGGGGCTGCTGACGACGATCGATGCCTTCAGGAAGGACCTGGTGGCGCCCATCGCGGGGCAGCCGACCTTGCTGGTGCAGGCCGCGCAGGTGCTCTCGCAGAAGGACGTCCGGCGCATCCTGACCGTGCGGGTGATGGACGAGGGCGGTACTTCGGTCAAGCGCACCAACCTGTTCTTCCTCACGCCGCGGTTCTCGTACGTGGCCACCGCCAGCGCGGACTACGTGCTGACCGACCGGGAGTCGGGCGCCGTGCTGTGGCATGCGACGCGGCAGGTGCGGGCCCAGCTCAACCAGAAGTACAGCCGGTGGCGCGGCACCGATGTGGAGGTGCTGGATCCGCAGACCTCGCGGGTGGATTGAACATGTCGGCCGAGCTCGGCCTGCCCGGCGATGCGGTGGTCGCCGCTGCGCTCGCGCGCGGCGAGGCCATCTCGCTTCGCGGGCGCATCCGCACCCGCGGCAGCGTGGGCGAGACGCCCTGGTCCACCAAGTCGACCATCGGCGAGGACGACCGCCGGCGCGCCGACGCCATGAAGTATCCGTTCCGCGCCGTGCTTCGCATCGAGAGCGACTTCGGCCATCTCGAGCAGGGCACGGCCTTCCTCGCCGGGCCGCGGCTGCTGCTGACGGCCGGCCATTGCGTGTTCCATCCCAAGCTCAAGCGTTACGCCTCGCGCATCTCCCTGTTCGACGACGCGGGGCACGGCTTTGCGGTGCGCGACTGGGACTGCCACGAGCTCTGGAAGAAACAGCAGAGCGCCGCAGCCGACATCGGCTTCATCCGCCTGCCGACCGCGCTCGGCGATGCGCTGGGCTACCTGGGCACCGCCGCCGTCGGAGCCGGGCAGTTGAAGGGCGACTTCGCCGTCTCCGGCTATCCGCTCGACGTGCCGGACCGGCGGCGCCAGTACTTCGACATCGGCAAGGTGACCCGGCAGCACCAGATGCTGTTCGGCTACGAGATGGACACCGGCGCGGGGCAGAGCGGCGCACCGGTGTTCTTCCTCGCCCAGGGGGCCGCCATGGCGGCCGGCGTGCACATCCAGGGCGTCGGCGAGCACGGCCACTACAACCTGGCGTTGCGCATGACGCCGGCGCTGGTCGAGCGGGTGCGCGGGTGGATCGCGCAGTCCTGAGGGGACCACGCGGGGATGGCAGGGTCGTTCTGGGCGCTGCCCGCGGATTCAGCCGGGCAGTTTGGGATCGAAGACGATCTTCGCCAGTTGCTCGGGCGCCGTACCGACCTTGCGCAGGAAAGGCAGCCAGCGCGGGTCCTCGTGCAATCGCACGAGCGCGTGGTTCACGTGGGCGGTGCCGATCTCGGGGTCGTCCTCGCGCCGCGCACGCTCCAGCCAGGCGAAGGCCTGGTTCGCATCGCCGCGATGGGCATACACCTCGGCAGGCCCGAACACGTAGCCATCGAGGTGGTTCTCGATCATGTCCTGCAGCGCCTTTTCCGACTCGGCGCGGCGACCAAGCGCGTCGAACGCCTTGGCGGTCTGCACCAGGCGCGAACCAGGATCGGCTTCCAGCTGGGCCTGCTTGAGCGCGGCGTCGAATTTTCCACTCTGCAAGAGGACCTGCGAAAGCGTTGCATTGCCGTAGGTGTAATCCGGCGTCAGCAGCAGGCCGGTGCGGCAGGCGTCCTCGGCGTCCTTGAGCTGTCCGGCGCCGAGGAAGTAGGAACACAGGTTGAATTGCGACTGCGCCGTCGCGGGATCGCGCAGGACCAGGGGGCGCTGGGCCTGGATGGCCTCCTGGTGGCGTCCAAGGTGCGCCAGCATGCGGGCGAGGTTGGCGAGCACTCGCGGCTCGGTCGGAGACTTCTGGAAGGACAGCTGGTATTCGCGGGCGGCACTGGGCAGGTTGCCCTCGATCATGAACGCAGCGGCCAGGTAGCTGTGGGCGAGCCCCAGGGTCGGGTCGATCGCCAGCGCCTTGTTGGCTGCTTCCCGGGCCAGCTGCAGGCTTTGCTTGCTGTCGACGCCGGGGGTATTGATGTCATTGAGCCGGGCGCGGGCCAGCCCCAGCCAGGCACGCGCCTCGCCGGGCCGCATCGCGGTGATGCGCTGGTACAGTTCCAGCGCGCGGCGCCGTGCGTCGGCCGCGCCCTGCAGGTACATCGCATCGGCCTGCAGCAGCATCGGGTACACGGCGGCGTCCACCGGCCGCGCCTTGGGTGCCGCGGCCAGCAAGGTCAGCTTGAGCTTGTCCACCACTTCCCGGGCGATCTCGTCCTGCACCTTGAACACGTCCTCCAGCGTGCGGTCGTAGGTTTCCGACCACAGGTGCGTGCCGTCCTTCGCACGCACCAGCTGCACGGTGATCCGAACCTTGTCGCCGGACTTGCGCACGCTGCCTTCCAGCACCGCGGCGACGTTGAGCTTGCGGGCGATCTCCTTGATGCCGATGTCCTGGTCGCGGAACTGGAAGCTCGAGGTGCGGGCGGTGACCCGCAGCTCGGGGATCTTTGCCAGCAGGTTCAGCAATTCCTCGGAGATGCCGTCGGAAAAATACGCCTGCTCCTTGTCGGAGCTCATGTTCTCGAAGGGCAGCACCGCGATCGAAGGATCGGTGGCGATGTCGGGAATGCCGGTCACGCTGGTCGGCGTGGCGGCCGGCGCCACCGCGGGCGCGGGCGCGGCGGGCGCCGGGCGCAGGCGCGTCCATGCCAGCACGCCGATGGCGAGCAGCGCGGCGACCGTCAATCCGATCGCCAGCGGCCTCGTGGGTGTGCTCCGGCGCGCCGCCAGCACCACGGTGGCCATCAGTCCGCTGTTGGAGGTGGTGCCCGCGAGCGTTTCCAGTTGCGCCTGCATGGCCTCGGCGCTCGGCCAGCGCTCGGCCGGAGCCTTGGCCAGCGCGCGCATCACCACGCTCGCCAGGGCCGGCGGCACCGCTTCGCGCAAGGCATGGATCGGCTCGGGCTTGGTGGTCAGGTGCGACGTGAGGATCTGCTGCGCGCTGCCGGAAAACGGCGGATGGCCGACCAGCAGCTCGTAACCGACGATGCCCAGCGAGTACAGGTCGGCGCGGTGATCGAGCGAGGGGTCCGAGGCGGCCTGCTCCGGCGCCATGTATGCGGGCGTGCCCAGCGCGATGCCCATGCTGGTGCTGGACTTGCGGTCGGCGGCCTCGCTGATGGCCTTGGCGATGCCGAAGTCGGTCACCACCACGTGCTTGCCGTTGTAGAGGATGTTCTCGGGCTTGATGTCGCGATGCACGATGCCGGCGGCATGCGCATACGCCAGCGCGTCGGCGACCTCGGCCAGGATCTTGGCGACCTTGTGGAAGGGCAGCAGGCCTTCGGCGAGGCGGTCGCGCAGGCTCTGTCCGTCCACGTAGGGCATCACGTAGTAGAGGACGCCATCGGCCTCGCCCGAGTCGTACACGTTGAGGATGTGCGGATGGTTCAACCCGGCGGCGATGCGCACTTCGTCCTCGAAGCGCTCCGGCCCGAGCGCCGCGGCGACCTGCGGCTTGAGCACCTTGATGGCGACGCGGCGGTGGTGCTTGAGGTCTTCGGCGAGGTAGACGGTGGCGCTGCCGCCGGCGCCGATCTCGCGTTCGAGGCGATACTTGTCGGCAAGGGCGGCGACCAACCGGTCGGGAATGTCGTCCGAAGCGGTCTCCATGGCGCGTTCCGTTCCCCCTTGGAAGTCACCGGAGGTTAGCACGGGCCCATCGTGTTCACCCGCGCAGGTCCGGGCAGCGGTCTGGGCCGGTGCCCGGAGGCGACCGCGCAACGGGTGTGGGGCTCGATCGCGCAGTCCTGGCGTCCGCGCGAGTGCCTACAGGCGCAGCAGTTCGCCCGGCTCTTCGAAAGTGAGTTCGGGGCGCATCGCCCGCAGCGCGGCCGCGGTGGCGTAGCCCCAGTGAACGGCGCCGAAGGCCATGCCCGCTGCCCGCGCCGCCTCCGCATCCGCGGTCTGGTCGCCGATATAGATGCTGCGCTCCGGCGCCGCGTCAAGTGAGCGCAGCACACGCCGCAAGCGCGCGGCCTTGCCGAACATCGACGCCCCGCAGTCCACGTGCTCGAAGCCGGCGGACAACTCGGGGCCGAGCACGCGCAATGCATTCGCGCGAGAGTTGGAGGTGACCAGCGCCATGCGCAGGCCGGACTCGCGCAGGGCCCGCAGTGCCTCGGGCACGCCCGCGAACAAGGGCACCGCTTCGGCCTGGTGCATGCGGGCGACGAAGTCGCGGGCCACCACGGGCAGCCGCCATGCCGGCAGCTTCGCGCGTTTGGCCAGTTCCCGCGTGGGCAACTCGCGTAGCGCCGGCACCTCGTGCTCGGCGACTTCGGGAAAGCCGTGCTTGCGGGCGAGCTCGTTGTGCACGCCGAGGAAGAAGGGGAAGGAATCGGCGAGGGTGCCGTCGAAGTCGAAGACGGCCAGGTCGTAGGGTCGGGTCATGGGCAGGCGCTCGCGGGGCCTGCCTAGGATAAGGCGTCCGACCTCATCCGCGGCCCGGCGCGTGGGGATTCCACCACGCGCCGGGCGTCGGCTGATGCATCGATCAACGGAACAGGCTGTAGATCGCCTCCACGATCAGGCCGTCACGCACCGAGACCAGGTAGACGTCGCTGCCCACGCGGTTCCAGCGGTAGCCGCGCGGCGGCGGGGCCAGGCCGTAGGGGCGGTAGTCCACGTAGTAGCGGTCGCCCCAGTAGCCACGCGGCAGGCGCGAGCCGTAGGTGTAACGCGTGTAGCGGTAGTCGCGCGGCGCGTAGTAACGCGGGCCGTCGTAGACGCGACGGGCCTGGTGGTGGCGACCGTCGCGGCGGTCGAAGCGATTGCTGATGCCATCGCAATCGCGGTCGCGGACGTTGCGCCGGTCGTGGCGGTCGTAGCGGTTCGGGACGCCGTCGCAATCGCGGTCGCGGCTGCGGCGGGCGCCGCGGTCGTCGTGGCGGTCGTAGGCATTGGGCACGCCGTCGCGGTCGCGGTCGTGGTACCGCGCCTGGGCGTTGGCGGTGCCGACGGAGCCGAGCAGCAGCGCGGCGGTGGCAAGGGCAAGCAGTGGCTTCTTCATGGCGCATCCTCTGGATCAGCGAACCGTTTCGCTGGTGCCATGATGCGGATGCGTGATTAATCAGTGCTTAGGCGCCATCGCGGGTCGCGGAACTTCCTGTCAACCAATCCTCGATCCATGCGTTGCGCGGGCGACCTGCAAGTCATTTCGTGATGGGCGTCGCTACCTGGGGTTTGACAGCCAGCTCGATGGCGGTGCCCTGCCATTCAGCCAGCAGGGGAATCGACAGGGTCGAATGATCGGCCGAGAGCGTTGGCGTCCGTCGCAAGCCCAGCGATCCGGGGCGCGATTTCAGGCTTGCGTCCCATTGCTCCTCCGGGACGTCCAGCGTCCGCAACCAGGCGACCGTGCGCAGGCCGGCGAGCATCGCGGCGGCGTCGGTGCGCCGGTCGGCATAACGCGAAAGCCGCATCGCATCGACGGAGGACGCCTCCAGGACCGTGCACCCGATCGGGTCGATCCAGAGCCGGAACGTCGAGCACGACTCGGTGCGAAAGCGCGAGGTCAGCGAGCGGTCTGCCCGGGCTGTCGCGAGCGCGGATGTCCCGCACGAGCCCGCCATGCGCATCGCGAGCGTGGCATCGCGGTGGCGTTCGCCGATGCTGGCCATCAGGAGGCGGGCCGCGACACTGTCGGAGTCCGCAGGATCAGCGAGGCTCGACCGCGCGTAGCGATACTCGTAGCGGAGCATGGGACACGAGTCCAGCTCGGCATCCGCCGTGGGAGCAAGGGCGGCGTCGCAGGATGGCGGCAAGTCGCTGTCGCGGGGCAGCTCGGCGATCATTTCCGCCAGGAGCAGGGCGTCGCTGCGCACCGCGCCGAGGCTGAGCATGCTGCCGACCAGGGTGTCGCTGTCGCTCGCGATCCGACGCCATCCGGCGAGGTCCAGGCAAAGTCCCGAAACCGCCTGTTCCTTCCGGCCCGCCAGGAACTCATGGGCGAAATGCATCCGGACGAGCCGGGAGTTCCGGGTGGCATGCTGGAGCGGATGGTGGGGCGAGGGCGACAGGCCGAAACGCAGTCCATCGTACGAAGCCATTTCCCGTCCCAACTCCACGCGTCGCCGCTGCTGCCCGAGTTCGCTCGCGACCTCAGGCAGACGTGCTCGCACGTCGTCGAGGCAACGCCGCGCGCTGTCGCACGGGCGAGTGCCAGCCGCGGCTTCGCCGGGCAGCTCGGGAAACGCCCGAAGCGGATGGTCCGGCCGGTCCGATGCGCCGGGTTGGCCGGCATGCCGCTCCAGGAAGGCGCGAAGCGCGGCGGCAGCGGCCTGCCGCTCCCCGGCTGGCACGTCATGGTCCAGCAGCCACGCGAGATCCGACCCGTCGCGCCCGCGAACGGGGGGAGTCGGCTGTTCCATTTGCGCGATGGCGTCGCGCTGCTGCTGTGTCTGCGGCCAGTACCGTGCGGCGATTGCCACGGTCGCGTAGACCGCCGTGATCGCCAACAGCGCACCGCCAAGCCTTCTCACGACCCGTCCCATCTTCAACTCTTGGCCCCCTTGCCCTGCAGTCGCGCACTACATCACAGAATCGTCCGGTTTCGTGTCGCTGCGATACGTAAATAATTCACATGAGAATGCGAAATCGCATAGCTGCGGTATCGTGCCCGCCATTGCCTTACTGACGGAGCCGACGTGGACTCGATCGCCAAGCCGCCGCTGTCCGACGCTTTGCTCGCCAGCCTGTCGGAGCGCGGCGACCTGCACGCCTACGCGCGCGGCGACGAGATCATCCGCGAGGGCGAGCAGTCCGACGCGCTCTACATCCTGGTGGCCGGGCAGGTGAAGGTGTACACGCGCGACGAGCGCGGCCGCGAGCTGGTCTACAACATGCTGCAGCCGGGTGAGTTCTTCGGCGAGATGTTCCTGGACGGCGGGCCGCGCTCGGCCTCGGCCAAGGCCGCCACCGACGTGCAGTGCGTGGTGGTGGGGCCGGACGAGTTTCGCGCCTTCATGAAGGACTACCCGGAGTTCGCCGAGAGCCTGGTGCTCAAGCTCATTGCCCGCGTCCGCCACTCCACCCAGCAGATCCGCAGCCTGGCGCTGAGTGGCGTGTTCGAGCGCACCGTCACGCTGATCGATCGCCTCGCGATGGAAGTGAATGGCGTTCGCCTGTTGCCCGCCTCGGTGACGCAGCAGGAAATCGCCGACCGCGTCGGCGCCACCCGCGAGATGGTGAACCACATCTTCCGCGACCTGGCCCGCGGCGGTTACATCGACCGGGACGACGCGCGGCGCACGACCATCCTCAAGGACTTGCCGCGGCAGTTGTGAGTGGCGGTGGTCGACGCGCATTCTCGACGCCGATGAATGCACCGAATCGCGTTCCGCGCACCAGCAGCTGGTAGCTGCCCATGCACAGCGCCAGCGTGGTCGCCACCGCGACCGCGAACTTCGCCGGCCATGGCCAGTCCAGGTCCATCAGCCGATACTGCAGCGCGAACAGGATCGGCAGGTGCAGCAGGTAGGTCCAGTAGGAGGCGTCGGCGAGGTAGCGCAGCACGGCATGGCGGCGGTCCAGCAGGTGCCAGCCCAGGATGAGGCAGGCGAGCGTCATCCACGCGCCGATGTACGCCTCGAGCAGCGCGAGGGCCCAGGGGAACCACGAGTGCGCCGCACCTGCGGCTTGCCGGGTCACGCCGAGCCAGAACACCAGATACAGCAGCACGCTGGCGGCGACCAGCCACGGCGCGACGGGACGCAGTCGGGCGATCGCCGCTTCGTGCCCGTGCAGCAGATAGCCGAAAGCGAAGCAGGGGCCGAAGTAACCGATGGCCCAGAACTGCGGCAACAGGCTCTCCGGCGCGGGATGCGGCGCGGTGACGGCGGCGAGCGAGGGTACCAGCAGCAGGGGCAGCAGTCCCAACTGCCAGCCTGGGCGTAGACGACGCAGGCGCGCGGCGATCGCACCCATCCCGAGCGTGCGCGCCGACCACACCAGCACGCAGAACAGCATCAGGTAGTACAGGAACCACAGGTGCGCCGTGCCCGGCGGTTGCGCGGGCAGGTCCGGCATCAGCGCGTAGGGCCGGATCATCGCCAGCAGCGGCGAGGGATGCTGCACGGTGATCGCCGCCTGCAGCGTGGCGTGCTTGAGCGCGAGGTAGGTCGGCGGCAGGAACAGCAGGAAGGGCAGGCCGACCCGCCGCACACGGTTGCGCAGCATGCCGCCGACGCCGCGCATCGCCACCAGCCGTGCGGCAAAGTAGCCGGCGACCAGGAAGAACAGCGGCATCCGGAACAGGTGCACGAACCACAGGCCCGCATCCAGCGCGACCGATTGCGCGCGGTCCGCGGTCGGCACGAAGTCGTGGGCGAGCGCGCTGTAGGCCAGCCCGGCGTGGAAGAGCACGCCGGCGAACATCGCCAGAGCGCGCAGGTTGTCCATCGCGTGCAGGCGCCCGGAACCGGCCACGGCCGCGAACTCAGTAGAACGCGGGCTTGCGGCAGTGCACCCAGCCGGTGCCGGCCAGCAGCGCGACGCTCGCCACCGCCTGCACCAGCAGGATCAACAGCGCCGCCGGGCTCCAGATCACGAGTTCGCCGCGCGCCACTTCGCTGATGGACGGGATCTGGCCCAGCATCATGATGAAGGGATTGATCAGCACCATGCTGCCGATCATGGCGAAGGTGTTCCAGCCTTCCGACTCGACCGCCATGGCCACGCTCAGCGACAGGCTGTAGGCGAGCGCGATGAAGCCGAACAACAGGGTCGCGAACACGATCAGCCCGTCCGGCAGCGGCGTGAAGGCGACGACCGCGAGGGTGCCGAGGAACATCACCAGGAAGGGCACCAGGAAGGTGACCAGGTTGCCCACCAGCTTGGCCAGGTAGAAGTCCAGCGGCGTCACCGGCAGGCTCATCACGAAGGCGAGGGTGCGTTCCTTGCGCTCGACCAGCAGCGAGGTGGAGATCGAGAAGCAGGCCGCGGCGACCAGCACGATGATCAGCAGCAGCGAGCCGAGGTAGAAGCTCCAGGGCTTGGCCATGCCGAGCAGGCACAGCGCGACGATGCCGCCGGTGACATAGGCGGCCATCTGCTTCTGGAACAGGATCCAGTCCTTGGCGACGAGTTGCCGGATGACCGGCAGGTTCAGGGCGGGCAGGCTCATGCGACGGCTCCGGCGCGTACGGTGGTGACGAAGATGTCTTCCAGGCTCATGCTCTCGCTGCTGCGGACTTCGAGGCCGCGATCCTGCAGGCGCGCGAGCAGTGCATCGCTGTAGCGGCGCACCTTCAGTTCGAGCAGCGAACCGTCCTGGCGGGTGGCGGCGATCTCCGGCCACGGACTTTCGTCGCCGGGCCAGGGCCCGAGGCAGACGATGCGGCGCCAGTCCTCGAGGAAGCTCTCCTTGTCCTTGCTGGCCAGCAGCCGGCCCTGGTGCACGAAGCTGATCGAGTCGGCCAGCTGCTCGATGTCGCGGGTGTTGTGCGAGGAGAACAGCACGCTGCGCGCCTCGTCGCGCAGGATGTCGGCGATCGCCTCGAGCACTTCGTCGCGCGCGACGGGGTCCAGGCCGGTGGTCGGCTCGTCGAGCAGCAGCAGGCGCGGGCGGCGGGCGAAGTTCAGCAGCAGCAGCGCCTTCACCCGCTGGCCGTGCGAGAAGCCGCCGACCGCCTGCTGCGGGCGCAGGTCGAAGCGGCGCAACAACTCCGTCGCGTAGGTTTCGTCCCAGCCGGGATAGATGGCGCGGATGAAATCCATGTGCCAGCGCAGGGTCTGGCTGGCGTACAGGCGCATGTCTTCGGAAGCCAGGCCGAGCTGGCGCTTGACCGCGACCTGCTGCGCCGGCATCTCGTGCCCGAGTACCTGCAAGGTGCCGGCGTCGGCGCGCGCCAGGCCGCTGAGCAGGCGCAGCAAGGTGGTCTTGCCGGCGCCGTTGACGCCGACCAGGCCCATCACCTCGCCCTCCGGCATGCGCAGCGTGATGTCCTGCAGGGCGAAGTCGTCGTAGCGCTTGCTGACCCCGGTGAGGGCGAAGGCGTCGGTCATGGCGTGGCTGCTCCGGAAGGGGCGTGGGAGGATTCGGATTCGGGCTCGGCGAGCAGCGCCAGCAGGTCTTGGCGCGACAGTCCCAGGCGCGCGGCGCAGGCCAGCAGGGCGGCCAGGTGCTGGTCGAGTTCGGCACGCAGCAGGTGCGTTGAAAGGTCACGCGAATCGGCGACGAAGGAGCCCATGCCGTGGCGGGTGACGATGACGCCGGCCAGCGCCAGTTCAGCGTAGGCGCGCTTGACGGTGATGACGCTGACCCGGCAGGCGCTGGCGAGGTCGCGGATCGAGGGCAGGGCGTCGCCCGGCGCCCAATCGCCGGCGATCACCTTGGCGGTGATGGCGTCGACGATCTGCTGGTACATGGGGGTCCCGTCGCTGGGCGACAGGATCAGCGGGGTGGTCATCCGGAGCTACTGTGCATACTTGATATGCACAGTATGCACAGCACTCCGGGGGCTGTAAAGGGGGCGTGAGGTCTCAGTGCTGGGTGGGCGCCGCGTCCTCGTCCTTGGGCGTCATCTCGCCGACCAGTTCCTCCAGCGCGCTGATCTCCGCATCCAGCGAATCGTGCAGCTCGCCCTGGCGCGTCATCAGTTCTTCGATGCGGTCGGTGTGGTGCAGCTTCTTGAGCTCGCCGTCGAACAGCATCCATTGCGCGGTCAGGCGCTCGACGTTGTTCTTGGCGTAGTGGCGCATTTCCTTGAGCTGGCTCACCACGTCGTTCACCTGCTCGAGCGGCGACTTGTTCTCGGCGGTCATGGCTACCTCCTTCAACGGGACGAATCGGCCCTCAGGCTACCCGCGTGAAGCTGGCTGTCGCCCCAACGGCCGTCAGCCCGGCAGTTTGACCTCGAACTTGATCTTCGCAAGCTGATCCGGCGCGGTGCCGATGCTGCGCAGGAAAGGCAGCCAGCGCGGGTCGCCGTGCAGCTTTTCCATGAAGAGGCTGGTATGGGCGAACTTGACTTCGGGGTCTTCGATGGCGCGGGCACGCTCCAGCCAGGCGAAGGCCTGGTCGACATCGCCGCGCAGGGCATAGGCCTCCGCGACTCCGGACGGGTACACCTTGGCGAACTCGGCGATCATGCGCTTCAGTGCGGCGTCCGACTCGGCCCTGCGCCCCATGGCGAAGTACACCTCGGACTGGACGACCAGGCGCGTGCTTTCATCCGGTTCGAGGCCGGCGTGCTTCAGTGCTTCCACGAGATTGCCGTCCAGCATGTGCAGCTGGCCGATCACGGTATGGATGTAGGGCGCGTTGGGCGACATGATCATCGCCGTGCGGCAGTGCTCGAGCGCCACCTTGTACCGGCGCACGGCTGCTTCGGCCGCGCACAACCCGACGTGGGCATTGGAATTGCCCGGATCGATCTTCGCCACCCACCGCCGGACCTTCAGGACTTCGTTCGGCCTGCCCAGCTGCGCCAGCATCCCGGCGGAATTGGCCAGCACGGGGCCCGAATTGGGGGCCATCGACAGGGCGAGCTCGTAGGCCGCCGCGGCCGCGGGCAAGTTGTTTTCCTGCACGTGCAGCTGGCCCAGGTAGGTATGCACCACCGCCAGTTGCGGGTCGAGCGCCAGTGCCTTGGCGGCGGCCTCACGAACCAGCGGCTTGACTTGCGCCGGGGGCATCTCCTGGAATACCAACATGTTGAGGTAGCCGCGGGCGAGGCCGGCCCATGCGCGGCCTTCGGAGGGGCTCTCGGAGATGATGCGCTTGTAGATGAGGATAGCCTCGTCACGCGCCTCCTTCGTCCGCTGGCTGTTGAGCGCGTTGGCACGCAGCAGGAGCGGGTAGACCTTGGGGTCGGCCTCCTTCATCTTCGGCGCGCCACCCAGCAGGGTCAGCTTCAACTGGTCCACCACGTTGGCGGCGATCTCGTCCTGCACCTTGAACACGTCGTCGAGCTTGCGGTCGTAGGTCTGCGACCACAGGTGGGTGCCGTCGCGGGCGCGGATCAGCTGCGCGGTGATGCGCACGGTGTCGCCGGACTTGCGCACGCTGCCTTCCAGCACGGTGGCCACGTTCAGGGCCTTGCCGATCTCGGGGATCGGCGTCTTGCCGTCGCGGTAGGTGAAGCTGGAGGTGCGCGCGACCACGCGCAACTCGGGGATCTTGGCCAGCAGGTTCAGCAGCTCCTCCGAGATGCCGTCGGAGAAGTAGGCCTGCTCCTCGTCGGAGCTCATGTTCTGGAACGGGAGCACCGCGATCGAGGGATCGTTCTTCAGGTCGGGAATCGCGGGCTTGGCGGCGACCGCGGCAACGCCTGCGGCCGGCGCCGCAATGGCGGCCTCCTGCGGCGACCCCATGCGCTGCCATGCGATCACGCCGGCGGCGAGCAAGGCGATCGCGGTGATGCCGATCGCGATGCGCTGCGTCGGAACCCTGCGACGCACGACCAGCGCCACCGTCGCCATCATCCCGCTGTTGGAAGTCGTCGTGGCCAGGGGTTCGAGTTGCGCCTGCATGGCTTCGGCACTCTGCCAACGCTCGCCGGGCGACTTGGCGAGCGCGCGCATCACCACCGCAGCAAGGCCGGGCGGCACGCCGGGGCGCAGTTCGGTCACCGGCTGCGGCTTGCTGGCCAGGTGCGCGCCCAGCATCTGCTGCGCAGTGCCGGTGAAGGGCGTGCGCCCGGCCAGCATCTCGTAGCCGACCACGCCGAGTGCATAGATGTCGGCGCGGTGGTCGAGATCGGGTTCGGACGAAGCTTGCTCAGGCGCCATGTAGGCGGGCGTGCCCAGCGCCGTGCCCATGCTGGTGCTGGACTTGCGGTCGGCGGCGTCGCTGATCGCCTTGGCGATGCCAAAGTCCGTCACCACCACGTGCTTCCCGGTGATCAGGATGTTCTCGGGCTTGATGTCGCGGTGCACGATGCCGGCGGCATGCGCGTGCGCCAGGGCATCGGCGACTTCCGACATCAGCTTGGCGACATACGGGAACGGGATGGGGTCGTGGCGTTGCAGGCGCTCGCGCAGGCTGTGGCCTTCGACGAAGGGCATGACGTAGTAGAGGAAACCGTCGGCCTCGCCGGAGTCGTGCATGCCGAGGATGTGCGGGTGGTGGAGGCCCGCGGCGATGCGGATCTCGTCCTCGAAGCGTTCTGGCCCCAGGGCCGCCGCGACTTGCGGCTTCAGAACCTTGATGGCCACCCGGCGGTGGTGGCGGATGTCCTCGGCCAGGTAGACGGTGGCGGTGCCGCCGATGCCGAGCTCGCGCTCGATGCGGTATCGGTCTGCCAGGGCAGCGACCAGGCGCTCCGGAATTGAATCCATGCCTTACTCCGTCCCCGCGGAATGGCGTTCAGGTTAGCACGGGCCGGAAAGCGGTGTTCCCGCGCTTCGTGACCGGGTGCGCAAACGACACACGCGGCCATGACCTGCGGCACGGGGCATTGGCACGCCGGCATCGCTATGGTCTGGCCACCACCGACCCGCAGGATCCGCGGCATGAACGCTTCCACCCCGCCGCTGGAACTGCGCATCGCGCACCTGTCCAAGACCTACGGCAACGGCGTGCGCGCGCTCGACGACGTCAGCCTGACCATCCCGCAGGGCATGTACGGGCTGCTCGGCCCCAACGGCGCCGGCAAGTCCACGTTGATGCGCATCCTCGCCACCCTGCAGCAGCCGGATACGGGCTCGATCCGCCTGGGCGCGCTCGACGTGCTGCGCGAGCCGGATTCGCTGCGCCAGTCGCTGGGCTACCTTCCGCAGGAGTTCGGCGTGTACCCGAGCGTGACGGCGGAAAGCCTGCTCGATCATTTCGCGATCCTGAAAGGCCTCGTCAACCGCGGCGAGCGCAAGGACGTGGTGGAGGCGCTGTTGCGCCGCACCAACCTGTGGGAGGCGCGCAAGCGCAAGCTCGGCGGCTACTCCGGCGGCATGCGCCAGCGCTTCGGCGTGGCGGTGGCGCTGCTGGCCAATCCGAAGTTGCTGATCGTGGACGAGCCCACCGCCGGCCTGGACCCGGCCGAGCGCGTGCGCTTCCTGAACCTGCTCAGCGAGCTGGGCGAGAACAGCATCGTGATCCTGTCCACGCATATCGTCGAGGACGTCAGCGAACTCTGCACGCGCATGGCGATCATCGACAAGGGCCGCATCCTGCTCGAGGCCGAGCCGCTGCAGGCCGTGGCCGCGCTGCAAGGGCGCATCTGGCGGCGTCTGGTGGACAAGCAGGACCTGCCGGCCTGCGAGCGCGACTACGCCATCATCTCCACGCGCATGCTGGCGGGTCGCACGCTGGTCCATGCGATCAGCGACGAGGCGCCGGGGAACGGCTTCGAGCCCGCCGAGCCGGACCTCGAGGACGTCTACTTCTGCACCATGGCGCGGCACCCGGCCCTGCGCCCGGCAGCGGCCTGATGTTCGCCGAGGTCTTCCGCTTCGAGCTGCGCTACCAGTTGGCCCGCAAGTCCACCTGGTTCTATTTCCTGCTGCTCAATGCCTTGATCCTGCGCCTGAGCGCGGAATCCTTCTTCGACGGCGCGCGCGCGAACGGATACCCGTACAACGCACCCTTCGTGCTGGCCTCGGCAGGCATCATCGCCGGCATCTTCGGCATGGTGATGAGCGCGGCGATCGCCGGCGACGCCGCCGCGCGCGACGTGCACCTGCGGATGGCGCCGCTGATGTACACCTCGCCGGTCGGGCGCGCGGCCTACCTGGGCGGTCGCTTCCTGGCGGTGTTCGTGCTGGTGGCGGTGCTGATGGCCTCTATTCCGCTGGGCCAGCTCCTGCTGCTGTGGTTGCCGGGCCTGGATCCGGCCCTGGTCGCACCGTTCGAGCCGGCGCGCTACCTGCTGGTCTACGCCTCGCTGATGGTGCCGACGGTGTTCGTCACCACCGCGCTGATGTTCGCGGCCGCGCTGCTGGCGCGCCGGGCGATGGCCGCGTTCGCCGTCGCCGCCGGCCTGTTCGTCTCGGCGATCTTCACCAACGCCGTGTTGGCGCAGACCAAGAACCTGTGGGCGCTGGCGCGCATGCTCGACCCGTTCGCGCTCACCGTGATGTCGGAACTGTCGCGGCAGCGCACCGTGCTGCAGAAGGGACAGATGCTGATCGGCCTGGAGCCGACCGTGCTGGCCAACCGCGGGCTGTGGATCGCGATCGGTTGCGTGGCGCTGCTCGGCGCCTATGCGCGCTTCTCCTTCTCGCACGACGGCGCGGCGCGGCGGCCGCGCTGGTGGCCGCGCGGGTGGGTGGGACGTGGCCGCGGCGTCGCCGATCCGCTGGAAGCGGCCGGTCCGGCCGTGCCGCGCGCCGCGCTGGCGCCGCTGCCGCCGTCCCGGCCACGCTTCGATGCACGCGCCCGCCTGCGCCAGGTGCTGGCGATCACCGCCACGTCCTTCCGCGAGATCGTCTTCGCGCGCGGTTTCCTGGTGGTGGTCGCGGTGGCGGGCCTGGTGGCGCTCACCGGGCCGGAGCTCATGGAGCACCTCGGCGTACCGCTGGTGCCGGTCACCGGCATGATCGCGATGGCGCTGGGCAACGCGACCGACTTCTTCGGCTTCGTCGCGCCGCTGATCTGCGTGTTCTATGCCGGCGAGCTGGTCTGGCGCGAGCGTGACGCCGGCCTCGGGCCGATCGCGGACGCCGCGCCGATCAAGGACTGGGTGCCGCTGCTGGGCAAGGGGCTCGGCCTGGCGCTGGCGCTGGCGACCTGGCAGGGCCTGCTGATGGCGGCGGGAATCTTCACCCAGTGGCGGATGGAGCACTTCGATTTCCAGCCGCTGCTGTGGGTGCAGATGCTGTTCGGGCTGGGTTTGTCGGGCCACCTGCTGTTCGCGGTGGTGGCGATCGCTCTGCACGTGCTGGTGAACCAGAAGTTCGCGGGGCACCTGGCGGGCATCGCGGCGTTCGGGTTGATGCTGTTCTCGTCCCAGTTGGGCATCGAGCACACCCTGCTGATCTACAGCGCCGACCCCGGCTGGAATTACTCCGACATGCGCGGCTACGGCGGGACGCTCGGCCCGGTGTTGTGGTTCAAGCTGTATTGGGCGGGGTGGGCGCTGCTGCTCGCGAGCGGCGCGCGACTGCTGTGGGTACGCGGCGCCGAACACGGCGTCGCGCAGCGTTGGGCACAGGCGAGGGCGCGCGTTAGCCGGCCCCTCGCCGCCACTGCGGCGCTCGCCATGCTGCTGGTGCTGGGCGCCGGCGGCTACATTTTCTACAACACCAACGTACTCAACACGTACGCGAACTCGAAGCAGCGCGAGGCGCGCCGCGTCGCCTACGAGCGCCGCTACGCCGCCGTCGCCGCGCTACCTCAGCCGCTGCTCGCGTCCCGCACGCTGCGCGTCGAGCTGTACCCGGACCGCGCCGAGGCGACGATCACCGGCCGCGACGTCCTCGTAAATCGCAGCGAAAGGCCGATCGACACGCTGCACGTCGAGACTGCCGCCGAAGTGGTCGCCGGTCCCTTGCGCTTCGACCGCGACACGACCTTGGTGGCCGACGATGCCGAGCTACGCCATCGCACGGTGAAGCTGCGGCGGCCGTTGCAACCCGGCGAGTCGCTGGCGATGGACTACGACCTGCGATTCGGCGGCCGCGGCTTCGGCAACGGCGGCATCCATACCGCGATCACGGCCGGCGCATCGCATTTCGAGCGGGACTGGCTGCCGACCCTCGGCTACCAGCGCGACCGCGAAATCACCGACGCCGCCGCCCGCCGCGAGCACGGCCTGCCGCCGCGCCCGCCGATCACGCCGCTGGCCGACCTCGCCGCCCGCCATGACCCGCGCGGCAACCAGCGCATCCGGGTGGACACCACCATCGGCACCGCCGCCGACCAGGTCGCGGTCGCACCGGGGCAACTGCAGCGCAGCTGGAGCGAAGGCGGGCGCCGCTACTTCCGCTATGTCACGCCCGAGCCGATCGAGAACGGCTTCGGCATCTATTCGGCGCGCTACGCCATCCACGAGACCCGTTGGCGCGACGTCGCCATCCGCATTTACCACCACCCCGCCCACGCGGCGAACGTCGCGCGGATCGCGCAGGGCGTGAAGGCTTCGCTCGAACGCTACACGCGCACCATCGGTCCCTATCCGGCACGGCAACTGACGGTGGTCGAGGCCGCCGGCTACAACGTCAGCGCGCGCTCGCATCCCACCAGCATCCGCATGTTCGAGGGTTACGCGCTGATGAACCCGGACGCCGACTGGCGCAAGGTGGACTTCGCCTTCGCGGTGATGGCGCACGAGATCGCGCACCAGTGGTGGGGCAACCAGCTCACGCCGGCCAACGTCGCCGGCGCGCCCTTCGTTTCCGAGAGCCTGGCCTGGTACAGCGCGCTGGGCGTGGTGGCGGACGCCAAGGGCGAGGCGCACCTGGAGCGTTTCCTCGACGTGATGCGCGAGGACTACCTCGGCCCGCGCGCCCGCGACGGCGTGCCCTTGCTTGAAGCCTCGGACTGGTTCACCGCCTACCGCCTGGGACCGTTCTCGATGGTGGCGCTGCGCGACGCGATCGGCGAGGAGCGCGTCAACCTGGCCTTGCGGCGCTTCTTCGCCAAGCATGGCCACGGCCAGGTGCCGCTGGCGACGAGCCTGGATCTGTACGCCGAGCTGAAGGCGGTGACGCCGGCGGCGCAACACGAACTGCTGGCCGACCTGTTCGAGCGCAATACCTTCTGGAACCTGCAGGCCAAGGAGGCCACGTCGCGCAAGGTGGGCAAGGCCTGGGAAGTCACGCTGGTGGTCGGTGCCGAAAAGGTCGCGGTGGACCGGCAGGGCCGGGTGGCGCAACGACCGCTGCGCGAGCCGGTCGAGATCGGTGTGTATGGGCCCGGGACAGACGATGCGCCGGGCAAGCTGCTGTACCTGGCCAGGCACCGCCTGAAGGAAGGAGAACAGCGCATCACGGTGAGCGTGCCGAGCGAGCCGGCCCGCGCCGGCATCGACCCGCGCAACGTGCTGATCGACACCCACCGCGCCAACAACATGAAGGTGCTGACGGCGACGCCCTGAACCACCGCGCCCCATGACAATCGGCACTCACGGCGCCGGGGGGTTCTGCTACGGTCCGGGAACTTCGTCCCGGGGACCCGACCCATGCGCCACGCCGCCCTGTTCATCGCCCTCAGCCTGGCCTTCGGGCCGTCCGCGTTCGCCGCCGACGCCATCACGCCGGTGCCGGCCGCCGAACTCGCGCGCAGCGTCGACATCCCTTATGAAACCTTCACGCTCGACAACGGCCTGCGCGTGGTCCTGCACACCGACCGCAAGGCGCCGGTGGTGGCCTTGCAGGCCTGGTACAACGTCGGCTCGAAGGACGAGCCCAAGGGCAAAACCGGTTACGCGCATCTGTTCGAGCACATCGGCCTGTTCAATCCCACCGAGAACCTGCCGGGCGGGCTGATGCAGCCGCTGCGCGCGCTCGGCGCCACCGACTGGAACGGCACCACCTGGTTCGACCGCACCAACTTCTTCCAGACCGTGCCGACCTCCGCGCTCGAGCAGGCGATGTACATGGAGAGCGATCGCATGGGCCATCTGCTCGGCGCGCTCAACCAGGAGCGGCTCGACAACCAGCGCGGCGTGGTGCAGAACGAAAAGCGCCAGGGCGACAACCAGCCTTATGGCCTGGTGCAGTACGCGCGCTTGGAAGCCTTGTTCCCGGAAGGCCACCCGTACCGGCACTCGACCATCGGTTCGATGGCCGACCTCGACGCCGCCAGCCTCGAGGACCTGCGCAACTGGCATCGCGAGAACTACGGCCCCAACAATGCGGTGCTGTCGATCGCCGGCGACATCGACGTGGCGGCCGCGCGCCGGCTGGTGCAGAAGTATTTCGGCCACATTCCGCGCGGCGCGCAGAACGAGCCGGCCATGGCGGATGTCCCGACCCTGCCCAAGCGCGTGGACATCGCCATGCAGGACCGCGTGTCGAACACGCGCCTGTACCGCAACTGGGCCGTGCCGGGCCTGCTCGACGAGGCGTCCGCCGACCTCGACGTCGCCGCCACCGTGCTCGGCGGCCTGGCCAGTTCGCGCCTGGACAACGAACTCGTGCGCGGCGACGAGACCGCCGTCGCCGTCACCGCCGGCTACCAGCCCTTCCACCGGCTCGGCATGGTCACCGTCAGCGTGGACGTGAAGCCGGGGCAGGATGCGGATGCGGTGTCGGCGCGGCTGGACAAGCTGATCGCCGATTTCATCCAGAACGGACCGACCGAGGACGAGGTGGCGCGCGTGGCGACCACGCGCATCGCCGGCATGGTCGGCGCGCTCGAGCCGGTCGGCGGTTTCGGCGGCAAGTCGGTGGTGCTGGCCGAGGGCGCGCTGTACGCCAGCGATCCCGGCCACTATCGCAAGGAACTGGCGGGCTACGGCAAGGCCACGCCGGCCTCCGTGCGCGCGGCGATGCAGCGCTGGCTTACGCGCCCGACCGTGGCCATCCGCGTCGATCCGGGCGAGCGCCCGGCCTATGCCGAGGCGGCAAGCGCGCGGCCCGCGCCGACGCCGGCGACGCCGCTACAGGTCACGCCGCGCGAACCGATGCCGCCGGTGGGCGCGATGAAGCCGCTGGATTTCCCCGAGGTCGAGCGTGCCACGCTGCGCAACGGCATCGAAGTCGTCTACGCGCAATCCATCGCGGTGCCGATGACGCAGGTGGCGGTGGAGTTCGACGCCGGCGTGGCGGCGGACCCGGCCGATGCGCTCGGCACGCAGCGCCTGATGCTCGCGCTGCTGGACCAGGGCACGCAGACGCGTGACGCGGTGCAGATCGCCGAGACCGGCGAGCGCCTGGGCGCGAACATTGGCACCAACACCGGCCTGGACCGCACCGCGGTGACGCTGGGCGTGGTCTCGCCCAACCTCGACGGCGGCCTCGAGCTGCTGGCCGACGTGATCCGCAATCCCGCCTTCAAGCCGACCGACCTGGAACGCATGCGCGCGCAGCAGCTGGCGATGATCGCGCAGGAGAACACCTCGCCGAACGGCATGGGCGGGCGCGCGGTGCCCGGCATCCTCTACGGCGCGGCGCATCCCTACGGGCGACCGGCCTCGGGCCTGGGCGACACCGCGGCGGTCACCGCCCTCGACCGCGATGCGCTACAGGCCTTCCACCAGCGCTGGCTGCGGCCCGACAACGCGCGCATCTTCGTGGTGTCGGACAAGCCGCTGGCCGAGCTGAAGCCGATGCTCGACGCGCGCTTCGGCGAGTGGACCGCGCCCACGGTCGCCAAGGGCAGCAAGTCCTTCGCCGCGCCCTTGCCCGAGCCCACGCCGCGCATCGTGCTGATCGACCGCCCGCAGTCGCCGCAGTCGCTGATCATCGGCGGCGTGGTGCTGCCGGTCACCGGCAAGGACGACCTGGTCGCCTTCAACGCCGCCAACGAGGTGATCGGCAACGGCTTCCTGTCGCGCATCAACCAGGACATCCGCGAGACCCGCGGCTGGTCATACGGCCTCAACGGCCGCATCACCCTGGCCGAGCAGCGCTCGCCCTACCTGGTCACCGCGCCGGTGCAGTCCAACCGCACCGGCGAGTCGATCGCGGTGCTGATCCAGCAGTACAAGGACTTCCTGTCGGCCAAGGGCGTCACCGAGGCCGAGCGCGAGCGCACCATCAACGGCAACGTGCGCCAGCTTCCGGGCGGCTTCGAGACTTCGGCGGCGGTGCTCAACGCGCTGCGCACCAATGCGTTGTACGGGCGGCCGGACAACTATTGGGAAACGCTGGGCCCGCGTTATGAAGCCCTGAGCGCGGCCGACATGGACGCCGCCGCGCGTCGCGTCATCAAGGACGCGGAGTTCGTCTGGGTCGTGGTCGGCGACGCCAAGGTCGTGAAGCCGCAGCTGGAATCGCTGGGCTTGCCGGTGGAGGAGCGCGCGGCGCCCTGACGCCGCCCGCGCACCCGGCGCGCAACTCAGCCCGAACGTTCAAGCCCGGCGCGGGGCCGGCATGGAGACTGGTCCTGCCGGCCAATCCTGGCCCGCGCAACGTTCAGGAGATTCGCCATGACCACCGAAAACAAGAAGTGCAGCTGCCCGTCCTGCCCCGGCGCGAGCTGTGGCTGCGGTTGCCAGTCCGCCGCCCCGGCCGCCTGCCAGTGCGGTTGCCAGCAGGGCAAGGCCTGCGCCTGCAAGCCGCGCTGAAACCGCTTCGCTTGCTCGCCCCTGCCGCACGCGGGATGATCCCGGTGCGGCGGGGAGCCGCGTGGGACGGGAGCGTCGGATGAATGTGCCGGGCCCGACCCGCATCGAGGAGATCCCGCCGCGTCGCCCGATACAGGCTGCCCTCACCGGCGTGACCGCCTTCGTCGGCAGTGCCAGCGCGGGGCCGGTCGCGCAGCCGGTGCGTTTCCAGTCCGCGTGGAAGATCGAGGAGACCTTTGGCGGCTTCGGGTCGGGCCATGCGCTCGGTTACGCGCTGCGCGATTTCTTCCTCAACGGGGGAGGCGAGGCCTTCGCGGTGCGAACGCGCACGAGTCTGGCCGCGGACGTGGAGGGGATGAGGGAGGCGTTGCGGGTGCTCGAAGCAACCGACTTCGACCTGCTGGCCTTGCTGCCCGATACGCCCCAGGGCGACGTCCCGCCGGCGCTGCTGACCGAGGCCATCGCCCTGTGCGAACGCCGCCGCGCCATGCTGCTGGTGGATGCGCCCTCCGCCTGGGCCGGTGCCGGCGATGCGATCGCCGCGATGGCCGCGGGCGTGATCCCGCGCAGTCGCGATGCGGCGCTGTATTTCCCGCGCCTCCACGCGCACGACGGAACAGGCGGGCGGGAAGGCGCGGTGTCTGCGCTTGGCGCGGTGGCGGGTTGCGTCGCGCGCACCGACGCGAGACATGGCGTTTGGAAGTCGCCTGCCGGGAGCGAGGCCACGCTGTACGGGTTCACGCCTGCGCTAGCGCTGAACAACCTCGACGCCGGCCGCCTCAATCCGCTGGCGAGCAATGCCATCCGCAGCCTGCCCTACGGCGGCACGTGCCTGTGGGGCGGGCGCACACTGCGCGGCGCAGACGGCCTGGCCGACGATTACAAGTACCTGGCGGTTCGGCGACTCGCGCTGCTGCTGCAGCGCAGCCTCGACCGCGGCCTCGACTGGGTCGTATTCGAAGCCGACTCCGAGCGCCTGCGCAGCGACGTTCGCCGCGAGGTCGAGACCTTCCTGCACGGGTTGTTCCGCGACCGTGCCTTCAGCGGCAACAAGCCGAGCGATGCCTTTTTCGCTCAGTGCGAGCCCGCGATCGTCGGTGCGCCGCCCACCCTCGACCTGCTGGTGGGCTTCGCACCGATCAAGCCAGCGGAATTCCTGGTGTTCCGCCTGCAGAAACCGCTGGCACCAGGCTGAGCGGAACCGTCAGCCGCCGCGGCCGCCGATATCCAGGATCGCCTGGAAGCCGCCGAAGATCATCCGCTTGCCGTCGAAGGGCATCGGCGTCTTCTCGGGATCCATGCGCGGGTCCTCCATCATCTTCTTGATGCCGGCGTCGCGCGTGGCCTTGTCGGGCCACTCCACCCAGCTGAAGGCCACCGTCTCGTCGGCGGTTGCCTGCACCGAACGTTTGAAGTCGGTCTGCTTGCCATCCGGTACGTCGTCGCCCCAGCACTCGACGACGCGCAGCGCGCCGAACTCCATGAAGATCTGGTCGAACTCGCGGGCGTGGTCGAGGAACTTCTGCTTGTTGGCGGTGGGTACGGCCATGACGAAACCATCGATGTAGGACATGCGGGCCTCCAGGGTTCGTGCGGGAAGGGGAAGGTCGCATTCTCCACCGGCGGTGGCGGCGTGCAAGCGGCGCGACGGTCTCGGCCGTGCGACGGCTGTGGCATGCTGGTCGGGTCGCCCTGATCCGGAGCCTGCCATGTCGCTGACCCTCAGCCTGCTGCTGGCCGCGCAGGCCGCCGCGCCTGCCACGATGCGCGTGGACATCCAGCATTCCGGCAACGCCGCCAGCGAGTCCTTTGCGCTGGAGCGCGTGCAGGTCGAGGCCTTGCCATGGCCGGGCAACCCGGCACGGCCGATCGACGACACCAACCGCGGCGTCAACCGGCTGGAGGTCGTGGATCCCACCACCGGCAAGGTCCTGTACTCGCGCGGCTACAGCACGGTGTTCGGCGAGTGGCGCACCACCGACGAGGCAAAGTCGCTGGCGCGCAGTTTCCAGGAGTCGCTGCGCTTCCCGATGCCGTCGGCACCGGTGGACGTGCGGATCATGGCGCGCACGCCGGACAACGAGTTCGCGCCGGTGTGGACGGTCCGGGTGGATCCTAATGCGCTCGATGTCGAGCGCGTGGCCGGACCGGCGCCGGCGCAGCCGATCAAGGTGCACTACAGCGGCGATCCGGCGCACAAGGTGGACCTGCTGATCCTGGGCGATGGCTACACGCAGGCCGAGCTGCCGACGTTCGAGGCGAAGGCGCGCAAGCTTGCCGCCCACCTGTTCAGCGTGTCGCCCTTCAAGGAGCGCGCCGGCGACTTCAACGTCTGGGCGCTGACCGTACCGGTGCCCGAGTCCGGCGTCAGCCGTCCGTCCACCGGCGTGCATCGCGCGACCGCCACCGGCATGCGCTACGACATCTTCGGCAGCGAGCGCTACGCGCTGACCCTGGACAACCGCAAGTTCCGCGATCTCGCGCAGTACGCGACCTACGAGGCGGTGGAGATCATCTTCAACAACGAAACCTACGGCGGTGGCGGCATCTTCGGCCAGTTCAGCACGGCGGCGGCGGACAACGACTGGGTGGACTACCTGTTCGTGCACGAGTTCGGCCACCACTTCGCCGCGCTCGCCGACGAGTACTACACCTCGCCCTCGGTGTACCTGCCCGCCAGCGGCACCAAGGTCGAACCCTGGGAGCCGAACGTCACCGCGCTGCATGATCCGGCGGCGGTCAAGTGGCACCGGCACGTGACGCCGGGCACGCCGATCCCCACGCCCTGGCCCAAGGCGGCCTTCGAGGAGTACGAGCGCGGCATCCAGGCGCGGCGCATGCAGCTGCGCGCCGACAAGCGGCCCGAGTCGGAGATGACCGCGCTGTTCAAGGAAGAGGCGGCGGGCGTGGAGAAGATCTTCGATCGCTCGCCGGTGCGCACCGTGGTCGGCGCCTTCGAGGGTGCCAACTACGAGGCCGCCGGCTACTACCGCCCGCAACTGCAATGCCTGATGTTCGACCGGGTGAGCGACTTCTGCGCGGTGTGCAAGGACGCGATCACCGACATCATCGACCTCTACAGCCGGCCTTAGGCCGAAGGGATTCGCCATGCAGGTTTCCGGCTTCGCTGCCCAGTCCGCCAGCACGCCGCTGGCCCCCCTCGCGTTCGAGCGCCGCGACCCGCGGCCGGACGACGTCGTCATCGACATCGAGTTCTGCGGGGTCTGCCACTCCGACCTGCACCAGGCGCGCAACGACTGGCACAACAGCCTGTACCCGATGGTGCCGGGCCACGAGATCATCGGCCGCGTCAGCGCGGTGGGCGCGCAGGCCTCGCGCTTCAAGGTCGGCGACAGGGTGGGCGTGGGCTGCATGGTGGATTCCTGCCAGCAGTGCGCGCCCTGCGAGCACGGGCTGGAGCAGTACTGCCGCAAGGGCTGCACCGTCACCTACAACGGCGTGGACAGGAAGGACGGGTTGCCGACCTTCGGCGGCTACTCGCAGCGCATCGTGGTCAACGAGAAGTTCGTGCTGCGCATTCCCGAGGGCCTCGACCCGGCCGGCGCCGCGCCGCTGCTGTGTGCCGGCATCACCACCTGGTCGCCGTTGCGGCACTGGAAGGTCGGGCCGGGCAGCAAGGTCGCGGTGATCGGCCTCGGCGGCCTCGGCCACATGGCGCTGAAGCTGGCGCGCGCGAAGGGCGCCGACGTCAGCCTGTTCACGCGCTCGCCCGACAAGGAGGCCGACGCGTTGCGGCTGGGCGCGCACCGGGTCGTGCTGTCCACCGACAAGGCGGCCATGAAGGCCGTGTCGGGACACTTCGACCTCGTCATTGACACGGTTCCGTACGCGCACGATCTCAATCCCTACCTGTCGAGCCTCGCGCTCGATGGCGCGCTGGTAGTCGTCGGTTACCTGGGACCGCTGGAGCATCCGGTGAACTCGGTCGCGCTGGTGATGGGCCGGCGCACGCTGTCGGGATCGGCCATCGGCGGCATCGCCGAGACCCAGGAGATGCTGGACTTCTGCGGCGAGCACGGCATCACCTCCGACATCGAGATGATCCGCATCCAGGACATCAACGCCGCCTACGAGCGCATGCTGCGCAGCGACGTGAAGTACCGCTTCGTGATCGACCTGGCGTCTCTGGAAGGCGGCTAGCGCCGCTCGAGCAGCGCATCGAAGGCTGGAGGGTCCAGGTGCACCTGCATCAGGCCCTCCAGCTCGGAGAAGCGCCGCACGAATTCGGCGATCACCTGCACGTACTTCGAGCCGGTCAGCATGTGCACGGCGGTGAAGCGATGGCGGTTTCGTCCCAGCCAGGCCGCCCAGTCGTTGCCCACCCCCATCGATGCGCCGCGCGCGGCGCGTGCGTCCACCAGCAACTCGACCGGCAACTCCTCGTGCATCAGGGCCTCCAGGCAGCGGAACGGCAGGGCGCCGAACTCCCCGACGTCGTGGCCTTCGATGCGCACGCGCAAGCGCGTCGGGGCCAGGCGATGGATCTCGATGGTGCAGGCCTCCGAGGCCAGCCGCGTGCTGCAGGTCGAAACCATCCCGATGCTCTCCAGTGCCTGGTCGAGGGGTGCTCAGGATAACGCGACCGGCCGTGCGTCGCGGCGCCACCAGCGTATGCGCACCAGCCAGAACAGCAGGGTCAGCACCACCGCAAGTACAGGCAGGTAATGCCAGCCGTTGTCCCGCACGAAGGCCGGCAGGAACTTGGCCTGTCCGAAGAAGAACGACGAGGTCGCGATCCAGAGCGCCAGGATCATCCGCCACAGGTGGCGGAACAACCGCGCCGGTCCCGCGATGTGCCCGCGCCGAAGCAGGCGCAGGTCACCGAGCGCGCCCAGGATGCCGAAGCTTCCGAACACCAGGATCGGCGCGGCGGGCAACTGGTCGATCAGGCCGTCGGGACTGGCCGCCGCCATCGCGCCGAACACCAGCCCGCTGCAGCCGATGGCGATGGCCGCCAGCATCAGCGCAATCAGGCGTCCCCGCGCCTCGCCGACGGTCTGCTTCACCGTGAGGTAACCGGTGGCGACCAGGTAGCAACACAGCAGGCCGATGACGAGCGTTCCGCGATTCGGCCGTTCCACCACTGCCAGCAGCGAGCCGAGTCCGGCCATCGCGAGCATCGCGACGGTGAACACGCGGCCCGACCGGCGGTGCAGGTGGCTGCCCTTGCGCGTGTACAGGGCGATGAAGCCGGCCAACAGCGCGAACAGGCCGGCGAGGATATGGATGTCTTTCATGGACGGGTCCGACGACAGGCGTGGGGTCGACTCTTGCCCTTGGGCGCGCGCTGTGGAAGACGCAGGGCGGCGCGCGACGCCCCCGGATGGACGAACGACGGCCGGCGCCGACGAAATGCCGGAGCCACCCGCCGCCAGTCGCTATGATCGCGCCATGCCCCTTGCGCAGCCCCCGCCCGAAATCGCGCCGCTGCTTGGCTGGCGACGGCTGCGCACCACCTTGCTGGTGGTGCTGGGCGTGTTCGTGCTCGCCTTGGCGGGCTGGACCGGAAGCGCGACGGTGCTGGCCGCGCGCCTGCTCATGGTCGGCCTGATCCTGCTGATGGTGTTCGGCTTGCTCGAGCGTTGGCCGCGTCGACTGCCCGGCTGGGCGGAACGCTGGGCATTGCAGATGGCCGGGGTCGCCGTCGCGGTGCCGTTTGCGCTGATCGTCGCCTACGTTTTCACTTCGCAGGGCTACAGCCTGCCGTTCTGGAAGGACGGGCAACGCCAGGCCGGATTCGCGATGCTGTTGCTCTTGTGCCTGCTGGTGGCGCCCTGGGCCGCTGCCGCTGCATTGCTGCGACAGATCACCGGCCGCGCGCGCACGCAGGCTCTGGCTTTCCAGCTCGAACGCAGCGAGCTCGAGCGCCGCGCCGTCGAGGGTCGACTGCGCCTGCTGCAGGCGCAGGTCGAGCCGCACTTCCTGTTCAACACCCTGGCCAACGTGCGCGAACTGGTGGAGTCGGGATCGCCGCGCGCGGCCGAGGTGCTCGCCAGCCTGGTGGCCTACCTGCGCGCCGCCGTTCCGCGGCTGCACGCACCGGCCAGTTCGCTGGGCCAGGAGCTGGACCTGGTGCGGGCCTACCTGGAGGTCATGCACATGCGTATGCCCGATCGCCTGCAGTTCGTCGTGCTGGCCGATGAGGCGGCACGTGTCATGCCGTGCCCGGCCATGGCGGTGCTGACCCTGGTCGAGAACGCGGTGCGCCACGGCATCGATCCAAGCGAGGAGGGTGGTCGCATCGAGGTGCGGGCCGAGCTGCGCGCCGGCCGCCTGCGCGTGCAAGTGCTCGACACCGGCCGTGGCCTGCACGATGGCGGCGAGGGGCTCGGCACTGGCCTGGCGACCCTGCGCGAGCGCCTGCACCTGCTACATGGCGACGCGGCGTCCTTGTGCCTGTCGCCGGTGCAGCCGCACGGCGTGTTGGCCGAAATCGACCTGCCTGCGGCGGCGCCGGCGTGAGCCTGGAACGCCCTACCGCGCTGATCGCCGATGACGAACCATTGTTGCGCAGTGCGCTCGCGCGGCAATTGGCGCGGGCCTGGCCGGCCCTGCAGGTGGTCGCGCAGGCGCGCAACGGACGCGAGGCGGTGGAGCAGTTCGAGGCCCTGGGTCCGGACGTCTGCTTCCTGGACGTGAAGATGCCGGGACTGTCGGGCGTGGACGCCGCCCGCTTCATCGGCGGGCGCGCCCACCTCGTGTTCGTCACCGCCTTCGACCAATACGCGGTGGAGGCCTTCGCGCGTGGCGCGCTCGACTACCTGGTCAAGCCAGTCGAAGCCGCGCGCCTGGACGAGACCGTCGCCCGGCTGCAGCTACGGCTGCGCGAGGCGGCGCCGGCCGCGGGCACCGACGCCCTGGTCGAAGCGCTGGTCCGCGCGCTGGCCCGCGCGCTGGGCCGCGGAGCGCCCGAACCTGGCTTGCGCTGGCTACGCGCCTCGGTAGGCAGCGCGGTGCGGCTGATCCCGGTCGAGGAAATCGCCTTCCTGCGTTCGGACGAGAAGTACACGCGCATCGCGTGGAAGGGCGATGGAGGACGGGCCTCCGAGGCCCTGGTGCGCACGCCGTTGAAGGATCTGCTGGCCCAGCTCGATCCCAACCGGTTCGCGCAGGTGCACCGGGCGGTGGTCGTCAACCTGTCTGCCATCGATCGGATCGTGCGGGGCGAGAACGAGACCGCGCAGCTCCACCTCAAGGGCCGCGACGAGACGCTGCCGGTAAGTCGGCGCTACTCGCACTTGTTCAAGGCCGAGTAGGCTTGGCGGCGTGTGGCCGCCGATGCTCCCAAGCGGCGCGCGTCACTCCGCGCCGCCGGCCGGCTCGGCCAGCAGCAGCGCCAGCATCGCCGCCGCGGGGACAGGCTTGCTGAAGAGGTAGCCCTGGCCCTCGTCGCAGTCGAGGTTGAGCAGCATGCGCGCCTGTTCCTCGGTTTCCACGCCTTCGGCGACCACTTTCAACTTGAGCGCGTGCGCCAGCGCGATGATCGAGGACACCAGCACGTGGCCGACCGGGCCCGAGGTCATGTCGGTCACGAAGGCGCGGTCGATCTTCAGCGAGGTGATCGGCAGGCGGGCGATGTAGGACAGCGACGAGTAACCGGTGCCGAAGTCGTCCACCGCGATGTTCACGCCCAGGTCGCGGATTTCGCGGAGCATGCCGATCTTGCGATCCACGTCGTGCATGATCACGCTCTCGGTGATCTCCAGCTCCAGCATCGCGGCCTCGGCCGGCGTGGCGAACAGCCCGGCGATCCGCGCGGCGAATTCGGGCTGGTTGAGCTGCAGCGGCGAGACGTTCACCGCTACGCGCACCGGCGCCGCGCCGGCCGCGCGCCAGTCCCGCAGGTCGGCGAGCGCCCGGCGCAGCGCCCACTTGCCGACGATGCTGATCAGGCCGGTGTCCTCGAGCACGGGGATGAAACGCATCGGCGGCACCAGCCCGCGCTCCGGATCCTGCCAGCGGATCAGCGCCTCGATGCCGCAGATGCGCCGATCCGACAGCCGCAGCTTGGGCTGGTAGTGCAGCACGAACTCCTCGCGCTCGATGGCGCCGCGCAGGCGCGATTCCAGCGCCATCGCTTCGTTCGCGCTGTCGTTCATGTCCGGCGCGTAGAACACGTGGGGTTCGACGGCAGCGCGCGCGCGCCTCAGCGCGGACTCGGCGTTGCGCAGCAAGGCTTCCGGATCGTCGCCGTCGCCCGGATGCACGGCCGCGCCGATCCGGCAGCCCATGCGGATCTCCTCGCCGCCGATATGGAAAGGCGCATCGAAGCAGCGGCCGGCAAGCTGCTCGAAATCGCGCACCAGTTCCGTGGGGGTGCGGCGATCCGCCAGCTGCAGCGCGAACAGATCGGGACCGAGCCGGCCTGCGCAGGGATCGATCTCGCGCAGGCGGGTCGCCACCTGCATCAGCAGCTCGTCGCCGGCGCGGCGACCCAGGGTTTCGTTGATGCGGCGGAAGCGCACCAGGTCGAGCAGGGCGACGCAGACCAGGTTCTCGCCACGCTCGCGTTCGGGCAGCTGCTGCGCCAGCAACTCGCTGAACAGGGCGCGGTTGGGCAGGCCCGTGAGCGGGTCGTGGTGGGCCAGGTAGCGGATCCGGTCGGCCTTGATCAGGCGATCGAGGGCGAAGGAGATGTCGTCGGCCAGGCCCTGCAACAGTTGCGTCTCCTCGCCGTCGAAGAATCCCACCGTCGGCGAGTGGATCGACAGCGCGCCCACCGTCTTGCCTTCCGCCACCAGCGGGAACAGCGCGAACGCGAAGGAGCCGCTCGCCACCAGCTTGGCGCGCAGCGCCACCCGCGGATCGTTGCCGACGTCGTTGCTGACCACCGGCTGGTGGCCGCCGAGCGCGCGCTTGATCAGCCCGCCGGCACCGCTCTGCGCGTCGGTGAGCCGATCCTGCAGGTCCTGGAAGTAGGCCTCGTCGCCGCCGTCCCAGGCCATGATGCGGATGGGATGGATGCCTTCGTCCACCAGCCCGATCCAGGCCTTGCTGAAGCGCCCGGTCTCCACCAGGATCCGGCAGGCCTGGCGGAACAGTTCGTCGCGGTCGCCCGCGCGCACGATCAGGCTGTTGATCGCGCTGAGCACCGCGTACACCCGGTTGAGCCGGCGGATCTTGTCCTCGCTCACGCGCTGCTCGGTGACGTCCTGCAGGGTGTTGAAGGTGCGCAGGCCGCCTTCGTCCACGGAACGCTGGGGCAGCAGCTCGAGGATGTGGCGGATGTATCGCCAGTCGGATCCGCGCCTGACGCGGTAGGTGAAGTCGAGGCGCCGGCGCAGGCTGCGTGCCTCGGCCGAGACGGCGTTGACGCGTGCCCGGTCGTCCGGGTGCACCAGCGCGAGCCATTGGTCCACGTGCGAGGGCAGGGCTTCCGGCGGCAGCCCCAGCAGGTCGGCGAGCGACTCGGAGCGGCTCTCGATGTGGCGGTTCTCGTCGATGATCGCGTGCGCCATCCTCGCCACGTCCTGGGCGCGCCGCAGGCCGGCTTCGCTGGCCTGCAACGCAAGCTCGGCATGGCGCCGCTCGGTCACGTCGCGGATGAAGGCAGTGAACAGCTGGCCCTGCGAGGTCTCGATGCGCGAGATGTTGGCCTCGATCGGGAATTCGGTGCCGTCGGCACGCAGGGCGGCCACCTCGCGCTGACCCATGGGCCGCGCCGCGCCACCCTCGCGGGCGAAAGCCAGCATGTGCCGGTCGTGCAGGTCGCGCGAGCGGGTAGGGATGAAGTCGTTGAGCGAGCGCCCCAGCGCCTGGCCGGGATCGCAGCCGAACATGCGGCCAGCCGCGGGATTGAACAGGACGATCCGGCGGCGCTCGTCCACCGCGATGATCGCGTCCATCGCCGAATCCACCAGGCCCGAGAGCCGCGCCTGCGATTCGGCCAGGCCCTCGTGGGTGCGCTCGAGTTCGAGGCCCTTTTCCTCCAGCTTGCGGATCAGCACCTCGTTGTACTGCTTCATCAACGGCTGTGGCTCGTGCACGGCCGGCGCCGGCGGCGGCGCGCCCGCCTGCCGCGAGTTCGCTGCCGACACGACCGCCCCGATCAGCCGGCTGGTCGGCGCGGGCTTGTGCACGTAGGCATCGGCGCCCAGCGATTCGGCGAGTTCGCGGTCGCCGGGCGAGTTGTAGGTACTGGTGTAGAGCACGAAGGGCAGGTGGACGAGGCGGGCGTCGCTGCGCACTTCCATGCACAGGCGGTAGCCGTCCATGCGTGGCATCAGGATGTCGGAGATCACGCCGTCCACCGGCTCGCGGCCGAGGATCTCCAGCGCCTCCACGCCGTCGGCGGCGGCGACCACCTGGTGGCCCTCGCCCTCGAGCTGCGCGCGCAGCAGCTTCAGGTTGAGGTCGTGGTCGTCGACGATCAGCAGCTTCATGCCGGTCGTCCCGAAGCCAGGAAGGCCTCGACCTGGGCGGGGAAGCGCCGTGTGTCGATGGGTTTGGTGATGTAGCCGTCGCAACCGGCGGCGAAGGCCTTCTCCTGGTCGCCCTTCATGGCGAAAGCCGAGAGCGCGACGATCGGCGTACCGGCGAACTCGGCCGTGGCCTTGAGCCGGCGCGTGAGCTCGAGTCCGTCCATGCCCGGCAGCGCGATGTCCATCAGGATCAGGTCGGGGCGCAGGCTTTGCAGCAGCATCAGGGCCTCATCGGCGTCGGCGGCCTGGGACACGGCGTGGCCCTCGAAAGCCAATACCTCGGTGGCGAGCTTCAGGTTGGTGGCGTTGTCGTCCACGATCAGGATGCGCGCGCTCACGAGGGCAGTTCCTGCGGCGGCAGGCGCACGGTGAACACGCTGCCCTTCCCCGACTCGCTGTCCACCGAGATGGATCCGCCCTGGAACTCGACCAGCTTGCGCGTCAGTGCCAGGCCCAGGCCGGTGCCCTCGTGCCGGCGCGCGCTGCCCGCATCGAGCTGGGTGAACTCGTGGAAGATGCGGTCCAGGTCGGTCGCGGCGATGCCGACGCCGTTGTCGCGCACCACCAGCTGCAGGCGTTCGTCCTCCAGCCGGGTGGCCTCCACCGCGATCGCGCCGCCCGGGTCGGTGAACTTGGCGGCGTTCGAGAGCAGGTTGTAGAGCACCTGCTTGAACTTGTGCGGGTCCAGCACGATGGACTCCGCCTGCGTCGACACCGAAACTTCCACCCGGATCGACTTCTTCTTGGTCATCGGCGACACCACGGCACAGATCTCGCGGATCGCCTTCCCGACCTCGAGTCGCTCCGGGTACAGCACCATCTTGCCGGCCTCGACCTTGGACAGGTCCAGCACGTCGTTGATCAGCTGCAGCAGGTGCTCGCCGCTGCGCAGGATGTCATTGAGGAACTCGCGCTGGCGCGGGTTCAGCGGGCCGGCCTTCTCGTCCACCAGCAACTCGGAGAAGCCGATGATGCCGTTGAGCGGGGTACGCAGCTCGTGCGACATGTTGGCCAGGAACTCGCTCTTCATGCGGCTGGCGCGGTGCAGGCGCTGCTCGATGCGCTTGCGCTCGGTGATGTCGCGAATCGCACTCGAGACGAGGGTGCCTTCCTCGGTCTCCAGCGGGCTCAGGCTGATCTCGATCGGGAACTCCGAGCCGTCGGAGCGCAGGCCGTACAACTCCAGCCCGGCGCCCATCGGTCGCACCCGCGGATCGGAGAAGAAACCGTCGCGCTGGCCCGGATGGCGGTGGCGGAAGCGCTCGGGCAGCAGCATCTCGATCTTCGACCCGATCATCCGCTCGCGCGGGTAGCCGAACAGTTGCTCGGCCTGCGTGTTGACGATGACGATGTCGCCGGGGTGGTTGACGATGATGATGGCGTCGGGCGCCGACTCCAGCAGGCCGCGGAACTTCTGCTCGGCCTTCTTGCGGTCGCCGATGTCGCGGATGGCGCTCATCACCAGCGTGCCGGCTTCGGCCTCCAGCGGGCTGAGGCTGATCTCGACCGGGAACTCGGACCCGTCGCGGCGGCGGCCGAACAACTCGATGCCCCGCCCCATGGCGCGCGGGCCGGGCTTGGCGAAGTATCCCGAGCGATGGCCCACGTGGGCGCCGCGACTGGCCTGGGGCAGCAGCACTTCGACCAGCTGGCCCCGCAGCTCGCCACTGGCGTAGCCGAACAGGTGCTCGGCCTGGGCGTTGCACACGACGATGCGGCCATCGCGGTTGACCATCACGATGCCGTCGGGCACGGACTCGAGCAGGTCGCGGAATCGCGCCTCGACCAGCCTTGCCTCTTCGCGGACCGACTCGTCCAGCTCGTTCAATTCATCTCCCGGGCACGCGGCCCCAGCCTCGTCTCCCGAGTGTCACCCGGAAGTCGTGGGCGGTCACCCCCGCCGGGTCGCATCCTTGCGCCGGTTCGCACTTCTCGTGGATGAGACACCCGATTCGGTCATTTCCCGGGCTGTGTCTTTGCGTCGATGGCCTGCCGCTGCTCGCGCAGCGAGGAGCCCGAGCGGTGGAAGCGCGGCGCTTCCACGTCCGCGGCGCGGCGGGCCGTGCGCTTGCGACTGCTGGTGACGCGTCCGTCGCTGGACTGCGCCCCGGCGGTGAGGATGCGGCCGAAGGTCGCGCCCACGGTGCGCTCGTCGTCGTCGAAGTCACCGTGGTGGGTCGCTTCGGAGGCGTGGTGCGATCCCATCGGCTCGCCGTTGGGGGCGAGCACCAGGTCGGCGCCGAGCACCTTGAGCTCCTCGCGGAGCTCGCGGGTGAGGAACTTCTCCATCCCCAGGATCGGTACGCCGTCGCGGAACAGCGGGATGCGCGCCTTGGCCTCGAAGGCGTTCGACACCATGTACAGCAGCGACTTGTTGTAGATGCGCGCGCAGTGGTCGTCGCGTTCGATGTCGTCGCGCAGCGCGAACAGCGCGAACTTGCCGATTGCCTTGCGCTTGATCGCCGGCAGGTAGTACTGGCGGAACAGGTCCACCGTGCAGGCGGGCGCCCACAGCGTGGTGGTGGCGATCTTCAGCCCGCGCTCGCCCAGCAGCTTGACCACCGGGCCCTGCAGGATCGAGCCGGCGCTGTGGCCGACCAGGTGGATCTCCAGCCCGGGGAATTTCTTCGCCAGCGCCTTCAGGTGGTCGGCCACCAGCACCGCCGCACCCTCGCCCTGGCTGGTGCGCAGCGCGTTCTCCTTCATCTCGTCCCAGGCCGATTTGCCGGACAGGGCGCGCGCCAGCGGCTCCAGCGCATCGTCGAGGCGATCGAGCATGAAGTCCTTGGCCGCGTCCAGCGCACCCTCGGGTCGGCGCCGCCGCACCGCGTCCTGCAGGATGTTGGTGATGGTGGTCCAGTAGTCGGTGCGCCAGATGAAGGCCATCGGGTACACGCCGGATCCGAGCAGGGTGGGGCGGTATTCGGCCAGGCGTTGTACCGCGGCCTGCTCGCCGACCAGCCCGCCGTGCGCAAACAGCAGGATGCGCGGCGCGTCGAAGCCCTTGAAGGCCTGCGGGATGTCGTGCTCGAACACCTGCGCAAGCTCGGCCGGCGTGCTGCCGTAGTCGCCGCCGGGCTTGATGCCGCCATTGTTGCCGACGCTGATGATGTGCGGGCGCAGTTCCGCGTAGCTGTAGGCGGCCGACTGCGCGCCCGCGCGCGAGTGCGCGGTGGCCGCGGCCTCGGCCTGGCGCAGCACCACCGGCGCGCCCAGGCGCGCGACCCACACGTCGCTGCCGTTGGCCAGCCAGTCGTCGTAGCTGATGCGGGCGAAGCCGCCCTTGCCCCAGTCTTCGCCCCAGCTGTTCTGGATCCAGAAGCCCTGCTCGTCGTAGGCGACGATGGCGAAGGCGTGGCCGCCGAGCACGGCGTCGCTCTGCAAGATGGTGCCGGACTCGTCCACGTCGTCCCAGCCGCTGTGCACGGTGGCGGTGGCGTAGAGGATGCCGACCTCGGCGATGGCCGAGTGCATGGCGATCAGGTTCTTGTGGTTGACCCGGAAATAGGCGCCCAGCGGGCGGCCGCAGGCATCGGCGGCGCGGCTGGACGTGAGCCCGCCCGTGCGCGAGTTGTGCGCCCACAGCCTGGCCGAACACACGCCATGCTTGTGCCAGCCCTTCATCGCGCCGCGTGCGCTGGAGCCGGAATAGTCCTCGCCCGGCCACTCGTCGTAGCGGCGCGCCAACTGGTAGAACATGCGCGCGCTCACGGCGTCGCCATCGGGACGTACCCGGCGGCGACGCAGCAGGTAGTTGGCGACGGTGGCCAGGCCGAAGCCGGTGCAGGCGCCTTCGCTGCCCTGGTCGAGGACCGGCACCTCGTGCTCGAGGTAGTCGCCCAGCGGGATGTGCGTGGGCACCTCCACCAGCGAGGGCACGTACATCAGGTCGCGGAAGTCCATCGCGTCGGGCCGCGCGTCGAGCTGCGAGAGCTTGCGCGTGCCGCGCGGCTTGCCGGCGGGAATGCTCTCGGCGCCGCGCGGGAACAGCGGTGCCTCGGCGCGCTTGCGCTTCGACGCACCCGCGGCGGCCGCCGGATAGGCCGAAGCCAGCACCTGCTTCGCGCGCCGGTAGTAGGCCTCGCGATCGGCCAGGCCGTTGTAGCCGCCGTTGATGCGGCGGGTGACGGCCTTGAAGTCGCCGGCGTCGGCCAGTGCGTTGAGGCCGTTCTTGTCCCAGTAGGCGCCGGCGATCGCGAAGCCATGCTCGGGCTGCGCCGCCAGCTCGGGCTTGCCGACCAGGTCCACGCCGAGCAACTGGCCGTAGCGCGCGTAGTTGGCGCGCCCGGTGATCTGGATCGGGCCGCGGCCCTTGTACAGGGCGCCGTCGCCCTTGCGGGTATTGCCGAGGTCGCGCGCCAGCGGCGTGTCGGGTTCATAGCGCTTCTGCGGGGGGGTCGGCCCCCAGAGCTCCTGCATCCAGCGAAACTCCCCGGACTCGTGCGCCAGCTGCGCCAGGAAGGCGGCCGCCCGCGGCAGGTTGTCGATCTTGAAGCGCTCCATCGCCGCGACCAGGTGCGGCAGGAAGTCACGGCGCCGCTGCTGCGAGGCATGCGGCATGATCTGGCTCAGGTGCAGGTCGGTCAGCACGGCGGTTCTCCCCGGCGCTGGGTGGGTGACGCAAACGGTGATGCCCCTACGAGCCCCAACGCCGCAGTCGCCGGCGAGCGGCCAGTCTCAGCCCTGCGTCGGCGCCGGCTGCCGGGGCTTCCGTCGCTGGAATGCCGGTTTCGTCGCAATCGGCTGGAGACGCCGCCGCGCTTGCCGCAGCCTTGGCCCCGCTTCCACACCGGGCCGACTGCCATGCGACTTCGAACCCTGCTACCGATCCTGCTGCACATCGCCGTCTGCGCCATCGGCATGAGCGCCTGCAATCCGGTGCCCAGCACCACCACCGCCCTTTCGCTCGAGGACGGCGACCGCGTGGACAAGAGCTGGGTCCGCACCTGGAAGGAGCGCGCGCGCTTCGAATGCGTGGCCAGTACCTCCGGCGCCTGCTGGGTGCTGGTGTTCGTCAGCGAGTGCCCGGGCGGGGCCTGCAAGGTGCGCGTGCTGCGCGACTTCCGCCTGGCCGCCGGCCAGTCCACCGACGTGCTCCGGCTGCCGCCGGGCTTCCGCTATTGCCTCTCCCACGATGCCCGTCCGGTCGCCCCGGCGTGCGCGAACGTATAAGGTGCCCGCCATGATCCGTAGCGCGTTCTTCCTCGCCCGCCTCCTCGCCGCCTGGGGACTGCTGGTGCTGTTCCCGATCGTCCTGCTCGCCGACATCACGCGCGTGCCGGATGGTCCGGTTTTCGAAATCCTGTACTTCATGGTGATGCTGGTCGTGGCGGTGGCGGCGATCTCGCACATCCGCCGGGTCCGGTTGATCGCCGGGCAGCTCACGGCCAGCAACCTGTCCAATCGCCAGACCCGCCAGATCGAGATTCCCTTCGAGGCAGGCGAGGCCTTCGATCTCCTCGCCGCGGCGATCAAGGAACTGCCCGGCGTCGAGCAGGTGCAAGCCACCCGCGACAGCCTGCAGGTGCGCGCCCGGCTCGAGCGCATCGACCCTTACGGCGGCCAGCCGCGGATCAGTCCCAACCGCTGGCTGCGCGTGGTCCGCAACCAGATCCTGGCCACCGTCACCCCGAACGCCGACACCGGCAGCGTGCTTCTGATCTGCGAGCCGGAGGCGGGCGCCTGGAGCGACCTGTTCCGCGTCGACGACGGCACCAACCTGGAGAACGCCGAGGCGATCACGCGTGCGATCACGCGCCGTGTCGCGGAGCGCCGCCGCGGCGAGCAGGCCGCCACCACCCAGACCGCGACCGAGAAGGAACTCACCGCCGCGAAGCTGAGCCTGCTGCACGCGCAGGTCGAGCCGCATTTCCTCTACAACACCCTCGCCAGCGCGCAGTACCTGACGCGCAGCGACCCGGCGCTGGCCGACGAGATGCTCGGCCACCTAATCACTTACCTGCGGCATTCGCTGCCGCGCACCGACACCGACACCAGCACCCTGGGCGAGGAAGTCGAGCGCGCCCGCGCCTACCTGGAGATCCTCAAGCTGCGGATGGGCCCGCGCCTGAACCTGCAGATCGACGTGCCGCGCCACCTGTTGGCGCAACCCTTCCCGGCGATGATGTTGCAGACGCTGGTCGAGAACGCGATCAAGCACGGGCTCGAACCGCGCACCGATGGCGGCACGGTGTGGATCCTCGCCACGGCGCATGACAACAGGCTGTCGGTGACCGTCGCCGACGACGGGCAGGGACTGGGTTCGTCCACCAGCGGCGGCACCGGCATCGGCCTGCGCAACGTGCGCGAGCGCCTGCGCCTGGGCTATGGCGCCGAGGCAAACCTCTCGGTGGGCGCCAACTTCCCGACCGGCGTCGCCGCCACCATCACCGTGCCGGCCGAGCGCGCGCTGGAGCAGCCATGAGCACCTGCGTCATCGCCGAGGACGAGGCGCTGCTGCGCGAGGCGCTGGTCGCCGAGTTGCGCAGCGCCTGGCCGGAGCTGGAGATCGTCGCCGAATGCGCCGACGGCGGCAGCGCGCTGGAAGCGATCGCCGCGCAACAGCCCGATGTCGCCTTCCTCGACATCCGCATGCCGGGCCTGACCGGGCTGGAAGTCGCGGCCGCCGCGCTCGAGGCCAGCCCGCAGACCCAGGTGGTGTTCGTGACCGCTTACGACCAGTACGCGGTGGACGCCTTCGAGACCGGCGCGGTGGATTACCTGCTCAAGCCAATCGTGCCAACGCGCCTGGCGCAGACGGTACAGCGCGTGCAGGGCCGGCTCGAGCGCGGCGAAGTGGCGCCCGAGGCGCTCGCGGGCCTGCTCAGGCAACTCGGCGCGGCGCTGCCGCGGCCCGCGCTGGCGGGCGAGCCGCTGGCCTGGCTGACCGCCAGCACCGGCAACACCACCCGCCTGATCCGCATCGAGGACGTGCTGTTCTTCCGGGCCGAACACAAGTACACGGTGGTGATGACCGCCAGCGGCGAGGCGCTGCTGCGCAAGCCGATCAAGGACCTGCTGGCGGTGCTGGACACAACCCACTTCAAGCAGGTGCATCGCTCGACGATCGTCAACCTGCGCGCGGTGGAGTCCATCACCCGCGACGAGACCGGGCGCGGCCTGATCAGCCTGAAGTCGCGGCCGGAAACGCTGGTGGTGAGCCAGCCCTACATGGCGCTGTTCCGCGGGATGTAGGGCGGCAGGCGTTCAGCGTACGCCGATGTTGACCAGTCCCATCCGCACCGACTGCCGGCGCAGCACGTCGGTCAGGTAGCGGTCCACGAACACCTGGGTGGGCTGGTTGATGGTGTGGGTGAACCGGCCCTCCATCCAGCGGCGCCCCTTCTCGGCCCGGGAATAGAAGGTCAGCGGGTCGGCCGCGATGACCGCGGCGCAGCGGGCGTAGTAGTCGGCCCGGCGATCGATGCTGGTGCTCGCGTACGTCATGGAACTCCCTCCGCGTCTTGCGTGGAGCCACCTTAGGAAAGCGTTATTGAGGCGAACCTGAATGCCGCCGCTTCACCGGAATCGGTTCAACCGGATGACAGGCAGGTGAACGCCAGCCAAAAGAAAACGGGCCCCTTGCGGGGCCCGTTCGCGTTGCCGCCAGGGATCAGCGGCGGTAGTAGTGGTAACGGCCGTAACGGTCGTAGTAACCACGGTCGCGGTAGGAGCGGTCGTAGTAACCCGAGCGGTACGGGTCGCTGCCGATCCGGATCGTCACGCCGCTGCGCGAGCCGCCGTAGTAGCGGCTGTCGTAGCTGCTGCGGTAGCGGGTGTCGTAATAGCCGCGGTCGTAGTTGCGGCGGTCGTAGCGATCGTAGCGGTCGTAGTCCGAGTAGCGACGGTCGTAGCGGTCGTAGCGGCTGGTGCGGCGGCAGTCGCCGTCGTCCACGCTCGCGCCGATCGCGCCGCCGATGATCGCGCCCGCCGCGGTGGCGGTAGCGCGGTCACGGCCGTGGCCGACCTGGTTGCCGATGACGCCGCCGATGAGCGCACCGACGATCGGCGCGGCATCGTTGTTGCTGCCGTAGCGGCAATCACGATCGCTGTAATAGCGGCCGTTGTCGTAGTACCGGCCATTGTCGTAGTACCGGTCGCCGGCGCTGGCGACACTGGCGGCGGAGGCCAGGCCGAGCGCCAACAGGGTGCCGAGGATTCGCTTCATCTCATTTGTCTCCCACGCCTCCAGTGGCGCAGGCGCAGTGTGTGGTATCGCACATAGACGCACAATGAAGGAACCGCCGCCTGATGGCTGCGGTTCAGATTGCTAAGGCAACTCCTTTCCTGAATGCGGATCCACGGCGTAGTCGTACTCCTTCGCCAGGAATCCGGGCCGCGCCCGCACCCGTGCGCACCAGGCATCGAAGGCCGCGACGCCGTCCGTGGCGATCCCGGCATCGGCCGCCAGGTGCGCGTAGGCGTACACCGAGATGTCCGCGATCGTGAACGCGTCGCCGGCGATGAAATCGCGCGTCGACAGCTCGCGGTCGAGGATGCGCAGCGCTTTCAGGCTCGCCGCGCGCTTGCTGGCCAGCAGTTCGGCCGGGCGCCGCGCCGCCTTGCCCGTCAGCACCCAGTGCCGCAGCGTGCCGATGCTCGACTGCACGTAATCGGCCTCGAAGCTGAGCCACTGCGCGACCTTGGCGCGGGCGAAGCGTTCGTCCGGCAACAGTGGCGTGCCCTCGGCCAGGAACCAGAGGATGGCGTTGGACTCGGCGAGCGCGCGGCCGTCCTCGAGCACGATCGCCGGGACGGCGCCCGTCGGGTTGATCGCAAGGTAGTCGGGTGCCTGCCCGGCGCCCTCGAAGATGCTGACCAGGCGCGTGCGATGGGGCAGGCCGAGCATCTGCAGCAACTGGCGGATCTTCCAGCCGTTCTGGGAGGGCAGGTAGTCGTAGAGGGTAATCATCGCGGCCTCGGCGGTGGGGTGGCGGCATGCTGCCGGTCCGCCTGTTCCCGCGCTATCCGGATCCTGCGCTCGTCACGTTCAGCCGGCGGCCGGTCGGCCCGCGTACGGCGGCGGTATGCTCGGCTTCCATAGCCAATGGAAGCGCCGACATGGACAGTCGCCAACTCCTGCAGGCCGCCGTCTGGCTGTTCGCCATCGCCGCCGCGGGCGGGCTGGTGATGGCGGGCATCCGCTTCGGCATGCAGCGCAACCCGCCGCCCTGGCTGTCGATGCTGCACGGCTTGCTCGCCGCGTCCGGACTGACCCTGGTGATCTACGCCGGCTTCACCACCGACGCGCCCGCGCTGGCGCGGTGGGGCGGGGCCATCCTGCTGGTGGCGGCGGCCGGCGGCGCTTTCCTCAACCTGGGCTACAACTGGAAGGACCGCTTGCTGCCGACTTCGATCGTGCTCCTGCACGCGGCGCTGGCGATCGTCGGCTTCGCCTGCGTGGCGATTGCCGCCTGGCGCTGAGTCAGCGCGCCTTCCAGGGCTGTAGCACCATCAGCACTCCGACCACCACGAGCGCCGCGCCGATCAAGCGCGTGGCGTTGACCTCGCGCGCGGCCTGCAGCACGCCGTAGCGATCCAGCAACAGCGCCGCGACCATCTGCCCGAGCACCACCAGCGCGATGAGCGAAGCCGCGCCGATCCGCGGCACCGCCAGCGTGGCGACGACCACGAATGCCGCGCCGATCAGGCCGCCGGTCCAGATCCACGGCGGAAGCCGCAGCATCGCTTCCGCGCTGGGCAGCGTCGGGCGCATGACCACGAGCACGGCGGCGAGTGCCACCGTGCCGACCAGGAAGGACACGCCCGAGGCGAACAGGCCGCCCGCGGTGGCGTGGCCGAGGCGGGCGTTGATCAGGGCCTGCAGGGGCAACAGGGCGCCCGCGACGAGCGCGAGCAGGGCATAGGTCCAGTGCATGCGGAGGACTCGGTGGGACGTGGCCGCAGCATGCCACGGTCAACCGATCGCGGCGCGCCGCGTTATCGCTTGCAGGCATCCACCCCTGCAACGGAGATTTCCATGAAGAAGGCGCTGCTGATCGCTACCGGCCTGCTGGCCGCCTCGGTCGCCATCGCGGTCCACGCGCGCGCGCCGCAGTCCGGCCCCCGCGGCGCCGAGGCCTTCACCGCCGCCGACGCCAACCGTGACGGTCGCCTGAGCCTGGCCGAGTTCGAGCGTGCGCGCAGCCAGCGCATCGCCGAGCAGTTCCGTCGCATGGACCTGGACGGCAACGGCAGCCTGACCCAGGAAGAGATGCGGCAGGCGCACCGAGCGCAGCGCGAACTGCGCAAGGCGCGCCGCCACGAAGGCCAGGCGATGCGCGCGCGCCTGCGCGGGCTCGACGCCAACGCCGACCAGGTGCTGACGCGCGCGGAGATTGGCGACAAGGCGCCCTGGCTGGCCGAGCACTTCGACGACTTCGACGCGGATCGGGACGGCCGGCTGACGCGCGAGGAACTGCGCAACGGACGCGAGGCGCTGCGCCGCGCGCGCTGAGTCAGTCGCGCTGAGTCAATCGCGAAGACCCTGCCGGGTCTTGGCCTCGATGCAGGCGTCGAGCGCGGTGGCGTGGTCGTCGCGACCGGTGAGCGTGCGGGTCGCGGCCTCGCAACTGGCGCGCACGCTGGCGGTCGCATCCGCGGGCGTGGCGTGCCAGCCCAGCCGCTGGCCGACGGCGCAGCCGCCGAGTCCGATGGCGAGGCTAAAGACGAGCGCGATGGGCAAGCGCGGGGCAGGCTTCATGTCGCGACCTCCGTGTCGGTGACGCGGTTACCGTAGCACTGCCGCGCCACCAGCGCGCCGTCGCGATTCGCGCGCCTTCAGCTGCCGCTGGGGCGGGCGTTCCCGGTGCGCGTTTCCACGATCGGGATGCCCAGGTCGCGGCCGCGCGGCAACAGTCCCATGCCCAGCCGCAGGCTGGTGCCGATGCGCTCGGCATGTCCCACCAGGCGCGCCGCGCCTTCGGGTTCGATCACCTGCGGGACGGTGTCGCGCCAGAGCGCCAGCCAGCGCTGGAAATGGAGCTCACCGATGCCCTGCAGGGCCCGGTGCACGCCCATGGGATTGCCGCGGTAGCGATTGGCGCGCAGCGCGACCGAGCACCAGAAATCGCCGAGCGTGCGCAGGTGTGCGGGCCAGTCGTGCACATGCGCGGCGAACACCGGGCCGAGCAGGTCGTCGTCGCGGACGCGGCCATAGAAGCGCGCGAGCAGCGCGTCGATGGCCGCCTCGTCGAGCGGTCGCAAAGCTTCGTTCATGGACCGGCATTTTACGCCGACCGTCCCGACCGGGCTTGACCGGCGTCAGGCGGATCGGCCGGCGGGCTCAGGCCTTGTGCGCGGTGATGAGCTGCGAGGCGGCGCTCGCCAGTTTCTCCACCGTGCGGCGTTCCTCGGGCGAAGGCTCGCGACATTGGCGGAAATAGGTGCCGAAGGTGCCGAGGACGCGCCCGTCCGCGGACTTGATGGGCTGGCTCCAGGCCCCCGCGAAACCGAGCGCGAGCGGCAGGTGGCGCAACTCGGCCCACTTGTCGTCGGCGCGGAAGTCGGGGGTGAAGACGACTTCGCCAGTTGCCGCCGCCGCTGCGCAGGTGCCCACCGCCGGATCGGGGCGCAGGCGGTCGATGGCTTCCAGGTAATCGCGGGGCAGGCGCGGCGATGCGCCGTTGCGCAACAGCCCGTCCTCATCGAGCACGAGGATGGAGGCGACGCAGTCCAGTCCGCTAGCGCGCTCGGCGGCTTCGGCCAGGACGGCCAGGCTCTCGCCGAGGGGCAGGCCATCGCCTTCCAGGCGCAGGGCGCGCAGGCAGGCGTCCTCGATGAGCTGGCGTTGGGGTGGTTCGAGGATCGAGAGGGGCATCGCTTCGCGGTGGACGGTACAGGCGCAAAGCATGACCAGCCGGTCCGTGCGGTGTCAAACGGCAGTTGGATCCGCGTTCAGGGCAGGTGCATGGCCTTGGCGCCCGAGCGTGGCGGGCCTCCGCCGCCGCGCCGAGCGTCGAGGAAGCCACGCACCGCCTCGACATGATTGCCGACGCAGGCGAGCGCCTGCTCGAGAGTGCGGCGGCTGGTGTCGAGCACCAGCAGCCAGTATTCGGCCTCCGCCGGGTCGCCCAGGTCCACGAACCGGTAGTCGGCCGGCGCCCGCAATGTCCACTGTTCGCCCATCGCCTGCCTCCGCATCCTTCCTGGGATGCGGAAGCGCGGCGAATGGTTGCGTCCTCAGCGCGCCTTGCCGGCCGGGCTCGCCTCGAAGGCCTGGCGGATCGCCAGGCAGCGCGCATCGCCCTCGTGCGCCCCGAGCAAGTCGCGCTGGGTGCCGGCCGACAGCGCCGGCTTGGCGGCGATGAAGGCCTCGAGCCGGGCGACGCTCTCGGCGGTGCAACCGGACGGGATCATGCTGCCCGAATAGGTGCGCATGAACACCGGATCGGCCTTGGCGTCGATCGCCGCCAGGGTCTGCAAGCGCTGCTCGGCGCTGGCCTCGGCGAGCGCCTGCTGGCTGCCCGGGAACAGGCTGTACATGATCACCCGCAGGCGCGAGAACGGCTCGCTGCCGTCGAGCGACTGCACGGTCGCCAGGTACTTCGCCTTCACCGCCGGATCCGGCCGCAGCACGCGCGCCGAAAGTGCGTTGAGCTGGCCGCTCTCGCTGGCGTCGCGGGCGAGTTCCGCGTCGATCAGCGCCGCGCTGCCCGGCGCGTCGTACTCGTTGAGCTGGCGGATGATGTCCCAGCGCATTTCCTGGTCGATCGCCACGCCGGCGGTGTCCTGCTTGCCGGCCAGCATGTCGGCCAGGCGTTGCAGGGCCTGCGGGCTGGTGGCCGCGCCGATGTAGTTCTCCAGCCAGGTCAGGGCCTTGTCGCGGTCGCCCTTGGCGTCCTGCAGGCCCTGCCAGAGCATCGTCTCGGTCTGCGCGCTGACGCGCTTCTCGAAGGCGCTGCCCGGCGCGAACCGGCGCGCGTAGCCGGCGCCGCGTCCGACGTAGCCCAGCGCCTGCCGCAGCAGCGCGTAGTCCTTCTCCTTCGGCGTGTTGACCAGCACGGTCTGGATGTAATCGTCCAGGCTGAGCTTGCCGCTGGTCAGGCCGTCGCTCAGGCTCTGCCAAAGCATGGAACGCAGCATCGGATCCTCCACGCCGGCCAGCTGCGTGCGCGCGGTGGCGAAGCTCACCGGGTCGAGTTCGACCTTCGCGTAGCCCCAGTCCTGGTAGTTGGGATAGACCAGGTCCGGGCAGGCCTCGCCCACGAGTTCGGGCACCTCGGTGCGGGCGCCGCTGTAGGTCACCTTGGCGTTCTTCGACAGGGCCAGCGACTCGCCGGAGCGGGCGAACAGGCCCACCTGCACCAGCTGCGTGCGCAGGGTGGGATAGGCCGGGATCGCCGCGCCCTGCAGCAGGGCGAAGCTCGAGACCTTGCCATCCTTGCAGGCGAACTCGGCGCTGAGCGTGTTCACGCCCGGCTCGTACAGCCATTCCTTCGCCCACGGGCCGAGGTCCTGGCCGGAGGCCTTGGCCAGCGCGCCGATGAAGTCGTCCAGGGTCGCGTTCTGGTACGAGAAGCGGGTGATGTAATCGCGCACGCCGCGGCGGAAGGGCTCGTCGCCCAGGCGCATGCGCAGCTGGTGCAGCACCGCGGCGCCCTTGTTGTAGGTGATCGCGTCGATGTTGTCGAAGGCGTTCTGCGTCGTCGCCACCGGCACTTCGATCGGATGCGTGGTGATGCTGTCGTCGGTGCGGTAGGCGCCCTGCTTGGCGCGGTAGAAGCTCAGCCACGGGTTCGGGAATTCATCCGAGGCGGCGTTGCCCATCTGCCCCATGTAGGAGGCGAAGCTCTCGTTGAGCCACAGGCCGTTCCACCACTTCATCGTCACCAGGTCGCCGAACCACTGGTGCGCCATCTCGTGCAGGATCGTCGAGTTCAGGCCCTGGCGGCGCTCGGCGGTCATCGCGCTGGCCGAGGTGAAGCGCGTTTCGGTGAAGGTCACCGCGGCGGCGTTCTCCATCGCGCCGTAGATGAACTGCGGCACCAGCACCTGGTCGTACTTCTTGAACGGGTAGGGGATGCCGAAATAGTCGTCGAAGTACACCAGGCCCTGGCTCGTGTACTTGAACCAGTCCTGCGGGGCGACCTTGTCCGCCAGCGTGTGCCGCGCGAACAGCCGCATCGGGTACTTGCCGCTGGTGTCCTCCCAGGTCTTGTACGGCCCGGCGTGCAGCGAGAAGTTGTAGGGGCTGAGCTTCGGCGAGGTCGGGAAGGTCCAGCGCCGCGACTCACCACGGTCCTCGACCTTGCTCTCGCGCATGGCGGAGATGACGGTCCAGTCCTTCGGCGCGGTGACGGTGAGCGCGAAGGTGGCCTTCAGGTCCGGCTGGTCGAAACCGGCGAACATCTGGTGCGCGGCCGCCGGCTCGAAGTGCGAATACAGGTAGACGCGGCCGTCGGCCTTGTCCTCGTAGCGGTGCAGGCCCTCGCCGTTGGTGCTGTGCTCGCGCTCGAAGCGCACCTCGACGGTGTTGCGGCCTTTCTTCAGGCTGGCGGCGGGCAGGGTCAGGAAGTTCTTGTTGTAGGCGGCCTCGACGGGCTTGCCGTTCACCGTCACGCCGAGCACGGTGGCCTTGTCCAGGTCCACCGTCAGGGGTGCGGCGGTGTCCTCGAGATCGAAGTCGATGCGGCTGGTGGCGCTGAAGGTCTTGCCGCCGGTGAGCGTGAAGTCGAGCTGGTAGGCGACGTCGGACACGCGCGCGGAACGCGCCGCGGCATCGCCTTCGCTGAGGTAGGGCGTCTCGGCACGCGCGGCGGCCGCCGGCGCCTGGGCCTGGGCGGTGAACGCGGAGCCGAGCAGGGCGGCGAGGATGGCGAGGCGCAGGACGGGCGTGGCGGGCATGGTCGGTTCTCAGGGCGGCGACAGCCTGCGAATATAGCGGCTAATCCACGGCGCCGACTCGACGCAGGTATCCTTTCGGCCACCCTCCATCGGCACTTGCAATCCGGCCTCCGACATGTCCGTCACGATCTACCACAACCCCCGCTGCAGCACGTCGCGCACCGTGCTTGCGCTGATTCGCGAGGCGGGCATCGAGCCGCTCGTGGTGAACTACCTGGTCACGCCGCCTTCACGCGAGCGCCTGCGCGAGCTGCTGCGCGGGGCCGGCCTGTCGCCGCGCGAGGCGATGCGACGCAAGGAGACGCTGTACGCCGAGCTTCGCCTGGACGAGGAAGCGGACGAGGAGCGCCTGCTCGACGCCATGCTGGCGCACCCGGTGCTGATCGAACGGCCGTTCGTGCAATCGCCGCTGGGCGTGCGGCTGGGCCGCCCGCCCGAACGCGTGCTGGAGATCCTGCCGACGCGATGAGCGCGCACGCGGGCGCGGGGCGGCGGGAGTAAACTGCAGGCAGCGGAAAAGGAGTGCCTGCGTGCCCGAGTTCGACGCCCTGCTGCTGGCCCGGATCCAGTTCGCCTTCACGATCTCGTTCCACATCATCTTCCCCGCGCTGACGATCGGGCTGGCCAGTTTCCTGGCCGTGCTCGAGGGCCTGTGGCTGTGGACGCGCAAGGGCGTCTACCTCGACCTCTACCACTTCTGGCTGAAGGTCTTCGCCGTCGCCTTCGGCATGGGCGTGGTGTCGGGCATCGTGATGGCCTACCAGTTCGGCACCAACTGGAGCGGCTTCTCGACCTTCGCCGGCGGCATCACCGGCCCGCTGCTCGCCTACGAGGTGCTGACGGCCTTCTTCCTGGAGGCCGGCTTCCTCGGCGTGATGCTGTTCGGCATGAAGCGGGTCGGGCCCGGCCTGCATTTCCTGTCCACCTGCGCGGTCGCGGTCGGCACCTTGATCTCGGCGACCTGGATCCTCGCTTCCAACAGCTGGATGCAGACCCCGCAGGGCCACGAGATCATCGATGGGCGCGCGGTGCCGGTGGACTGGCTGCTGGTGATCTTCAATCCGTCCTTCCCGTACCGGCTCGCGCACATGGTGGTGGCGGCCTTCCTGGCCACCGCGCTGGTGGTCGGTGCGAGCGCGGGCTGGCACCTGCTGCGCGGCCGCGACACTCCCGCCGTGCGCACGATGTGGTCCATGGCCTTGTGGATGGTGCTGGCGGCGGCGCCGGTGCAGGCGGTGATCGGCGACCTGCATGGCCTCAATACGCTCAAGCACCAGCCGGCGAAGATCGCCGCGATGGAAGGGCATTGGGAGAATCGCGAGGGCGAGTCCTTGCCGTTGCTGCTGTTCGGCTGGCCGGACATGGTCGCGGAGGAAACGCGCTACGCCGTCGGCATCCCGGTACTCGGCAGCCTCATCCTCACCCACTCGCGCGACGGGCAGTTCCCGGGCCTGAAGGAATTCCCGACGGAAGACCGGCCGCCGGCGGCGATCCTGTTCTGGAGTTTCCGGGTGATGGTCGGGCTCGGCCTGCTGATGATCGCGCTCGGTTTCGCCGGGCTGTGGGTGCGCTGGCGCGGCCGGCTGGCGACGAGCCGCGGCCTGCACCGTTTTGCCCTGTGGATGGGGCCGGCGGGACTGGTCGCCATCCTCGCCGGCTGGATCACCACCGAGGTCGGGCGCCAGCCCTGGGTCGTGTACGGCTTGTTGCGCACCGCGGACGCGGTCACGCCACACCCGACCTCCACGGTTGCATTGACGATGGCGATCTTCGTCGTGGTGTACGTCGCCGTGTTCGGCGCCGGCACCGTGTACCTGCTGCGCATCATCGGCAAAGGTCCGCATACCGATGAATCCGACGCACCCGTGCCCGGCGGCCCCGGCCAGCCGCGCACGCCGAGCCGTCCGCTGTCGGCCGCGCCGGAAGGCGACACCGCCGAGGGCGATCCGCCGCAGCCCGGCGGCGATGCACTGCATGGAGGGCCGCGCTGATGGGCATAGACCTGCCGCTGCTATGGGCCGTCATCATCCTGTTCTCGATCATGATGTACGTGGTGATGGACGGCTTCGACCTTGGTATCGGCATGCTGTTTCCGTGGTTCCCGGCCAAGGACGACCGCGACGTGATGATGAACACCGTCGCGCCGGTGTGGGACGGCAACGAGACCTGGCTGGTGCTCGGCGGCGCCGGATTGCTGGCCGCATTCCCGATGGCCTACGCGGTGGTGCTGAGCGGCCTCTACCTGCCGCTGGTGCTGATGCTGACGGGTCTGATCTTCCGCGGCGTCGCCTTCGAGTTCCGCTTCAAGGCCGAGGCCGGCAAGCGCCGGGTGTGGGACTGGAGTTTCTCGCTGGGTTCGTTCGCGGCGTCCTTCTTCCAGGGCGTGACGCTGGGCGCCTTCATCGACGGCCTGGCGATTCGCGACGGGCGCTTCGTCGGCGGGTCCTTCGACTGGTTCGCGCCCTTCCCGCTGTTCTGCGGCGCCGGGCTGGTGGTGGCCTACATGCTGCTGGGCAGCACCTGGCTGGTGATGAAGACCACCGGCGAGCTGCAGGCGGAGATGCGTTCGCGCACGCGCCACTGGGTGTGGGCCTTGCTGGCGGTGATCGTGATCATCAGCCTGTGGACGCCGTACGTGCATCCGGCGGTGGCGCAGCGCTGGTTCATCTGGCCCAACCTGCTGTGGTTCGCGCCGGTGCCGGTGCTGGTCGGCCTGTGCACGCTGCAATTGTTGCGCGTGCTGCGGCGCGAGGATTCGGAAGTCGCGCCCTTCCTGCTCACGCTGGCGCTGGTGTTCCTGAGCTACAGCGGCCTGGGCATCAGCCTGTGGCCGAACGTGCTGCCGCCCGACATCACGATCTGGGACGCCGCCGGGCCGCCGCAGAGCCTCGGCTTCGCGCTGGTCGGCGCGCTGCTGATCATCCCGATCATCCTGATGTACACCGCCTTCAGCTATTGGGTGTTCCGCGGCAAGGTCCGCGCGCAGGACGGCTACCACTGATGCGCGTGCCGCATGAGGCGCGCGGCTGATGGCGTCGGAACGCTGGCGTCGGCTTGGCTGGCTGCTGCTGATCTGGTGCGCCAGCGTGGCCGCGCTCGGCGCGGTGGCACTGGCGATCCGCGCGCTGATGGTGGCGGCGGGGATGCGCCCGGCCTGAGCTACTCGCGCGTCTCCACCGTGTAGCCACGTGCGCGCAACTTGGACAGGTAGCCGTCGGCGTCCAGCAGTTCGGCGATCGGCAGCGTCGCGAATGACACCGCGGTGTCGCCGAGCGTGCGTTCGGCTTCCGCCAGCCAGAGCTCTTCGGCGCGCTGCTCGAGGTTCTCGAGTCCGCGGCCCTTGAAGACCGCGGCGTTGAGGAAGGCATCCTGGCAGGCCTGCGCGGCATCGATCGTCGGCAGCGCACGCAGCGCGGCGATGTCGCCCACGGCCCAGGCGTTGGCGCGGCGCCGCATCGGTTCCATGTCCTGCTCGACCCGCGCGAGCGTGCGCTCGAAGCAGGCGGTATCGTCCAGCGACGAGGACTTGATCTGCTTGAGCAGCTTGCCCACGTCCTCGACCTTGACGGTGATGGACGGCCGGCGCACGTCCGGCTTGGTGTCCTCGATGATGTCGGCCAGCACCGACCAGACCGGATCGCGCGTGGTCAGCCCGGTCTTGACGATCGCCGCCGACCAGAGCTCGCCGGCGGCGACCACCGGGCGGAACTTCTCGACGCCACGGTCGCGACCGATGTAGCGCTGCTTGAGCGGCAGCCAGCGCGCGTAGACATCGGCGGGCAACACCTCCGACAACGTCTTTCCGCCGGGATTCTTGCGCGCCGACAGCGCCCGCGGCAGCAGGGCGAGGCCGCCAAAGAAGCCGACGTCGGCATCCAGCTCCATGATTGGCGGCCTGAGCACCGCGCGCGATTCGCGCAGGCGTGCCGCCGCCTCGCCCGGCGACCAGTCCATGCCCTTGGGCAGCGGAATGAGCGTGCCGAGCACCCACATGACGTGGCCGTCGCGGCTGACCTTCCACAAGCGCGGGCCAGGCTGGAGGCCGCTGACCACGACCGGCGCGATCGTCGAGGTGGCCTTGTCGGCTTGCACCGACACATCGACGTCCGCCTCGGCGTCGCCTGAGTCCTGCCGGGCCTGTGCCGCGCCCGATGCCGCGATTCCCACGCCGAGCCAAAGCAACAGCCCGCCGAACTCCGTCCTGCGCATGCGTCATCCCCTGTCGATTCGCCGCACATGGACCGGCGCCGGCCGGGAAAGTTCGGCGGGCCGTCGCGTGGGTGCAATACGCGGGCGCGGTTTGAAAGCGGACAGTGTGTCCGTCGTGTAGGAAAAGTCCTAACGCCGACCATGCCTTTCGGCAGGGTCGCGGCGCCAGGGAACGTGTAGCGTGGCGGTGCGGGGCAAGCGTGCCCCGAAGGAGGCGGTGATGGCCTGGATGTCCGTAGTTCTGACGGCGATGCTCGCGACCGGCCTGCCCGCGCAAGCAGAGCCTGCCGGAGCTTCTGCGCAGGAGAGCGAGCTCCAGACGTACTGGGCCGGCATCGCGCGCGACGGGTCGCCACGCGAGCGCGCGCTGGTCGCGACCCTGCACGTGCATGGCAAGTGGTCGGGTGCCGACCGGGGCCGGCTCGGCCGGCAGCTGCGCGCTGCCGCCGACGCCGCGCCGGCCGATGGATTGGTGCAGTGGCTGTGGGCTTCCGCACCGGCGGAGTCGGCGGGGTGCGACGCCCGCGATCCCTGCCCGGCTCGCACGATGGCCCTGGCCCGGCTCACGCCCGACAACGCGCGGGCGTGGATGCCGGTCCTTGATCGAGCGCTCGCACAGGGCGATCGGGCAGGCGCGTCCTCGGTGCTGTCGAGGATGGCCGCGGCATCGCGCTACGAGGACCCGTTCGCTGACGTGGTAGCCGCCTGGGCCGACCTGCTGCGGCGGCATCCGCTGCCTCCGCGTGCATTCCAGGACGAGGCGGGCATGAAGGCGCTCGACCCGGTCGCGCGCGAGAACCGGGAATCGGCCATGGCGATCGCGTTCGCGGCCGCAACGCTGATCCCGGCCCCGCGCCTGTTCAGGCACTGCGACGCCAAGGCGACACCCGCCGCCGGACCCGACGAACTCGCGCACTGCCGCGAGCTTGCCGGGTTGATGCTCGACTCGCAGACCATCGTCCAGCGCAGCATCGGAAACGGCTTGCTGCGGCGCGCGGGTGGCGCCATTGATCCGACCTTCGAGCGACGGCGCGACTGGTGGCTGTCGGCGCATCAATCGCTCGATGGCGATGCGCTCGAGGCGCACCGTTATTTCGAAGACCTGCGCACGACACGGTCGGAGATCCGCGCCATCGAGCTGCTGCTGCACCGCTCGGGCCGGCCCCTGGCGCCGCCGGAGGGTTGGGTCTACGTCGCCCCCACCGGTCCGGCGGTGAATTGATCAAGGCGCCCGCGCGTCCAGCCAGGCCTTGAGCGCGTCGATCTCCGCGTCGTGCAAGCCGGCGAAGCGCTGCTTCGCCACCGCCGTCATGAAGCCGCTCTTGCTAGGCTCGCCGGAGGCCACCAGGCCCTCGCGCATCAGCCGGCGGAACGCGTCCGGCGAATAAGCCTTGGCCACGACCAGCGACGGCGCCGGATCGTCCGGCGCCCAGCCGCGCAGGTCGCGGCCGTGGCATTCGGTGCAGGAGGTCATGGCGAGGTACTCGCCCAGTGCCAGCGGCTCCGTGGGCCGTTCCGGCGGCGAGGTGACGCCGGGGTCCGGCAGGTAGTCGTCCTCCGGCAGCGTGCGCTCGTCGATCTGCCGCTTCACCCCGTCCGACAACCAGGTCGTTTGCAAGGTCGGATTGGACACGGCGGGCAGGGCACGCATCCACGCGATCACGTCGCCGCGCTCGCGCACGCTCATGCGCTGCAGCATGAACACGGGCATGCCAAAGGGGGCATGGCCATCGTGCGTGCGCCCCTCGCCGAGCAGGGCATGCAGGCCCTCGTCGGAATACAGGGCGCGCTTTTCGGTGAGGTTGGCCGAGCGCACCGTGAAACGATCCGGCTGCGACCACAGCTCCTTGCCCGCGCCGTCTTCGCCGTGGCAGCCAGTGCAGCCGACCCGGCGCGCCACGCGCTGGCCTTCGACGGGATCGGCCGCGGGTACCACGACCGGCGCGGGCGCCGCAGCGGCGACGGTTGGCTCGGACGGGCCGCGGCAGCCGACCAGCAGCAGGACCATCGGCAACGCTCGTGCAAGCGGGGTCATTGGAAAAGTCCTGCCAGCCAGTGAGCCAGCATGCGCCAGCCTGCGCCATCGAAAAGCCAGGTCTCGAGCGCCGCCTCGGCGATGACCGGCAGGCCAACCCAGAAATACACCGGGTGTATGCGCCCGAGCCGGAGGCGATCGGCCAGCATCGCCGTGCCGAGGAAAACGACTTCCGAACCGACGCCGAACACCCAGTCGGGTCGTGGGACGCCGGGAAAATAGTGGCGGAAACGGAAGAACGCCGGCCACAGGATGACGATCGTCGCCAGCAGCATCAGCCGCTTGTGGACGTCGGGGCGGCGGCGCCAGGCCAGCCCGGCCGCCACCAGCGCGAAGAAGACCAGCGACGAGGCGAAGGTGCCGACCATCTGCGAGGTCGCCATTTCGCCGAGTCCCGCGTCGAGGTCGCGCCGCATGGCGAACACGCCCAGGGCCATCGTGGACACCACCACGCCGGGCGCGACGACGGCGGCCATCATGCCGAGCTGGCGGTGCCGCGCCACCTGCCGCGCATGCACCCACCAGGCCTGGCTGGCGAACAGCAGCAGCCAGCCCAGCACGAAGGCGCCGTGCACGTACAGGACCGCCGGTCCCTCGAACGTGCCCTGGACGCTCGGCCAGAGGAAGGTGCGGAAGAAGCCGGCGAACGCGATCGCGATCGCCGCCCCGCCCGCCCACAGGAAGTAGCGCATGCGCTCGCCGCCGCGTGCCACCGTCGCCATACGCTCCCCCATTGCGCCCCGCGCCGTCGGGAGTATCGTAGGGCGCCAGCCGTCTGGCAAACCGGAGGCAAGCAGCATGGGCACGCATACGGGTTCGTGTTTCTGCGGTGAGGTCGAATTCACCCTGACCGGGGATCCGGTCGCCATGGGTTACTGCCACTGCGATTCCTGCCGGCACTGGTCGGCCGGCCCGATCAACGCCTTCTCGCTGTGGCCGCCATCGGCGCTGCAGGTCACCCGCGGCGAGGAGCACATCGGCACCTACCACAAGACCGACCGCAGCTATCGCAAGTGGTGCAAGCAGTGCGGCGGCCATCTGTTCACCGACCATCCCAAGTGGGACCTGGTGGACGTGTACGCGGCGCTGCTGCCGAGCTTGCCGTTCGCGCCTGGCGTGCACGTGCATTACCAGGAGACGGTCTTGCGCATCCACGACGGCGTCGCCAAGATGAAGGACGTGCCCGCGGAGATGGGCGGCTCGGGCGAAGTCCTGGCGGAGTAGCGATGGCAAGGATCCTCATCACCGGCGCCAACCGGGGTATCGGCCTGGCGCTGGTGCAGCACTTCCGCGCGCGTGGCGATGAGGTGGTCGCAACCTGCCGCCGCAGCAGTGCGGCGCTGGATGCCAGCGGCGCGCGCGTCGAGGCGGGCATCGACGTCACCGACGACGCCTCGCTGTCGGGGCTGGTGCGCCGGCTCGACGGCCGCGCCATCGACCAGCTCTGGCTCAATGCCGGCGTGCTGGCGCGCGACTCACTGGAGAAGATGAACGCCGACGGCTTCGAGGCGCTGCGCCAGCAGTTCGAGGTCAACGCCATCGGGCCGCTGCGGGTCGCGCACGCCTTGCTCAACAACCTGCAACAGGGCTCGAAGATCGCCATCATCACCAGCCGCATGGGCTCGATGGCCGACAACGGCTCCGGCGGCTACTACGGCTACCGCGCCTCGAAAGCGGCGGTGAACGCGATCGGCAAGTCGCTGGCCGTGGATCTGGCGCCGCGCGGCATCGCGGTGTTCCTGCTGCATCCCGGTTACGTCGCCACCGACATGGTGGACGGCCACGGCGACATCACGCCCGACGTCGCCGCGCAACGCCTGGTGGGCGTGGTGGACGGACTGGGACTGGATCGCAGCGGCAGCTTCTGGCACTCCAACGGCAGCGAACTGCCCTGGTGAGGATTCGCGCCTGGGCCTCGGCGCGCTCGGTGCGCGTCGGCCAGCTCAGCCTTCCTTGCCGGCCAGGTGCTCGCGCAGGCGATCTTCCTGGGCGCGCAGTTCCGGCGTGAACTCGGCGCCGAAATCCTCGGCCTCGTAGAAGGGCCGGATCTCGATCTCGGACGGCCCGAACATCGGGTTCGGGCAGCGCTTGCCCCATTCGATCGCCTCGGCCAGGTCCTTGCACTCCCAGATCCAGTAGCCGGCGACCAGTTCACCGGTTTCGCCGAAGGGGCCTTCCACCACGCTGCGCTTCGGCCCGTCGAACTGCACCCGCGCACCGAACTTGCTCGGCTTGAGGCCGTCGCCGCCCAGCATCACGCCGGCCTTCATCAGTTCTTCGTTGAAGGCCATCATGTCGGTCAGCAGCTGCTGGGTCGGCATCCGGCCTGCTTCGGAGTCCTGGGTGGCCTTTACGAAAACCATGAAGCGCATGTCGTACTCCTGGTCGACGGCCGGTTTCGACATTCTAGACACCGAAGCCGGAGGAGGTGGGCGAACCGGTGTCCTCGTCCAGGCCGCGGCCGACGCCCGGCACGCCATCGCGAACGTGGCCGTCGCCGGCGTCGGGCGGCTGGCGGGCGTGGTCGGCTTCGCCGCGGCGGCCGGCATCGTGGGCCAGGCCCGGGTTCTGGCGGTCTTCCTGGTTGGGATCGTTGGGGCGCATGGCGGGCAACTCCTGTCGGCAGGGGCTTCCACGCTATCGCCGGCCGACGGGCGTCGGACGCCGCGGACGGCCGGCGGTTCAGCGCACAGCGGGCATGCGGGTGCGCGAAGCGGCCATCTTCAGGCTTGCCTCACGCCGCGACGCTTAAACCATCGGCATGGATGCCAAGCATTGCGCCAGCGACCGCCTCGCGGAGGTGTTCCAGCGGTCGCCCTCCTTCACGGCGGTGCTGTCCGGCCCGGACCACGTCTTCGAACTCGCCAACGACCGTTATCTTGAACTGGTCGGTCACAGGCAGGTGCTCGGCAAGCCCGTGCGCGAAGCGCTTCCCGAGGTGCAAGGCCAGGGATTCATGTCGCTCCTGGACCAGGCCTACCAGACCGGCGAGCCGATCAGCATGCCGGAAACGCCGATCATGCTGCAGCACTCCCCGGGCGCCGAAGTGGAGGTGCGCCACGTCGAATTCGTCTACCAGCCGTTGCACGACGCGGACGGCGAGGTATACGGCGTGCTCGTGCAGGGCAACGACGTCACCGAGCGATTGCAGGCGCAAGCCGCGCTGCGCGAGCGCGAGGAGCGCCTGCGCCTGCTGATCGACCACGCATCGGACTACGCGATGGTCATGACCGACCCCGAAGGTCGCGTGATCGAATGGCTGGGCGGCGCGGAGCGCATCACGGGCTGGACCGAGTCGGAGGTGATCGGTCGTCGCGCCGACTTCTTCTTCACTCCCGAGGACCGTGCCGCCTCGATCCCGGAGCGCGAGATGCTCGGCGCCTGCCAGAACGGCCGCGCCGAGGACAAGCGCTGGCACCAGCGCCGCGACGGCAGCCGCTTCTTCGGCGACGGCGTGATGACGGCGCTATGGGACGACGACGGCGAACTGCGCGGCTACGGCAAGGTGGTGCGCGACGTCACCGAGCGCAAGCTCGCCGAAGAGGCCGCACGCCGCGCCGAGCAGCACAAGGACGACTTCATCGCACTGCTCGCCCATGAGCTGCGCAATCCGCTCGCGCCGATCCGCAACGGCCTGGAGGTCATCCGCATCAATCCCGGCGACCGCGAAACCGTCTGCCAGGCGCAGGCGATGATGCAGCGCCAGCTCGGCCACATGGTGCGCCTGATCGACGACCTGCTCGACGTGTCGCGGATCAGCCGCAACAAGATGGAGCTCAGGCGGACCCAGGTGACTCTGCAGGAAGTGGTGTCGCATGCGATCGAGACCTCGCGCCCCTTGATCGAGGGCGCACGGCACCGCCTCGAGGTCCGGCTTCCGGCCGAGCCGGTGATGATGGACGCCGACATCACGCGGCTCGCGCAGGTGGTGTCGAACCTGCTGACCAACAGCGCCAAGTACACCGACCCGGGCGGGCGCATCGTGCTGCAGGGCGCCCGCGAGAGCGATGAGGTGGTGATCAGCGTCAGCGACGACGGCGTCGGCATCGATCCGGCGATGCTGCCGCACGTGTTCGAGATGTTCTCGCAAGCCGGTGCGGCGCTGGAGCGCTCGCGCGGCGGACTCGGCATCGGCCTGGCGCTGGTGCGCGGGTTGGTGGAGATGCACGGCGGCAGCGTCCATGCCTTCAGCGAAGGCCCGGGGCAGGGCAGCACCTTCACGGTTCGCCTGCCGGCTTCGGCCCCGCAGGGTGGTGGGGCCGAGACGATGTCGCTCGGGGCATTCTTGCCGCATGCGCGCAGCGGGAAGATACTGGTGGCCGACGACAATGCCGATGCCGCCGCCAGCCTGGCGCGCGTTCTGGCCATGCTCGGTTGCGAGGTACGCACCGCCCGCGACGGCATGGAGGCGGTGGAGCAGGCGCGCGACTTCGCGCCCGACGTGGTGCTGATGGACGTGGCGATGCCGCGGATGAACGGCTACGAGGCGACTCGCCGCATCCGCGAGCTTCCGGGCGGGGATCGCATCGTGATCGTCGCCCTGACCGGGTGGGGCCTGGAGACCGACCGCGAGCGCTCGCGCGAGGCCGGCTGCGACGGCCATCTGGTCAAACCGGTGGGACTGCTCGAGCTCGAAGCCCTGCTCGATCGCCTGCAGGGCGAGCGCCAGCGCGAAAAACCCTGAGCCGGTTCAAGCCGTTGCCGTGGGTCACGGCTCACGGAAGTCACCACTGTGACGGGGCGGGGCGCACCGCCGGGACTGGCGGCCCTGCCTCCGGTAAGCTGCGGCTTCCGCCCGCCCGCCGACCGTCCTCCAAGGAACCGCCGAATGCGCCGCACCGCCCGTCTGCTGACCTGCCTGCTCGCCCTCCTGCCCGCGGTGGCCGCGGCCGCGCCCGACTACGCGGCGCGCCGCGCCGAACTCATGCGGCGCATCGGACCCGACGCGATGCTGATCGTGGTGTCGCCCGAGCCCAAGCAGCGCAACGGCGACGTCTTCTATCCCTTCCGCCAGGAGGACAGCCTGCTGTACCTCACCGGCCAGCACGAACCGGAGACCAGCCTGGTGCTCGTGCCCGGTGAAAACGCGCATCGCGAGATCGTATTCACCCGCGACTCCAATCCGGCCCAGGAAGTCTGGACCGGGCGCATCCCCACGCGCGACGAAGTCTCGAAGGCGACGGGCGTGAAGGAAGTGGTGTCCTCGTCGCGCTTCCGCGGCTTCCTGCGGGCGGCGATGGAATGCGGCAGCTGGGGCGATTCGCGCACCTACCGCAGCCTCGGCGGCCCCGGCCTGCCGGCCTGGTGCGAGAGAGTGCGCAACGGCAAGGCGCAGGTGTGGATGCTGCTGGAGTCGCGCAACCTCGGCGGCGATCCTTCCGCCGAGCAGCGCCTGCAGCGCGAGCTCCGTGACGCCTACCCGGAACTGCAGTTCCGTGACGCCTGGCCGCTGCTGGTCGGCATGCGCATGGTCAAGGACGCCGGCGAGATCGCCACCGTGCAGCGCGCCATCGACGTCACCGTCGCCGCGCAGAAGGCGGCGATGCGCCGCGTGCGCAGCGCCACCCACGAGTACCAGGTGCAGGCCACCATCGAACACGCCTTCCGCGACGGCGGCGCCTGCTGCCCGTCCTTCCCGTCCATCGTCGCCTCGGGCCGCAACGCCACCACGCTGCACTACGAGACCAACAACGACCCGATCCCGGCCGGCAGCCTGATGCTCACCGACATCGGCGCCGAGGTGGACGGTTACGCCGCCGACGTCACCCGCACCTACCCGCAGTCGGGCCGCTTCTCGCCCGAGCAGCGCGCCATCTACGAGGCCGTGCTGCGCGCGCAGGACGAGACCATCGCCATGATGGTGCCCGGCGCCGCCATGAGCGACGTCCACGAGGCGGCGATCCGGATCCTCGGCGAGGACCTGCTCAAGCTCGGCCTGGTCAGCAAGAACGAGCGCGACCAGGTGCGCATGTACTTCATCCACGGCCTCGGCCACGAGCTGGGCCTGCGCGTGCACGACGTCAGCGACCGCACCCGCAAGCTCGAGCCGGGCCGCATCATCACCAACGAGCCGGGCGTCTACGTGCGCCCGACCGACGTGAAGGCCAACCCGGCCTACCAGGCGCTGTCGGCGGCGGAGAAGGCCGGCATCGATGCCGCGCTCGCGAAGTACGCCGACATCGGCGTGCGCATCGAGGACGACATCCTGATCACCGCCGGCGCGCCGAAGAACCTCAGCGCCGCCGCGCCGCGCACGGTGGCCGAGATCGAGGCCTGGATGGCGGGGCCCTAACGCACCGCCTGGTCGATCTCACGCTGCATCGCGGGCGTGATGGACGTGTCTCGGGCGGGGAGAGGTGTCTCCCCCCGGCGGCCGTTGCGTTCGATGTCGTCGATCAGCGCTCGCATCTGTTCGATCTCGCTGACCTGCGACTCGATGATCTTGTCGGCCAGGCGACGCACGCGCGGATCGCTGATCGTGGCCTTGCGCGAGTTGTTGATGGCGATGGAGTGGTGCGGGATCATCGCCCGCATGAAGGCGGTGTCGTCCACCAGGGTCTGGTTGCGGTTCATCGCCAGCAAGGCGATGGCGCCGAGGGTCGCGAAGCCGGCCACCGCCAGCCTGGTACGCTGTCCTGCGTACATCTTCCACATGAATCCGAGCATCACCAGCGCCATGATGCAGCCCATGGCCAGCGACGCCAGCAGCCGGTTGAGGCTGAAGAACAGGTGGTCCTGGGCGTAGACCAGCTGGTACATGAGTACGAACATGATGGCCGTGGAGGTCGCGATCATCGCGAAGAATCGGCCCCATCCCATCTTCGAATTGCCGTGCATGCCATCCATGGCAGCCTCGCTGGACGCGGCATCCCGCCGGTCTTGCCATTCTGCCGCCGCGCCGCCGGTCGTGGATTAATGCAGGCTCGCCGGGCCACGGAGCCCGATGCAGCGACTCAAACCTCCAGGCCCGGGTGCAGCTCGGTCCGGGCCTCCCCGATCACCCACAACGGCGAAACGTATCGGTCCCGAAGCGTCTGGCCCTGGCTGGTGTACTCCAGATCGGTGCCGGGTGGGCAGCCGAGCCCGGGAAGCAGGCCGCGCAGTACCTCCAGCGCCCGGTCGCGGTCGAGGGTATCCACGTCGATGCCGCAGTGCTCGATCGGTCGCGACCCGTCCGGCCGTTCCTGGCCCAGCAGCGACCCGCCGCCTGACACGTGACCGAGGTCCGCGACCCCCAGGGCCTCGTCGATCGGCTCCTCGAACCGCACTCCCCGTTCCGCCGGCCCGATGTCGTCGGGAATGCGGATGTAGATGAACTGCTCGGGGTCCCAGTCTTGCTCCGGCCCGCTTTCACCGTCCGAGGCGGCGGCCTCGAGTCGCTGCAGCTTTCGCGCCAGCAGCCACATCCACGAGGCGAAGCCGAGGCCGATCGCGACGAACGCGAAGGCGACCACCCAGGGCCAGCGCGCGCCCGGCCACGCCTGCGCCGCCGCCCAGGCCAGGGCGAACCACAGCACCGAGCGCAGTCCTGTCTTGATGACGAGGCGGCGCGCGGCCGCTGCCGTGCTTGCCGATGGGGAGATTCCGTCCTGCTCTTCCGCCATGAGTCGCCCTCCGTCAGATTCGACGAGTGTTCCATGACGGTGATACCGGTGCGAGCCGAAAATCCCGTGGGAAAACCTTTAGCGCCGGCAAGCCGGGCCATCCCCACGGCGGCCAACAGGCGGAAGGCGATGGTGAGCACCGCCGCGGCGAGCAGCGCATCGGCGATCCGCTGCAATGCGGCACGGAAATCCGCGACACCGGGCCGCCGTGCGATCAGCCGGGCCGATGCACGCCGTCGAGGCTGGACCGGTCGCCCGGTCCGGAGTGGGTGGCCACGACAGTCATGGACCCGTCGGTCTCCAGCACCACCGCATCGGCTTCGGCGAGCGAGGCATAGCCCGCGGCACGCACCGCGGCGCGCACCTCATCTTCTGTAACCCGCGATCGCCTGAGCGCCGCTTGCAGGAATTCGCCACGCAACAGCAGCAACGCGGGCTCGCCGGTGACGACGCGTCGCACCCAGCGCGCCCGCACGCTCGACCAGGTCACCAGGAACTGCAGGCCGATCAGCACCGCGAACGCCAGCACGCCCTCCAGCAGCGCCACGTCCTTGGAGAGCAGGACGGTTGCAAGCGTCGAGCCCAGCGCCACCGTGACCACCAGGTCGAACGCGTTCATCTTCGAGAGCGTGCGCTTGCCGGACAGGCGCAACAGGCCGACCAGCGCGGCATAGGCGAACACCCCGATCACCAGGGTTCGCAGCAGGCCGTTCCATCCGTTGAAGAACAGGGAGTCCATGTGCGCAGCTCCGCGGCCGTCGCGGCGGCCATCCATGGTTTCCCGATTATCGGCGCCGCGTCGCGTCGGCTCAACCGGCGGATCGGCAATGCGGAAATTGCAGCACGCGAAAGGCAATCGCAAGCAGGCATGCCGCAAGCAATCCGTCGGCCGATCGCTGCAGCAAGCCGCGCATCTCAGCGACTGCAGGGCTGAGCATGGACACGAACAGGACGATGAATGCGAGCGCGGCGAAGCGCAACACGTGCCGCACCGTCGCGTGGTCCCGCAGCGCGGGCGCGAAGGACACCAGGGAAATGCCGAGCGCACCGGCGAAATAGGTGGTGACGCCCAGGACATCGTGGATTACCTGCGTCGGCGAGCCACCCACCGGGCAGCCCACGTCGCAGGGCGCCAGCGCCACCCCGATGAAGGCCACCGGTTGCGACCACAGCAGCCACCAACCCAG
>CAMPGW010000002.1 GCA_946885735.1 uncultured Gammaproteobacteria bacterium
GCGACCTGGTGGACGTCGAGGACCACCTGCAATACGCGCGGCGCTTCTACAACGGCGCGGTGCGCGCGCTCAACGACGGCGTGCAGCGCTTCCCCGACCTGCTGGTGGCGCGGACCTTCGGCTTTCGCGAGGCGGAGTTCTTCGAGGCAGGCGACGAGGCCCGCGTCACCCCTGCGCTGGAGCTCGACCGATGATGCGCCTGCTCGCGATTGCGTGCTTGCTTCTTGCCGGCTTCGCCACCGCCACCCCGGCCCGTGCGGACGAGCGCATCCTGGGCTACGACAGCCTGCTCGCCGTGCAGGCCGACGGCAGCATGGAAGTCACCGAGACCATCACCGTGCGCGCCGAGGGCACGAGCATCCGGCGCGGCATCTATCGCGACTTCCCGACCCGCTACCGCGACCGCTTCGGCAACCGCGTCGTCGTCGGTTTCGAGGTGCTGGGCGTGGAGCGCGACGGCCGCCCGGAACCCTGGTTCACCGAGCGACGCCGCAACGGCGTGCGCGTCAATACCGGCAACGACGACCTGCTGCCGACGCCGGCGACCTACACCTACTCGATCCGCTATCGCACCAACCGCCAGCTGGGCTTCTTCGAGGACCACGACGAGCTGTACTGGAACGTCACCGGCCTGGGCTGGGAGTTCCCGATCGACGCGGTGCAGGCCACGGTCACGCTTCCGGAACCGGTGCCTTCGGGGAAATTGCAGCTGGAGGCCTACACCGGCAGCAACAAGGGCCAGGGACTGGACTACCGGGCGGCCTCGCCGCAACCCGGCGTCGCCGTGTTCCGGACCACGCGTCCGTTCGGCGCCGGCGAGAACCTGACGATCGTCGTCGGCTTTCCGAAGGGCGTGATCGCCGCGCCCACCGCGACGCAGAAATGGCAGTGGTTCCTGCGCGACAACCGTGGCGCACTCGTGGCCCTCGGCGGCTTCGCCTTGTTGCTGGCTTTCTACCTGTGGCGCTGGTTCCTGGTCGGGCGCGATCCGCCTTCGGGGTCGATCTTCCCGCGTTACGAACCGCCGGCCGACTTCTCGCCCGCCGAGGTGCGCCGGCTCACCCGGTCCTGGGGCGACACTCTGTGCTTCACCGCCGACGTGGTGGACATGGCGGTGCGCGGCTACCTGCTGATCCACCAGGAAGGCAAGCACTGGCGGCTCGAGCGCGTGCCCGGCGCCAGCGCCGCCAACCTGCGGCCCGCGCAGGCGGTGCTGGCCGCGAACCTGTTCAAGGAGGGCGACGAGGTCGAGCTCAAGAACAGCCAGGCCTCCCGCGTGCGTGCCGCGATGACGGCGCACGACGCCGAGCTCACCAAGCGCCTGAAACCGCGCTACTACCTCGCCAACGGCGCCAGCCTTGCCGCGGGCATCGTGTTCTCGCTGGTGGTGGGCGCCATCGCGCTGGTCGTCGCCCGCGGCAGCGGCATCCCCGCCCTGGTGGCGATGGGCATGCTGACACTGCTGTTGCACTTCGCCTTCGGTTTCCTGCTGCGCGCGCCGACGACGGAAGGGCGGCGCAAGCTCGACGAGATCGAAGGCCTCAGGCTCTACCTCGGCGTCGCCGAACGCGATGAGCTAGCGAGCCTGCGCGGTCCCGGTGAAGCACCCACACTCGATGCGCGGCGCTACGAGATGCTCTTGCCCTACGCACTCGCGCTGCAGGTCGAAGAAGCCTGGACTCGACGCTTCACCGAAGCGGTAGGCGCGGCCGCCGCGCAGGAGGCCACGCCGAGCTGGTACTACGGCAGTGGTACCGGTGCGCGGATGGGCCTCGCCAGCCTCGGCCAGTCACTGGGCAGCACCCTGAATTCGCAGATCTCCGCCTCGGCCACGCCGCCGGGTTCGAGTTCCGGCGGAGGCGGCGGCGGTTTTTCCGGTGGCGGCGGCGGCGGCGGCGGCGGAGGCGGCCGCTGAGCCGCGCCACTCAGCAGGCGCGGCGACTGAACCGATAGTAGCGCGCCCAGAATGCGAGCGCCGTCACCACCATCCCTACGATCAGCCCCGGCTGGTCCGCGAACAGGAACGCGAACTGCCCGTCCTGCACGCGGAAGCTGAAGGGCAGCGCGGTGAAGAACAGCGCGAAGGCCTTCTCCCACGAAGCGCGGCGCAGCGACTTGCGCGCCTGCTCGAGCGCACGCAGTTCCAGCGCCGGATCCGGGGGCGCATCCACGGCGGCGAAGCGCGCGATCTCCGGATGGGCCGCCATCCAGTCCTCGACCAGCCGCCGGCTCTCCGCGCTGGCCTGGCCCGAACGCACCAGGGCCAGCAGGTCGATCACCACGTTTTCATGGACGCTCATCGGCGTTCTCCAGTTGCAGTTGAAGGTTCTGGCGCGCGCGGTGCAGGCGCACGCGGACGTTGCCGACGCTCAGGCCGAGCGCATCGGCGATCTCGTGGGCGCCCATGCCGTGCAGGGCGCTGAGCACCAGCACCTGGCGCTCGCCCTCGCGCAGCTTCGCCAGCCCGCTGCCGGTCCGCGCGAGGTGCTGGCGGATGTGCGCGATCTCTTCCGGGCCGGGCTCGACATCGGCGTGGTCGTCGACCTCGTCCACGCCTGCGACCTCGACCGCGGGACGCCGCCGTTGCGAAGCCACCAGGTTGCGCACGATCGCGTACAGGTAGCTGCGCGCCGAGGCCTGCGCAATGGCGCCGCCACTGGCGAAGGCGCGCGCGAAGGCCTCCGAGGTCAGGTCCTCGGCGTCGCTGCGGTTGCCGCAGAGCAGCAGGGCGAGACCGAAGACCGCCGGAGCGTGCTGCCGATAGATCTGCGCGAAGGTCTGCGATGCGGTCATGCCAGACAGTACGCCCGGGGGCGCGTCGCGTTACAAGCCGTTAGGATATCCGGCGGAACCACGCCAGGAATCCCCTCGATGAACCACGCACGCACACGCTCGCTGTTCCTCGGCACCCTCGCCTCCGCCCTGCTGTCGGCAAGCGTTGCTGCCGCGCAGTCCCCGGCGCCGGCGGCCAAGCCGGACGCCTGGAGCGCCGAGCAACGCCGCGCCGTGCTCGACCAGACGCGCACCTTGCGGCTGGCTCCGGACCTGTCGGGCCTGCGCCCCGGCGAGCGCGCCGCCGTGGACCACCTGTTGAAGGCAGGCGAAATCGTGCAGTCGCTCTACGAGCGCCAGACGCATCCGCAGGCCGCCGATGCGCGGGCGATGATCGACGCCATGCCGGCCGGTCCCGCGCGCGAGGAATATCGCCAGTTGTTCCGCCTGTTCAAGGGCCCGATCGCCACCACGCTGGACAACCAGCGCCAGCCCTTCGTCCCCGTCGCCGCGGTCCAGCCCGGCAAGGGCGTCTATCCCGACGGCCTGACCCGCGCGGACTTCGATGCCTTCCTCGCGGCGCATCCGGACCAGCGCGATGCATTGCTGGATCCGCTCAGCGTGGTGCGCCGCGCCGACGCCGCGCAACTCGCCGAGGACCTCGCCACACTGGAGCGCCACCCCGCGCTCGACTTGCTTCACCCCGGCCTGCGTGCGCGCCTGGCGGCGATGCGTCCCGCGTCGGGCGCCCTCTACGCCCTGCCGTACTCGGTGGCGTGGCCGGAGGAGACGCTGGCAATCTACGCGCACCTCAACGCCGCCGCCGATGCCGTCGCCGCCGAGGATGCGGACTTCGCCGGCTACCTGCGCGCCCGCGCCCGCGACCTGCTCAGCGACGATTACGAAGCCGGCGACGCCGCCTGGGTGACCGGGCGCTTCGACCGGCTCAACGCGCAGATCGGCGCCTACGAAACCTACGACGACGAACTGCTGGGCGTGCGCGCGTTCTGGTCGCTGACGGTGCTGCTGCGCCGCGACGCGGAGTCGGACGCGGTCGGCAAGGCGCTGGGCGGCCTGCAGGCGATCCACGACGCGCTGCCCTTCACGTTCGAACGCAAGGTCCGCGAGCAGATCCCGGTCGGCGTGTACGACGTCGTCGCCGATTTCGGCCAGTCGCGCGGCGGCAACACCGCCACCATCCTGCCCAACGACGCCGACCATTCGCGCCGCTACGGCCGCGTCATCATGATGCGCGACAACCTGATCCGGCATCCGGAAAGCGGCGGCCAGGCCGGCGCCACCTGGCGCGCAGCCATCGTGCCCGCCCAGCACGGCGACTTCGATCCCGAGGGCAGCGTGCAGCGCACGCTCTGGCACGAGATCGGCCATTACCTCGGGGTGGATCGCACCGCCGACGGTCGCGAGGTGGATGCGGCGCTGCAGGATAGCGCCGACCTGTTCGAGGAAATGAAGTCGGACCTGGTGTCGCTCAACGCCGTGCCGGCGCTGCAGGCCAGCGGCTACTACACGCCCGCGCAGGCGAAGGCGGTGTACGCCTCCGGCATCCTGCGCGTGCTGCAGCGGAACAAGCCGCGGCGCGACCAGCCCTACAACACCATGCAGCTGATGCAGTGGAACTGGTTCCTGGACCGCGGCGCGCTGATGTTCGATCCGGCCAGCCAGCGCATGCGCATCGACTACGCGAAGTATCCGGAAGCGGTGCGTACGCTGCTGGCCGAGGTGCTGGCCCTGCAGGCGGGCGGCGACCGCGACAAGGCCGAGGCCTTCGTCACCCGCTGGACCGCCTGGGATCCGGCCCTCCATGAGCCGGTCGCCGAGGCGATCCGCAAGGCGCTGACCTACCGCTACGCGCTCTATCGCTACGCCGCGCTAGGCGAATAGTCCCGCTCAATCCGCAGGAGCGGCGTCGGCCTCGGCATCGGCTGCGGCCGGCGGGTCGTCGGAGGCGTGGTCGACCACGTACACCCAGTGCCCGTCCACCTGGCGCGAGACATCGGTGTAGCGCCCCACCTGCGTGACCTCGCTGCCATCGGCCTTCGACACCATCACCAGTTCGAACGAGCCCCAGGCGGTGACGTGCTCGCCGCCCGCGATCGAGCCGGCTTCGGTCAGCGTCATGCGCTTGATGCTGAAGTGGCCGAAGAAGTCGGCATAGCCCGCGCGGATCGCCTCGCGGCCCTGCATCTTCGGCGCACCCGGCAACCAGAGCACGGCATCCTCGGCGTAGCAGGCGGCGACGGCGTTCGCATCGGCCGCCTCGAAAGCCGGCTTCCAGCAATCCTGCACCGAGTCGCCGTGATGGGCGGCGAGGCTCGGGCTTGCGATCAGGCAGAGCAGGCTCGCGGTCGCGAGTCGGGACATCGTGCGCATGGGGCGTCTCCCGTGGGATCCGGCGGTTCCGGACGCCGCATGGTGCGCCCGGCCGCGGCCGCTGTCACCGGATCGGCTAGAAGAACACCCGCAGTCCGAGGCTGAGGTTGCGGCCGGGCAACGGGACCAGCTCCTTGACCACCGAGGTGGCCAGCCGCGCGTCCTGGTTGCTCAGGTTGTTGCCTTGCACGAAGGCTTCCCAGCTGGCGGTGTCGGTGGTGGACAGCGTGTAGGTCAGGTTGGCATTGACCAGGGTGTAGCCGCCCGTTTCGCTTTCGAATTCGGCCACGTCGTCCTGCGCCGAGGTCCGAACCACGCCCACGGCGCCCCGCCACGTGTTGCCGCGCCAGCTCAGTTCGGCGCCCACGCGGGCGGCAGGAATGCGCGGCAGCCGCGCGCCGTCGTTGCGACGCGCGCTGACGCGGTCGCCGTAGAGGCGCAGGTCGACGCGACCGCGCTCGTCGTCGATCACGTGGAACGTGGCCTCGCCCTCGAAACCGCGGAAGCTCGCGTCCGATTGCGTCCAGGTACGGATCGGCAGTTCCGACTCCGCATCCAGCAGACCGGTGTCGGCCAGGTAGATGAAGTCGTCGAATCGATTTCGATAAGCAGACAGCTCGGCCTCGAAACGGTCGCTGTGGTAATGCAGGCCGATCTCGGCCTGGCGCGAGGTTTCGCGACCCAGGTCGGCGTCGCCGACTTCGTAGGTCGCGGTGGCGAGGTGTGGCCCGTCGGAGAACAGTTCTTCCTCGGCGGGAGCGCGCTGGGCGCGGTCCAGGTTCAGGGACAGGTGCCACTGCTCGTCGACTTGCCAGCGCAGGCCCGCGGACAGGCCCAGCAGCGAGAACGATCGCTCCGCACCACCGTCAGGCGTACTGGACTGGCGGTCGCCGCGCGCGCCCAGTTCCAGCTTGAGCGCATCCCACTCCGCCTGCTCCACCAGGAACACGCCGAGGTTGCGGCTGCGCGTGGAGGGCACGAAAGCCTCCTCGCCGATGGCCGCGAAGTCCTTGCGCCCCGCCTGCACGCCGAACGCGCCCTGCCAGGGTCCCACGCGCGAGTGCGTGGCCTCCAGGCGCAGCTGCTGGCCTTCGCTGACGAAGCGCGTGCCGACCTCGTCGCCCTCGAATTCGGTGTGCGCGTAGTTGGTATGGCCGAGGCTGAGTTTCACGCTTTGGATACCCGATACCGGCTTCGTCAGTCCCGCCTTGAAGTCGTAGCGTGTCTGCGCCATGCCGATGGTGACCGGCGGCTCGCCTTCGTCCGGATCGCCCGGCTCGGCAGGATTGCCATAGTCGTTGAGGTAGCGCGCAACCGACAAGCCGGCGAAACCCCAGTCGCCGAAGACCGATCCGGCCAGGGCCCCGGCGCGCGTATCCACGGCGCTGTTGGCGAGCTCGCCATCCGGCAGGTCCACGTCGCCATTGCTTCGATACACCGCGTCCGCATGCAGCACGAAACGGTCGGATGCCGCGTCCACCCGCATCATGCCGGTGTTGCCGGACGAACCGGCGTCGTGTCGCAGCTCCGCGCGCCCGGACAGGGCCTCCCCCGGCGCGAACTCATGGATACGTCCGTCCACCGCGTTCACCACGCCGCCGATGGCGCCGGAGCCGTAAAGCAAAGTGGACGGTCCCTTCAGCACCTCGATCTGGTTGGCGAGGAAGGGCTCGATGGTGACCGCGTGGTCCTGGCTGACGTTGGAGACGTCGTCGGTACCCAGGCCGTCACTAAGCACCGCGACGCGCGGACCGTCGAGGCCGCGGATCACCGGACGTCCGACGCCCGGGCCGAAGTAGCTGGTGGTCACGCCCGGAACGGACGACACGGTCTCGCCCAGCGTGTTCGCCTTGCGCGCATCGAGCTCTTCGCCGGCCAGCACGGCCACGGGCGCGACGATCTCGTCCGCGGCCTGGCCCAGTGGAACACCGGTGACCTTCACCGCCTCGAGCGTGGTCTCGCGCGGATGCGCCTGCGTGTCGGGCGTCGGCGTCGCCGGCTCGGGCGGAGACTCGGGAATAGCCTGCGCATGCGCCGGCAAGCTCAGCAACAGCGACACGGCCAGGGCCAGGGGGTGCAGGCGGGGACGCGACATCGGGAAATCTCGAGTGGAATGGCTGTTATGTTATAACATCGTCCTCGAGTTGCAAGACCCGCGGATCAGCGCTTCCTGGCCTTCGCCAGCCGCGCCTCCCCCGCCTTGGCGCTCTCCAGCTTCAACAGGCGGCGAAAGGTCGGGCACTCCAGGTGGCTGGGCGCCGGGCACACCGCCGCGTGGCGCAGGCCGTTGCGCATGGCGCGCAAGCGGCGGATGGTGGCGTCGAGTTCCTCGGCCTTGGCCGCCAGCATGTCGCGGTCGATCCGCGGCCGGCGACCGGCCGCGAACATGCGCCCGATCTCTTCCAGCGTGAAACCCGCCGAACGGCCCAGCGCGATCAGCGCCAGGCGCTCGAGCACGTCCGCCTCGAACACGCGCCGCAAGCCACTGCGACCCACCGCCGAAATCAGCCCTTTCTCCTCGTAGAAGCGCAGCGCCGAGGCGGGCACGCCGCTGCGCCTTGCGACCTCGGCGATGTCCATGCACGAAACCCCTTGACTTCAAGTGGACTTGAAGTGGCATCGTGCATCCGTGGCCGCTCGGCCGCAAGCACCGGAATCACCATGGACATCATCGGCAGCACCCTGCTCACCGGCGTCGGCGCCACCGCCGTGACCGATCTGTGGTCGTGGGCGCGGCGCAGGCTCCTGCGCGTGCCGCCGCCGGATTTCGCGCTGGTCGGCCGCTGGATGGGTCACATGCCGCGCGGCCGGTTCCGGCACGTTTCCATCGCGGCGGCGGCGCCGGTCGGCGGCGAACAGGCGATCGGCTGGATCGCGCATTACCTGATCGGCGTGGCTTTTGCTGCCTTGCTGCCCCTGCTGTGGGGCGCCGGGTGGTTCCGCGACCCGCAGCCCGGCCCGGCATTGCTGGTCGGCGTCGCCACGGTGCTGGCGCCCTTCCTGCTCATGCAGCCCGGTATGGGCGCTGGCCTGGCCGCGCGGCTGACGCCGAATCCCGCGCGCGCACGACTTCACAGCTTCCTGACCCACGCCATCTTCGGCCTGGGCCTCTACGCCTCCGGCTGGGCCCTCAGCCGGTTCCCCCTCTGATCCAAGGAGACCTCGTCATGCGAATTCCCACACGCTACGCCCCGATCGTGTTCGGCGCCCTGCTCTCGGCCATCATGGTCGCGCTGGTGTCGGCCTTCGTGCTCGCCACCACCCGCGGCCTGCACCAGGGCTTCATCGCCGAATGGACGATGAGCTGCCTGAAGACCTGGCCGATCGCATTCCTCGCGGTCACCTTGGTCGCACCCTGGGTGCGCAAGGTCGTGGCGCGCGTCACCGTCCAGCCCTGACGTAGACTCCCGCCATGAACAGTCCGGCGCGCCGCGTGGCCGAAGTCGCCGGCGCCTTCCTCAAGCTCGGCCTGACCTCCTTCGGCGGGCCGATCGCGCACCTGGGCTATTTCCATCGCGAGTTCGTCGAGCGCAGGCGCTGGATCGACGATGCCCACTTCGCGAGACTGCTGGCCCTGTGCCAGTTCCTGCCGGGCCCGGCGAGCAGCCAGTTGGGTTTCGCGCTCGGGCTGCTGCGGGCGGGCTGGGCCGGCGCGATGGTCGCGTTCCTGGCCTTCACCTTGCCGTCGGCGCTGTTGCTGTTCGCATTCGCCAGCGCGAGCGAGCACCTGTCCGGGCCCTGGGGCAGCGCCGTCATCCATGGGCTCAAGCTGCTCGCCGTCGCGGTGGTCGCGCAGGCCGTGCTCAGCATGGCGCGCACGCTAACACCCGACCGGCCGCGCATCCTGATGGCCTTGCTCGCCGCCGCGCTCGTGCTGACCTGGGACGGCGCCTGGGTGCAGGTCCTGCTCGTGCTCGGCGGAGCACTCGTCGGCGCCAAGCTGCTGAAAAGCGCATCGGCCGCGCAGGGCGAAGTCTTCGAACTTCCGTATGGGCGACGCACCGGTGCCAGCCTGCTGCTGGCGTTCGCGGCGCTGCTTGCCATGGCCTTGTTCCTCGCGCCGGGGATGGGTTTGCCGGCCCAGGTCGCCGGCGGTTTCTACCAGGCCGGCGCGCTGGTGTTCGGCGGCGGCCACGTGGTGCTGCCCTTGCTGCAGGAAACCGTGGTGGCGCCGGGCTGGCTCGACGAGGGCAGTTTCCTGGCCGGCTACGGCGCCGCGCAGGCGGTGCCCGGGCCGATGTTCGCGGTCGCGGCCTTCCTCGGCGAGCGTGTCACCGGGGACGCAGGCGGCGCCACCGGGGCGGCCGTGGCCCTGCTCGCCATCTTCCTGCCTGGCCTGCTGCTGGTCGCCGGCGCCTTGCCGTTCTGGCGCTCGCTCGCCGCGAAGCCACGCGCCGCACGGATGATGGCGGGCGCCAACGCCGTGGTCGTCGGCCTGCTCGCGGCGGCCCTTTACGATCCGGTGTGGACGGGCACGATCCGCCGGCAGGTGGACGTGCTGGTGGTGCTGGCCGCCTTCGCGCTATTGGCGAAAGCGAGGCTATCCGTCGTGGCGGTGGGTGCGTCCTGCATCGTCGCCGCCCTCGCCGTCGCGGCCTACACGGCGGGAGTCGGCGGGTTGGCCACGCCGTCGCTGCCGTAGGTCCAACGCCGCCACAGGGCTTCCATCGGACCCTGCGCATGGCGCGCCAGCCACCACTGCGAGAACACCGCTTGCGCGGCGAACAGCACCACCGCGTACGCGTAGATTCCCCACACGGGCAGGCGCCCGACCCAGCCCAGACCGACGCCATAGAACAGCAGCACGCCGAGCACCGAGTGCGTCAGGTAGTTGGTCAGCGCCATGCGCCCGGGCGCGGCGAACAGACGCAGCCAGCGTGAGAGGTAGGGCCATGCGAGCGCGAAACCCGCTGCGTAAGCCATCGCCAGCGGCACCGTGCCGAGCAGCGACGACGCACTCGATTGCGTCTGCCCGCGCTGCAGCGCATAGGCGAGCGAACACGGCAGCCCGACGAGCACTCCGACCAGCAAGACGCGCTTGAGCAGCACGCGGTTGGCCAGGAGCGTGCCTTCGGCCAAACCGCGTCCCGCCGCCATGCCGATCATCATGATCCCCAGCACCTTGGGAATACGCCAGGCTTCGATCCGCAGGCCCCAGCTGTAGGCCGGGCCACTCGCCACCCACGCCGCCCACGACCGCGGGTCTTCGGCCTGCATCCAGGCCAGCACCTGGTCCGCTGCCGGGTTCACGCCAAAGGCTTCGGCGATCCGGATGCTCAGTTCGTAGAAGGCGTTCTGCGGCGCCCAGCCGCGCCAGGCGAACGCGGCGACACCGACCATCGGCACCACGAACACCAGCGCCAGGCCGCCGAGCACGAGCCCGCGCGTGCTCCAGCGATGGAAGACCGGAAGCACCAGTCCCAACAGGGCATACAGGGTCAGGATGTCGCCGTCCCACAGCAGGAAGGAATGCACCAGGCCGATGCCCAGCAGCACCAGCACCCGACGCCGGTAGATCCGCAGGCCGTCCTGCCCGCGCCGCAGCAAGCGCTCGAGCTGCAACGCGAAGCCAGCGCCGAACAGGAAGGAGAACAGCGTGTAGAACTTGCCGTCCACCAGCAGGTGGTGGAAACGGTACTGCCACTGATCCACGATCGGCCCGGCCCATTGCAGGCGCTGGGCGTCCGTCACCATGCCCCAGCCCGACCAGTACAGGACGTTGGCGAGCAGGATGCCGAACAGCGCGAAGCCGCGCAGCGCATCAACGACAGCCAGTCGGTCCTCGCCGCGCGCGGGTGACGGTTGCATGACAGCCATCGAAGCCCTCCCAAGGTGGACAGAGCGTATCGCATCACGACACTGTCATCTTGGCGTGGCCTCATGGGCCCGCCATGAACGCCCCTCTGTTCCTGCCGAGCGCCACCCTGCCTTCGCCGCCGCTGGCCTTCGAGGTCGAGGACCCGCCGGCGGAACGGCACCGCACCATCTGGATCTCCGACATCCACCTGGGCACGCCGGGCTGCAAGGCGGACTTCCTGCTCGACTTCCTGAAGTGGAACGAGTCCGACACGCTGTACCTGGTCGGCGACATCCTCGACGGCTGGCGCCTGCGCAAGGGCTGGCACTGGCCGCAGGCGCACAACGACGTGGTGCAGAAGATCCTGCGCAAGGCGCGCAAGGGCACGCGGGTCGTCTACATCCCCGGCAACCATGACGAGTTCGCGCGCGGCTACCTCGACCACGCCTTCGGCGGCATCGAACTGGTGGATGAGATCATCCACCGCACCGCCGATGGCCGCCGCTTGCTCGTCACCCACGGCGACCTGTTCGACGGCGTCATCCAGCAGGCGCGCTGGCTCGCCCTGGTGGGCGACCAGCTCTACACGCTGATCCTGTCGATGAACCACTGGTTCAATCGAGCCCGGGCGCGGCTTGGCTTCGGCTACTGGTCGCTGTCGCAGTACCTCAAGCACAAGGCCAAGAAGGCCGTGGCCTTCATTACGGACTTCGAACTGGCGCTGGCGCGGGAGGCGCGCGAACGCGGCCTCGACGGCGTCGTCTGCGGGCACATCCACAAGGCGGAGATTCGCATGGTCGACGGCATGCTCTATTGCAACGACGGGGACTGGGTGGAGAGCCTGACCGCGCTGGTCGAAGACCACAGCGGCGAACTTCGGCTGGTGGAATGGAAGGAGATACGCCGCGGCGAAACCGCCGTCGCGGCGAGCTCCGGGGCGAGCGTCGCATGAGGATCATGATCGTCACCGACGCCTGGGAGCCGCAGGTCAACGGCGTGGTGCGCACGCTCAAGTCCACGCGTCGCGAACTCGAACGCATGGGCCACGAAGTGGACCTGCTGACGCCGCTCGAATTCCGCACCGTGCCCTGCCCGACCTACCCGGACATCCGCCTCTCGCTGTTCCCGGGGCGCGGCGTCGCTCGCCGCATGCGCGAATTCGACCCGCAGGCGATCCACATTGCCACCGAAGGACCGTTGGGGCTGGCGGCGCGCGCCTACGCGTTGCGCCATGGCCTGCCCTACACCACCGCGTACCACACGCGCTTCCCGGAGTACGTGCACGCCCGCACGCGGTTGCCGCTGTCGGTGACCTACCGGTTCCTGCGCTGGTTCCATGGCTGGGCCGAGGCGGTGATGGTGCCGACCGAGGTGGTGCGGCGCGACCTGCTTGCGCACGGCTTCCCGTCGGACAAGGTGGTGCTGTGGTCCCGCGGCGTGGATCTGGACATCTTCAAGCCCGGGCCGGCGATGCCGCATGACCTGACCCGGCCGATCTTCCTCTGCGTCGGGCGCGTGGCGGTGGAGAAGAACCTCGAGGCTTTCCTGCGCCTGTCCCTGCCCGGCAGCAAGTGGGTGGCGGGAGACGGGCCGGCGCTGGCGAAGTTGCGCGCCGACTATCCCGAGGTGCGCTTCACCGGCGTGCTCGACCAGCAGCAACTGGCGGCGCTGTACAACGCCGCCGACGTGTTCGTGTTCCCGAGCCGCACCGACACCTTCGGGCTGGTGCTGCTCGAGGCCATGGCTTGTGGTTGCCCGGTCGCGGCCTTTCCGGTCACCGGGCCGGTGGACGTGATCGGCGACTCGCCCGCCGGTGCGCTCGACGAGGACCTGCGCCAGGCCGCGATGCGCGCGCTGAAGATCCCGCGCGCCGTCGCCCGCCGACACGCGGAGAAGTTCTCCTGGGAAGCCAGTACGCGGCAGTTCCTTCACCACCTGCATCCCTTCAACGTGGGGCCGGGTGAATTCGCGTTCGCGCCGAACCGGCACCGCCCCGGCCGGGAGCAGGCGGCCTCGTGAATGGCGCGGAGGGTTCGCCGCCGCGCCCGGCGCCGCCCGAGAGCCCCTACAAGAGTCTCGGTGGGCCCGGGCGGCTGCTCAATGCATTGCGCTACTCGCTGCGCGGCCTGCGCCAGGCCGTGCGGGTGGAAAGCGCCTTCCGCCAGGAACTGATCGGCGCCGCGGTGTTGATTCCGCTCGCCGTGATCCTCGATCTTCCCGCGCTGGAAACCGTCACCCTGATCGGATCGGTGATGCTGGTGTTGATCGTGGAACTGGTGAACTCCAGCATCGAGGCGGCCATCGATCGCATTTCCTTCGACCATCACCGCCTGTCGGGCCGCGCCAAGGACCTGGGCAGCGCCGCGGTGTTCCTCGCGCTGCTCTGGTGCCTGGTGAGCTGGGTGATGGTGGCGGGCCCGGCAGTGCTTTCGAAACTGGAGTAGAGCGGGTCGGGCAAGCGTTTACGCCTCGCCACCCTGCGCCTGGCTACGGCGCGACGATCCGCAGCTGAGCTGCATCGATCACCTCGACGTGGGTCTGGTAGTAGGCCGGAGTAGCCGCTGCGTCGGGCGCCGTCAGGTAAATCGGCACACGCCGGACCACACCCAGCACGAGGACGGTCTTCGCTGCCAGGGCCGACCGCGGGTCCGCACCCATCCGCTGCGTCAGGCCAGCGACGGCGTCGGGCTGCAGAGCGACCGTCAAGTTGCCCGGGTCACGATAATTGGGGTGCGAATTCAGGAAGATCGTGCCTCCCTGGGCGCCGCTGGCGACCACGGTGACGATGAAGGCCCCTGGCACGCCGAGCGGCGCAAGCCGGGAGGCTTCGCGGATCGCAGCCTCCGGCGCGATCCACTCCGATCGCGGTACCTCGCCTTCGACGCTGGCCATCACCCGGGTCAATCCCCGCAACGCGAAGTCACGAGATGCCGGGATCGCCATCGCGCGGGTGAAGTGCGCCACGGCGTCCTCGGTGCGTCCAACTCGAGCGTACGCGGTGGCGAGATACTGTTGGGCGATTCCGTTCTCGGGCTCGGCGGCCACCAGTTGCTCGAGCGGGGGAACGGCCCAGGCTGCGTCGTCGAGCCGGGACAGCAGCAAGGCACCTCGCATGGCTGTCAGGTCGGCGTCGCGCGGTGCGAACCGCGAGGCCGCGACGGCGTAGACGACGGCATCCAGGGAGGCATCCTGCGCGTCGCGCTGGCGCGCGCCTGCCAGCAACTGAAGCGCAAACGGCTCGGTCGACCTGCTCACGACGGGCTCCACCAACGAGGGAATATCCACGTAGCGCTGTTCCTGCATCGCCAAGGCCGCCGCGTACCATCGCGGCCGGCCGATGACGAGCGCGAGCAGGGGCTCCGCACCCAGCCGATCCTCCAGTTCGGTCGCAAGCGCCTCCATCGCCGCACGACTTCCTCCCCACTGCGGTGACAAGCTGGTCATGACCTGCGCGGCCATCGCATGGCAGGCCGGATCGAGCTTTCGACCCTGCTTCACCGCGTCCGCGTGATCGCGACCACGCCCGTCCAGGCGGGCGACGTTGATGATCCCGACGTAGGCCTCCACCAGCAGGGGCTCGCGCTCGAGCGCTCGCTGGTAGAGTTCGAGCGACTGACCTGCCATTGCAGACATGGCAGTGAATTCGGCCTGCGTCACCTGGTCCGCGAAGCGGCCGGCGCGCAGCCTGTCGATGGCCCGCCGCAAGTGGGAGGCCCGACCCACGAGGGCAAACGCGCTTTCGGGCGCCAGCGCCAGCCAGGCCTGGCTCATCTCGTCGCTGGCCTGCGAGCCGTCGAAGATCTCGAAGTCGTGGTGGATGGCCTCGCTGCCCGGGCCATGCGCGGCGTGCCTGGCGAGGTCCTGCGCGAAGCGTTGGTCGAGTGATGATGCCGCCTTGCTTCGCAGCATCTCGCCAAGCTCGGACGCCGTGAGCCGCGGACCGAACTCGTTCCGGCAATGACGCTCGGCCAGCCCTGCAGGCCAGGCCGCGCCAGGAAGCGCTGGAAAGGCGAGGCATCGTTCCAGCGGATCCGCCATCAGGTCCGCGGTCTTCGCGAGCCGGAGGTATTCACGCGCCTGTGCATCCGGAATCCGGGCCACCCCGGCCGCGGACGCGGAACTGGCACCGGCGAGATGCGCGGCCACGAGTGCAACAGCTGCAAGACACAAGCGCATGGTTCGACCCGCCCTCGGCAGTGATTTCCGTCGCCAGACTGTGCTGCAGAAGCCCGTCGACGGCAAGGGAACAGGCGCCAGGTCGCCTCCGGCTTTGGCGTGGGCGGCGGATGCCCTAGACTCGGGTCGCCGACTCACGCCGACTGGGGAACCCGATGAAGCACGCTGCCGCATGCCGCCCTGCCCTTGTCGCTACCGTTCTCTGCCTGGCTGTGCTGAACGGTCCCGTGCTTGCTGCAGCGGGTGACCTCGCGCCGATCCGCGCGAAGATCGCCGCCCAGCACGACGCCAACGTCGAACGACTGCGCGAATGGATCGCGCTGCCCTCGATCGCGGCCGAGGACCTGGGCTATCCCGCCGGACCGGAATACCAGGCACAGCTGCTGCGCGAGGCCGGCTTCCAGCATGTCGAGATCATTCCCACCGATGGCAAGCCGGGCGTGTTCGCCACCCTCGACGCCGGCGCGGCGAAGACCGTTGGCGTGTACATGATGTATGACGTCAAGCAATACGATCCGGCGGAATGGAGCTCGCCGCCGCTGGAAGGCCGCATCGTCGACCTGCCCAACCTGGGCAGGGCGATGATGGGCCGTGGCGCGGTGAACCAGAAGGGCCCGCAGATGGCGATGCTGGCCGCGCTCAAGGCCTACAAGGCGGCCGGCCGCAAGCCGCCGGTCAACATCGTGCTGCTGGCCGAAGGCGAGGAAGAGATCGGCTCGGTGCACATCCGCCAGCTGGTGAATACGCCGCGCGTGAAGGACGCGCTGTCGAAGACCGTCGGCGTGTTCATGCCCTCGGCGATGCAGAGCCCGGACGGCGTGGTCACCGTCAGCCTCGGCGCCAAGGGCATCGTCGAACTCGAGCTGGTGGCGAGCGGCGAGAAATGGGGCCGCGGCCCGAGCAAGGACGTGCACTCCTCGCTCAAGGCGATGGTGGACAGTCCCGCCTGGCGGCTGGTGAAGGCGCTCGACACGCTGGTGTCCGACGACGGCAACACCATCACCATCGACGGCTACCCGAAGGCGCCACCGCTCAGTGCCGAACACAAGGCGATGATCGCCGCCACCGCCGCGCAACGCGACGAAGCCCGGGCCAAGGAGCAATTCGGCGTGCCGCGCTGGATCGACGACCTGCCCTGGCAGCAGGCGCAGGAGCGCCTGGTATCGCAGCCCACCGTGAACATCGAAGGCCTGGTCGGCGGTTACACCGGACCCGGCGGCAAGACCGTACTCCCGCACAAGGCGGTCGCCAAGATCGACATGCGGCTGGTGCCGGGGATGAAGTTCGACGACGCCGTGGCCGCGCTGAAGGCGCATCTGGCCAAGCGCGGCTATGGCGACATCGAGGTCAAGGTCACCGGCGGCTACAACCCGACCGAGACGCGTTCGGACGCAGCCCTGATCCAGGCCCAGCTGGCGGTCCTGCGCGGGCGCGGCATCGCCCCGCTGCTGTGGCCGCGCAATGCCGGCTCGTATCCCGGCTTCGTGTTCACCGATCCGCCGCTGAGCCTGGCTTCCGGCCACTTCGGCCTCGGCCACGGCAGTGGCGCGCACGCACCGAACGAGTACTTCGTCATCGAGTCGAGCAACCCCAAGGTCGAGGGCTTCGACGGCGCGGCGCTGTCCTACGCCGAATACCTCGAGCAGCTGGCGAAGTGATGGCGGGCAAGCGCCCCGCCACCGTCGCCGAATACATCGCCGCGGCGCCCGCCGCCGGGCAGGCGCACCTGCGGCGCCTGCACGCGATCCTGAAGGAGGCTGCGCCGAAGGCGAAGGAAGCGATCAAGTGGGGCAACCCCTTCTTCGTCGAGCCACGCTTCGTGTTCGCCTTCTCCGCCTGCAAGTCGCACCTGAACTTCGCGCCGGGCCCGGCCACGCTCGAACACTTTCGCGACGAGCTCGCCGGCCAACGCACGACGAAGCATTACCTGCAGGTGCCGTATGCCTCGCCGTTGCCGGAAGACCTGATCCGGCGCATGGCCGAGCACTGCGTCGCCACCGTGGCGGCGCGCGAGGACGAGGGCTTCTGGGCGCCGACGTGAGCGCTAGCGCGCGCTCCTCGCCGCCGGTTTGCCGGCCACCTCGTCCAGCACCTCGACGATCGCATCCACCACCGCCTGCGGCTGGTCGATCTGCACGTTGTGGCGCGAGCGCGGCACCATGCGCCGCACGCCGCGACTCGACAACCCGGCCGTCTGCGTGTGCAGGGAGGTCATCGAGGCGTAGTTGAGCTCGCCAAACGGCGGCGCCATGTCGAACATGCTCGAGCTCAGCACGACCAGCGGCCTGTCTCCGAGCGGACGCCGCCCGCCGAACAAGGCCGCGTAACGTGCGTCCGCCGATCGGTCGGGCCCGTAGATGCTGTGCAGCAGTTCGTCGCGCTGGGCACGCTGGTGGGTCGGGGCGTGTTGCAGGCGCGCGCGCTCGGCCAGGATCTCCGCGCCCAGCTGCGGGCGCGGCGGGTCCGTGCAGCGGGTGTATTTGGGCGTGGCCGGCGCGAGCTCGCCGGCCTCGGCGGACTTCAGGCAATCGGCAAAATGCTCGACCGCGCCGGCGATGGATTCGCGATCGTCGGTGAAGCTCTTCGCCACCAGCTCCTTGCCGAAGCGTTCCTCCAGCAGGCTGCCGATGCGCTCCTTGGCACGCTCCTCCGACGGGTCCACCAGCACCAGGCCTACGACCTGCTGCGGGTACGTCGCCGCGTACAGCTTCATGTTGAATCCGCCCAGCGAATGCCCGACCAGGACCAGCGGACCTTCGATGCCGGCGCGATCGAGCAGCGTGTGCAGGTCGTCCACCACGTTCGCGGGCGTGGGCGGCCGTGGCGACGGATCGCTGTAGCCCAGTCCTGCGCGATCGTAGCTGCAGGCGCGCGTGCTCGGCGCCAGCGCTGGCTGCACGAGCGCCCAGGTCACCGACCAGTCGAAGCCGCCGCCGTCGAACACCACGGTGGGCTGGCCCTCGCCGACGCAGTACAGGTTCATCCTCCGCCCCTGCCCGACGTCCACCAGGCGCTGCGCGCGCGTGTAGTCCTTCGCCACCTGGTCGATCGGGACCAGCGCGAGGCTTGCGGCCGACGCGGTGGCGGCCGCCGACAGCAGCCCGAAGGCGAAGGCGATGCGAAGGTTCATGCGTGGGGTCCGGGGCGTGGCGATGACGGGGATGATAGTGACATTCCAGCCTCGCCGGCAGCCACGAAATCGAGGATGGCCATGACCAGCGCGACGCGCGGGAAATGGTTGTTGCCGGCCAGCACGCGCATCGCCAGGCTACTGGTCTCGAAGGGCAGCGCGATGGACCAATGGTCCGCATCGGCGATCGCCAGGAGGTGGCTGCCGGGAAGCACGGCATCTTCGAAGAGGACCTGGCCGTCGTTGCGCACGTCGTGCTCGCGCAACTGGCGGTGAAAGGGCGCGAGCAGCGGGTTGACGCCGGCCTCGTCCGTCACCGCCGCCACGGCGTAGGTCGGCGGGCGCGAGGCGATCGCCAGATAGGCATCCCTCGCCGCCGTCGCCTGGGCGTAGGTCTGGCTGTCCACGCCGCCGCCGTCGCCGGCGCCGCAGGTGGGTACGTCGATGCCCTCCAACAGGGTTTCCAGCCATTCGGCCCACGGCGAAGCCAGCGGCGTCCCGTTGACGACGCCGGCGACGGTCACCAGGGCGTCGACGCGGCCGATCCACCTTCGTTCGTCGGCGTCCAGCACCGCTGCGTGCATGAAATCGGTCGCGCCCTTCGAATAGGCGATCACGATGGCGCCCTTTAGTGCCGACGCCTGCGCCTGCATCCAGTCGTGGATCGCACGGCCGTTGCGGCCCGAGGATGATCGCCCTTCCAGGTCCAGCACGTGGATGCGGTGGCCGCGCGCGCGCAGCAACGCATGGGCGTCGGCGAAGGGCGTCGTCCAGGGCGCGACGCACTCGCCGAACATCCCGGGAATGATCACGATCGGTCGCGGGACCGACGCATCCGACACGGGCACGGGCGCATCGTCGGCCGCGTCCGGAAGGCGCAGCCACCCACGGCAACCCTTCACCACATCCGCGGCGACGCCATGCTCGCGCAGGGCGCGGCAGAAATACCCGGCAAACGCCTCGCGGCGATCAATCACGCGCGGCGACGTCCGCCGGCGTCTTGTCCGGCGTGCCCGCGAAGAACCCAAGGGTGGTCGTGCCGACCTGCACCGTGTCGTAGTACGCGTATGCCGCCACGCCGACCGCGCCGACGACGGGCAGCCACCGCGTGAAAGCCTTGCCGAGCGCGCGCTGGCCGATCTTGATCCCGATCGACCGGGCGATCTTCTGCAGCAAGTGGATGGTCGCGGGCTTGACCAGTATTTGCGCGCCTGCCTGCACGACGATATCGCGCAAGGCCTGCGCGGCCGTGTGACGGAACAGGCAGTAGAGCATCGCCTCCCGCGTCAGCACCGACTTGCGGCCATGCAGCGCGGCGATGTCGGCCACCAGTTGCGCCTGGATCTTCCAGACCGCGACCAGCTCGGGCAGCATCGTCAGCCAGCCGAACGGGCCGGGTGGAAGCGAGAGCGTGCCTGCCGCCAGTGAAGCGCGCGCCGCAGCGGTGGCGATGGCCTGGCGCGCGTCGGCTTCCGCGGATTTCGACTTGCGCCGGGCGCTGCTGGGAACGTTGCCGATGAAGCCCAGGATCGCATCGCCGATGCGGGCGCCGACGTCGCCGGCGTTCGGCGCCTGGCCGGGTCGGGTCATGCCCTTCGATGCGGCGGCCATGCGGGCCCTCCTCGCTCGTTGCCGTTGTGGCCGCGCGCATGCGCGACTGTTGACACTACGATAGCCCAACTCCGCGACGTTCCAGCGCCGATACGAAAACGCCCCGGCGGACCGGGGCGTTCGTCGCGATCACGCGGGCAAGCCTCAGCTCCCGGTGCGCAGGCTCAATCCATATGCCGACAGGATCGGCCACAGCGGCTGGAAGAAGCTGCGCGTCCCGGTGCTGCCGCAACTGCCGCTGCCGCCCGACAACACGCCCTGCGCCTGGCCGGGTCCGGTGATGAAGGAGCCGCCCGAGTCGCCGCCTTCCGAACAGGCGGTGGTCATCGTCAGGTTGAGCACGGTCTCGCCGCTGGCGTAGTTGACGGTCTTGCCCTTGCCCAGGACCGTGCCGCAGCGCCAGCCGGTGGTGCGGCCGGAGCGGCAGACGGCGGCGCCGACGGGCGCGGCGGTCAGGCCACGCACGGTCACGTCGCCGTTGCCCCAGCCATACACCCGTGGGATCAAGGAGTGGCTGCTGTCCACCTTCACCCAGGCATAGTCGTAACCGCTCTGCCCCGGCGCCGGGAAACGCGAGGCGTAGAAGCTGCCCAGGCGCGTGCCGACCGACCACTGGTAGGGCTCGTAATACACCACTTCGCCGACCTTGCCGCAGTGACCGGCGGTGACGTAACCCGGCACGGTTCCGCGCATCACGGCGAAGCCGATCGAGCAGGCGTAGACATAGCCGTCACCGGGACGACGCAGCACGCCGTAGCCACCCTTGACGCCCATGCGCAGGCTCGGCTGCTCGGCCTCGACCTGGAAGCGCACCGTATCGGCATTCGCGCCGCTGGCCGCGACCAACTCGATCGCCGCCTGCTGCCCGTCCTTGCCGATGGTGACGACGACGCTGTTCGACGGCACGTCCACGTACCAGCCGTGCACGCCCTTCGGCACCTTGCCGCCGCGGGCCAGCAGTTCGTCGAGCGCCGACTTCGAGGCCTCCAGCGCGGCGAGCGTGTGTCGCGCGGCGCGGATCTCGACGTCCGCGGGTGCCTTCTGCGCACCACGCGTCGAAGCAACCACCAGCCGGTAGTTGCGGTTCTTCTTCCGCTCGATCCAGCTGCCGGCGAAGTGGCGGCCCTGCGACGCGGCGAGTTGCTTTTCCTGCTTCGCCGCGAGGCGTTCGATCTTCAGGTACTGCGACAGCTGCGACGGCGTCAGCCCGAGGTCGCGCTGCAAGGCCTGGCGTACGACCGCCGGGACGTCGTCGGCGGGGCCGGCAGCGGCGGCGCCCATTGCGAGGAAGATGGAGAACGGCGCACAAACCAGCAGGCCGCGCTTGGCCCGCGAAAGAAGCGATCGCATCAACGGAAATCTCCTGGGGGGACGGAGTGGCGCGGATCCGCGATGAAGCGGCGGTGCAGCAGGTGATGCGAATCCGGCGGGCGATACTGGCACAAGTGTGACGCGCGTGATGAACACTCTCTAAGCGGCAGATGCGCTTGAGTGCTGATACGACTGGATCGTACGGCCGCTGGCGCGCTAGGCGGCGGCGCTCGCGGCCGCTTCTGCCGCCAGGGAAAACGAACGCAGTCGCGCGGCGTGATCGAACACGTTGGCGGTCAACATCAGCTCGTCCGGCCGATGCGCCTCGATGAAGGCGCGCATGCCGTCGCGCACCGATCCGGGCGCACCGACCACGGCGCAAGCCAGCGCCGCATCGACACCGGCCTTCTCCGCCGGCGTGCAGTATTCGTCGATCGCCGCGGCCGAGGCCAGCGGCGGCGGCACCAGGCCGGGCCGGCCACGACGCAGGTTGACGAAGGCCTGCTGTTGCGTCGTGAACAGGCGCCGCGCCTCGTCGTCGGTTTCGGCGGCGACCACGTTCAAGGCCAGCATCACATGCGGGCGGTCCAGCCGCGCCGACGGCTTGAAGCGACTGCGATAAAGCTGCAACGCCTCGTCCATGGCGGCAGGCGCGAAATGCGAGGCGAAGGCATACGGCAGGCCGAGCGCGGCCGCCAATTGCGCGCCGAACAGGCTCGACCCGAGGATCCAGGCCTCGACTTCGATGCCTGCACCCGGCACCGCCTGCACGGCCTGGCCCGGTTGCGCGGGCTCGAAGTACTGCAAGAGCTCCATCACGTCGGCGGGAAATTCCTCGGCGCCCTGGTAGTAGCGACGCAATGCGCGCGTGGCCGCCGTATCGGTCCCGGGTGCGCGCCCGAGCCCGAGGTCGATGCGCCCGGGATAGAGCGCGCCCAGGGTGCCGAACTGCTCGGCCACCTGCAGCGGCGCATGGTTGGGCAGCATGATGCCGCCGGCGCCGACGCGGATGCTCGTCGTGCCGCCGGCGACGTGGCCGATCAGCACCGCCGTCGCCGCGCTGGCGATGCCTGGCATGTTGTGGTGTTCGGCCAGCCAGAAACGGCGGTAGCCCAGGCGCTCGGCGTGCTGCGCCAACTCGAGTGTGTTCGCGAAGGTCCGCGCCGGCGTGCTGCCGACGGTCACCGGGGCCAGGTCCAGGATCGAGAGGGGAATCATCGGGTCTCACCACGCATGGGCATGCGCTTGATATGGGGCGCGACCCGGCGTGCCGAAAGGGGGCCCTGCACATTTCCTGCACGCGATACCGACGCCGCCTGCACGCCCGGTTGCCTATGTTTGCCGGGTTTCACCCACCCACGCATCCCACCCGTCTAAGGACCACCCATGAAGAACGTCAGCGCACTGACCCTGGCCCTCGCGGGCCTGCTCGCCTCCGGCGCCGCCAACGCACAGGTGTTTGGCACGCTCGGCTACACCAACGTCAACCCGAAGTCCGACAACGGCTCCCTGGCCGGTGCGGACGCCAGCGTCAACGACGACTGGAGCGTCACCGGCAGCCTCGGCTACCGGTTCAATCCCAACCTGTTCGTCGAGTTGAACACCGCGCTCGCGCCCTTCGAGCACGAGGTCACGCTCGACGGCCTGGGCACCGTCGCCAGCCTGAAGCACCGCCCGACCGTATTGAGCCTCGGCTACCAGTTCGCGAGCGAGTCCAGGGTGCGTCCCTTCGTGCGCGTGGGCTACGGCTGGATCGCCATCTCCGACGAGACCGCCCGGGGCGCCCTCACCGGCCTGGACCTCTCGGCCGGCAACGCCAACGGCCTGGCCTTCGGCGGCGGCCTGGACTTCCTGGTCAATGACAAGTTCTTCATCCGCGCGGAGGTGTCCAAGCTCGACTTCGACACCGCCGTCACGGTGGAAACGCTTGGCGAAGTCGGCACCGCCGAGGTCGATCCGCTGGTGTTCGGCGTCGCGCTGGGCTACCAGTTCTGAGCCCAACGGCCGGCAGGCTTCGGCCTGCCGGCCGCGTTGGGAAAGGAGTCACCCCGGCTTTCGGCACTGCGCCGGGCGGGCGGCGGCGGCGATGATGCCGCCGTTCGCCCAGTCCCGGATCCTTGCCCATGCGCCACCCGACGCTGCTTGCCTGCTTGCTGGCCTTGACTGGCGCGCCCTCGCTGCAGGCCGCCGAGGCCGCCCCCGCGGTCGCGATCGACCTGGTGCCGGGCGAGCAATGGGAAGTGCGCTACACGCTTTCCGCGCCCGCGCGCGAACTGCGCTTCGTTCGCCCTGACGCCAAGGGCAACCGTGCCTCGTCGTGGACCTCGCCGGACCCCGGTTTCACCGTCACCCTGGAGGATGGCGAGGAGGTCGTGCGCCGCAAGGACGGCGCGGCCTTCGACGCCGCCGCCTTCCACATGGCGCCGCACTACACGCAACTCGAGAAGGACTACGCCCCGTTCGCGCCTTTCGGCGATGGGGGCATGCTGGTGCACACCGGGCGCTTCCATGCCTGCGCCGGCCCTTGCGCCGGTGGCGAGCGCTTCCAGGTCAGGCTGCAGCCGCCCACCGGCGCGCATGCGATCGTGCATGGCAAGGTCGTGGACGCCGTGCGCTTCGAGGACGGCGACAGCGGCACCAACCTTTACGTCGGCCGCGCCCTGCCGGTGACGACGCCGGACGTGGTCGCGGTGATCGACGGCGCCTTCCCGGCCGACACCCGCGCAAGACTCGAATCGTTGCTGCCGCGACTGATGGCCTTCTACGGCCGTGAGTTCGGCGTGTTGCCGACGCGCCCGATGCTCTACGCCTCGCGCGACGAGAACCATCCCGGCGGTGGCTACGGCTACCAGGGCGGCACCCTGCCCGGCCAGGTCTTCATGCACTTCTACGGGCGCCACGAGGCCTTTGGCACGCCGGCCTTCGCCGCGCGCGTGGACTGGTTCTTCGCGCACGAGGCCGCGCACCTGTACCAGCGCTTCGAGTCGCTCACCGATCCGGGCGACAGCTGGATCCACGAGGGCGGCGCCGACGCACTGGCGGCGGTCGCGCTGCAATCGCTCGAGGTGATCGACCGCGAGGACGTGCAAGCGCGTTTGCAGCAGTCGGTCGACGCCTGCGCCAAGGGCATCTCGCAGCACCCCTTGAAGCAGGCGCATGCGCAGGGGTCTTTCGACGCCTACTACAGCTGCGGCTTCGTCCTGCAGATGGCGGTGGACGCGGCCGCCCGCCGTGCCAGCGACGGCGCCTGCGGCTTGGCGTGCGTTTGGCGCGACTTCCAGGCGCAGGTGGCGGCGGGCAAGCCATGGAGCGCCGATACCTTCATTGCCGCGGCCGCTGGCCGTACGGACGCGCGCACCGCGGCGTTCCTGCGCGCGGTCGTCAATGACGTGGTGGCACGACCCGCGACGGAGCTGCGCGAAGGCCTCGCCCAGGCGGGGTGGAGCCTGCCGACGCCCGAACCCGCCGTCGCCGGCAAGGATTGACAGCCTGGCCTCCTGCCCGGAGGCTGCTGCGCATGAAAACCTCGATTCGCCTCGCCCTCGCCACCTGCGAAAACCTGCCCGGTATCCATCCCGACGATTCCGCCCTCGCCGCTGCGCTGCTGCGACTCGGCATCGAACCGGTGGCCTGCACCTGGAGCGATCCGCAGGTGGACTGGGCGAGCTTCGACGCCGTGCTTATCCGCACCACCTGGGACTACTTCCAGCGTTACGACGAGTTCCTGCGCTGGCTCGACCGGCTGCCCGTGCGCACGATCAATCCCAGGCCGCTGCTGCGCTGGAACAGCGACAAGCGCTACCTGCTCGAACTGGCCGAGCATGGCGTGGACATCGTGCCCGCGCGCGTCGCCGCCGCGGCCGAACTGAGCGTGGTGCTAGGCCAGATGCGTGGCCAGGACGTGGTGGTGAAGCCAACCGTGAGCGGCGGCGCCTGGAACACCGTGCGCGGCATCGCCGGCTCCGCCGAGTTCGAGGGCAAGGTCGCCTCCCTGCCTGCCGACGGCGACTACCTCGTGCAGGCCTTCGTCCCCGAAGTCGCCCGCGACGGCGAATGGTCGTTGCTGTTCTTCGACGGCGAGTTCAGCCACGCAGTGCTCAAGCGCGCCGCCACCGGCGACTTCCGCGTCCAAAGCCAGTTCGGCGGCAGCCTCGAGGCCGTCGCGCCGGATGCGGGAATGCTGGCCAGTGCACGGAAGGCGCTCGCCGCCACGGCCGAGCTCGGCTACACCGACCAGGCCTACGCGCGCGTGGACGGCGTCATGGTGGACGGGCGTTTCCGGCTGATGGAACTGGAGATGATCGAGCCGGCGCTGTTCCTGGCGGGGCGGCCCGAGGCCGCCCAGCGCTTTGCGCAGCTGCTGCAACGCAGGCTGGAACGCACTCCTGCGTAGTGCATCCCGGCGATGCGATCGGCATCGTCAGCACCGGAGCGCACCGATTACACTGCGGGCATGCCCGACCCCACCCGCCTCGCCCACCGCGTCGTCGAACTCACCGGCTGCTCCCGCGCCGACGCCGAGCTCTACATCCAGAACGGCTGGGTGTCGGTGGACGGGCGCGTGGTCGAGGCGCCGAACCATCCGATCACCGGTGAACGGGTCACGCTGGCCGAGGACGCACGGCTCGAGCCCGCCGAGCCGGCGACCATCCTGCTGAACAAGCCCGCGGGCTACCACACCATCGATGGTTCGCGTCCTGCCGCGGCGCTGGTCACGCCCGCGACGCATTGGGCCGACGATCCGTCGGGAGTGCGGATGCTGCAGCGCCACTTCCTGCGCCTGACGCCGCTGGTCCCGCTGGACGCCGAGGCCAGCGGCCTGATGGTATTCAGCCAGGACGGCCGCGTCTGGCGGCGCCTGACCGAGGACGCCGCCGAGATCGAGCATGAGTACCTGGTCGAGGTGCGCGGCGAGATCGCGCCCTACGGGCTCAAGCGCCTCAATCACGGGCTGGCCTACGGCGGCCGCGAACTGCCGCCCTGCAAGGTCAGCTGGCAGAACGAGACGCGCCTGCGCTTCGCCATCAAGGACGTGCGCAACGGGCAGCCGCGCGACATGTGCGCGCAGGTCGGCCTGGACGTGGTGTCGATCCGGCGCCTGCGCATCGGCCGCATCCCGATCGGCAAGGGGCCGGAGGGCGCCATGCCGATCGGGCAATGGCGTTACCTGCCCGTCGGCGAGAAGTTCTGAGCATGCGCACCTTCGTCCTGCGCGCGCGCGCAGCGCCTACGGATAGCCAGCGCTTGCTGGCCGGCATCGGCGGCGAGGCGCACCCGGAAATCCTCGCGCACACGCTGATGAACGCCATCTTCGTGGCGCAGGCGCACCGGCCGGACGTGGTGGTGTACCTGGTGCTGGAAAGCACGCAGGACTACTCACGCACGATCCGCTTCGAGGCCAGTGCGATGCACGAGATCGGCGGCTTCGACGAACGCGCGCTGCTGGGCAAGGTGGCGAAGGCGCTGGACGCCTCGCGCGGCATGGGCAAGGAGGAATCGCGGCCCGTCGAGTCCGGCGTGAGCGTGCGCACGATCAGTTTCGAGCGGCTGGTGCAGGAACTGGCCGCGGATCACCAGCTGTTCGTGATGGATCCCAAGGGCGCGCCGATCGGCGAGCAGGCCTTTGGTGACAATCCTTGCTTCCTGCTGACCGACCACATCCCGATGCCGAAGAACACATTCCACACCCTCGACAAGTTGGGCGCGAAACGCATCGCGCTCGGCAGGACCATGCTGTTCGCCTCGCAGTGCGTGGTGCTGATCCACCACTCCCTGGACCAGGTCGAACCGGGCAGATAAGGCCGGTTCAAGCGGCCGGACTACACTGGCGGGACCCCTGGCCGCGTGCCAACGAACGAGGCCCTCCGTGCTCTGGACCGTCGTCATCACCGCCACCCTCACCATCCTGGTGTTCCTGGCGGCGCTGAACTTCCGCAAGCCCCAACAGATCGAGCGCAAGCTCGGCCACAAGTACGCGATCGCCGACCGCCAGTTCAGGCGCGAGATGGGCGTGATGCTCGGGCCGGCGGTGATCGCCGGCAACCGCGTCACCGACCTCGAGAACGGCGACGGCATCTTCCCGGCCATGCTCGAGGCGATCGCCGCCGCCCGCAAGTCCATCACCTTCGAGACCTACATCTACTGGTCGGGCGTCATCGGCAAGAAGTTCAGCCTGGCCCTCAGCGAGCGTGCGCGGGCGGGCATCAAGGTCCACGTGACGATCGACTGGCATGGCGGCAACAAGCTGATGGCCGAGCACCTGGAGGAAATGAAGGCCGCCGGCGTGCAGGTGAAGGTCTACCGGCCGCTGCACTGGTACAACATGGGCCGCCTCAACAACCGCACGCATCGCAAGCTGCTGGTGGTGGATGGCCGTATCGGCTTCACCGGGGGCGTCGGCATCGCCGACGAGTGGATGGGCCACGCGCAGGACCCGGATCACTGGCGCGACATGCACTTCAAGGTCGAGGGGCCGGTGGTGGCGCAGCTGCAGGCGGCGTTCAACAACAACTGGATCAAGTCCACCGGCGAGGTGCTCAACGGCGCCGAGTATTTCCCGGAACTGGAACCGGTCGGCGAGGTGGACGCCAACCTGTTCATGAGTTCGCCCACCGGCGGCAGCGAGAGCATGCACCTGATGTTCCTGATGGTGATCGCCGCCAGCCAGCGCAGCCTCGACCTGTCGGCCGCCTATTTCGTGCCGGATCCGGTGATGATGCAGGCCCTGGTCGCGGCGCGGGAACGCGGCGTCCGGGTGCGCGTGCTGCTGCCCGGCCAGCACACCGATTCGGAAGCGGTGCGGCTGGCCTCGAAATCCTGCTGGGGCGCGCTCATCCAGGCCGGCATCGAGATCCACGAATACCAGCCGACCATGATCCACAACAAGCTGCTGGTCGCCGACGGGGCGATGGCCTCGGTCGGTTCGACCAATTTCGACATGCGCTCGTTCCAGCTCAACGACGAGGCCAGCCTGAATGTCTACGATGCGCAGTTCGCGGCGCGCATGACCGCGATCTTCGAGCAGGACCTCGCGCGCGCGACCCGATACACCTACGAGATGTGGGCGGCCCGGCCGTGGCGGGACAAGCTGATGGAGAAATTCCTGTTGCCGATCCGGTCGCAGCTGTAGCCGGTGGCGCGTCCCCCCAGCATCGACGGATTGGCCGCCAGCACGCTGCAGCTGCCGGCGGGCGCGTGGCCGACCGTGCTCGATTGCCTGTGCGAGCGATTCCCCGCGGTGTCGCGCGCGCACTGGTTGGAGCGAATGGCGCGCGGACGCGTCGTCGGCAGCGATGGCGCCTGCCTGACCCCGGAGACGCCACATCGGGGTGGCCTCGAGGTCCATTACTACCGCGAGGTCAGCGACGAGCCGCCGATCCCCTTCGACGAAGTCGTATTGCACGCCGACGCCCACCTGCTGGTGGCGGACAAGCCGCACTTCCTGCCGGTGATGCCCGCCGGTGCGCATGTCCACGAAACGCTGCTCGGCCGGCTGATCCGCCGCACCGGAAACGAGGCCCTGGCGCCGCTGCACCGGATCGACCGCGACACGGCCGGCCTCGTGCTCTTCTCGACCAACCCTGCAAGCCGCGCCCGTTACCAGGCCCTGTTTCGCGAACGGCGAATCGACAAGCATTACGAGGCGATCGCCGCGCCGCTGCCGGAGATCGCGTTTCCCTGCGCTCGCCGTAGCCGCATCGTTGCCGGTGAGCCCTTCTTCCGCATGCAGGAAACGGACGGACCGCCGAACAGCGAAACCCGCATCGAGGTCGTGTCGAAGGGCGGGCGCCACTGGCGATACGCCCTGGCGCCCGTCACCGGCCGCAAGCACCAGCTGCGCGTGCACATGGCTGCGCTGGGCGCGCCGATCGTCAATGACCCGCTGTATCCGACCGTCGCCCATCGCGCCGCCGGGGATCATTCGGCGCCGCTGCAACTCCTCGCCAAGGGCCTTGCGTTCGACGATCCGCTGACAGGCGAACGGCGCAGCTTCCTGAGCGCGATGCAGCTTGGGCCCTAGCCCGGCTTTCGCAGCTCCAGATGCGTGAGGTACAGCCGCATGTCGAGCTCGAGCTGGTGGTAGTCCGGCTCCATGTGCGTGCACAACTGGTAGAAGGCCTTGCCGTGGTTGGCCTCCTTCAGGTGGGCGAGCTCGTGCACCACGATCATCCGCAGGAACCCGGCGGGCGCGTCGCGGAACACGGTGGCGATGCGGATCTCCCGGCTGGCCTTGAGCCGGCCGCCCTGCACCCGCGACACGGCGGTATGCGTGCCCAGGGCGTTCTGCAGGACCTGCAGCTTGCCGTCGTAGACGACCTTGGCCAACGGCACCGACATGCGCAGGTGCCGGTCCTTCAGCGCCTGCACGTAGTCGCGCAGCTGGCCGTCGGTGCGCACCGCGTGGGACTGGCCGTACTTCGCGGCCAGCACCTCGCCCAGGCGGCCTTGCGCGATCAGCGCGTGGACCCGGTCGAGCACGGGTTGCGGGTAGCCCGCGAGGTAGTCCAGCGGCGTCATCGGTCGCTGCGTCAGGGCGCGTCGCGCGTCGGCAGCAGGCTCGCGCGGTCGACGAGCTTGCCGTCCACGATCACGGCCTCGATCGTCCGCGTGTTGCGGATATCGGCCAGGGGATCGGCGCCCAGGATCAACAGGTCCGCGCGCTTGCCCACCGCGAGCGTGCCGAACTCGTCCTGCTGGCCCAGCATCTGCGCGCCGCCGCGGGTGCCGGCGACGATTGCCTGCATGGGCGTCAGGCCCGCCTGGACCAGCAACTCGAGCTCGCGGTGCACGCTGTAGCCGGGGTACACGTAGGGATTGCCGGTGTCGGTGCCGACGGCAATCGGCACGCCGCGCGCATGCAGCATGCCGACATTGGCCAGCACGTCGGCGCGATGCTGCTTCAAGGCCTCGAGCGGCGCGCGCGCGGGGTCGTTGGCGTTGCGCACCCAGCCCTCGCGGAAGGCGCCGGCGAAGCCAGGCGCGCGCAGTGCCGCCAGCTCCGCATCGGTCACGCTGGCGCGGAAGAAGGGATCGTCCATGTAGCCAGGCTCGTCGGCAAAGCGCACGGCACCATCGCTCAGCGCAAGCGTGGGCACGACATGGAATCCGCGCTTCGCCATCAGGTCGGCCGTCGCCTCGGACGGGAGCGGTCGGTCGATCACCGCGTGCACCACGCCGGCCGCGCCGCCTTCGAGCGAGGCCTGCAGCTCCGCCGGCGATGACACGTGGGCGAACACCGGCAGCCCGTGCTTGCCCGCCTCGTCGACGATCGTCCTGATCATGTCCACCGACATCAGCGGATGGGTGTCGCCGAACGCGAGCGGCCCCGATTCCACCGTGATCTTGATGACGTCCATCCCGCCCGCGGCACGCTCCGCCACGGCCTTTCGCACCGAGGCCTCGTTGCGGACGAAGGAGATGCCCAGGCCCATCGGATACAGGTTGACCGGCTCGTCCACGGGCGTGGCCGCGGTGATCCTGTCAGCCGCCTCGCGCGCCGCGGGCGGGAAGATCGTGTAGACCGGGTGCGTTCCGGGCAAGGTCAGGTGGCCGCCGCTGCCGTAGATGTGCGGCGCGACGAGTGACCCGGCCTCGCGCTCCGCACGCAGCGCACGGATCGACTCCGTGCTGCCGTCGGTCGCCCCGAGTTGCAGGATGGAGGTGACCCCGTAGTAGAGCTGCCGCGCCAGCACCTGTCGCGTCTCGTCCGGCTGCCGTTGCGCCGGCGCCCCGAAGCTGAAGTGCACGTGCATGTCGGCCAGGCCCGGAATCACCGTCTTGCCGGTGGCGTCGATCACGTGCGCGCCGGTCGGTACGGCGAGGTCGCCGGTGGTCCCGATGGCGACGATGCGGTCGCCTCGCAGCAGCAGCGTCGTCGAAGCACGTGGCGCCGCGCCGGTGCCGTCGATGAGCGTGGCGCCGACGATCGCAACGTCGGCGGAAGCCGGATCGCCGCGCCTGCTCTCGCCGGACGCCACCGCGGTCACGGTGACGGCGCCCAGACCTGATGCCACGAGGAGGGACACGAACGACCGCCGGATGCTCGAAGTCATGAGGAGTGCGCCACCCGCGGAAAGTCCCGCCATCTTAACCCTGCCGATCAGGCCAACCCTGCCTTGACAGATATTTTTGTCAAAGGTAGTCTCGGGTCATGTTCGACGTCCACGTCATCGAGGATCCCGCCGCCGCGGCCGCTGCGCTGGAGCCCACGCGCGCCCGCCTGCTTGCCGCGATGGCCGAGCCCGCCTCGGCCGCCACGCTGGCCAACCGCGTCGGGCTCACCCGGCAGAAGATCAACTACCACCTGCATGCCCTGGAGGCACACGGACTCGTGCGCCTGGCCGAGGAGCGCAAATGGGGCGGGCTGACCGAACGCCTGATGGTGGCGACCGCCTCGTCCTTCGTCATCGCGCCCAAGGCCCTGGGCCCGGTCGCGGCCGGCGCCGGTCGCGAGGTGGACACGCTGTCCGCCGACTACCTGGTCGCGCTGGGCGCGCGCATGGTCCGCGAAGTCGGCGCCCTGCTTCGGCGTGCGCATGCCACCGGCAAGCGATTGGCCACGCTGTCGGTGGACACCGAAGTACGTTTCCGTTCTGCCCAGGATCGCGCTGCGTTCAGCCAGGAACTGGGCGAAGCCATCGCCAAACTCGTAGCGAAGTACCACGACGAATCCGCCCCCGGCGGACGCGCGCATCGCCTCGTCGTCGCGGCCCATCCCCTGCCCCATGCCAACGACAGCAAGGACTCCGCATGAACGTGAAGCAGCAAGACGACGGCCGCCGCGCCCTCGAGGTCGAGTTCGAAGTTCCCGGCACGCCCGAGGAAGTGTGGGACGCCATCGCCACCGGGCCCGGCATGTCGGCGTGGTTCGTGCCGACGCAATTCGAGGACCGCGACGGCAAGCCCGCCGTGATGATGTGCAACTTCGGCCAGGGCCTGCATGCCTGCGGCGCGGTCAAGACCTGGGATCCTCCGCGCAGCTGGTCGGGCGAAGGCGAGGTCTACGGCGGCTCGCCGCCGATCGCCACCGAGTGGCACATCGAAGCCAAGGCCGGCGGCATTTGCCGCGTGCGCATGGTCCACAGCCTGTTCGCCAGCACCGACGAATGGGACGACCAGCTCGAGGGCGCGAAGGAAGGCTGGGCGGGCTTCATCAACAACCTGCGCCTGTACATGACCCACTTCCGCGGCCAGCACGGCGCCATCATGCAGGTCAGCACGCCGGTCGCGATGTCGGAGGCTGAGGCCTGGGATGCGCTGACCAGCGCGCTCGGCGTGGCCGCCGCGGGGCAGCGTTGGACCTCGCCCGCGGGCGCACCTTCGCTCGGCGGCGTCGTCGAAGTGGCGACGAAGGAACCCTTCGACGCCCTGCTGCGGCTCGACACGCCGGGGCCCGGTCTCGCGGCGCTCGGCGCCTTCACCTATCCGGGCAGCCCAACGATGGTCGGGATGAACCTGTACCTGTATGGCGACGAAGCCGCCGCCACCGTGGCGCGCATCACGCCGCAGTGGAACGCGTGGTTCGAGGATCGCTTCACGACGCCGGCGCCATCGACCTAGGGTTCGCGCGACGCCGGCCCGCCCACCAGCGCATGGCGATCAGCGCCGCCAGGAACAGCGCGACGCACAGCACGCTGCCCTCCGGCCCCTCGGCGCCGCCCGTCAGCGCATCGGCGCCCTGCGGACGCAGCGCGACGACCAGCGCCGGCAGGTTCGCGTCAATGCCGGTGACGGGCAGCTCGAAGGCGGTGGCGAGCCACCAGTTCCATCCCGCGTGCCAGCCCATGGCACCCCAGATGCTGCCGGCGCGCAGCACCCAGGCGCAGGCGAACAGCGAGAACAGGAAGGTGCTCGCGGTGACGCGCGGTGGCTGTTGCGGCCCGTAGTGCAGCAGGCAGAACACCAGCGACACCACCAGCACCGCCACCATGACGTTGCTCCTGCGCGCCAGCACCGACAACAGCCAGCCGCGGAAGATGATCTCCTCCGTGCCGGCCTGGAAGATGAAGCCCGCCAGCAGCAGCGCGATGTGCCAGAGGCTGCGCGGCTCGCGCCAGGCGGGGCCGATGCCAGCGGCCTCCAGTCCTCCGCCCGCCCAGATCGCGAAGACGAGCAGGCAGATCATCGCCACGCCCACGCCCAGGCCGTGCATGAAGGGCTTCATCGGCGCGGGACCGTTCAGCCCGATGCTGGCGAGCGATCGGCCTTCCACGAGGCGCACCCAGGCGAGCACGGCCAGCAGGGTTGGCGCGAAACCCAGCCACAGCAAGGCATGCAGGCCGGCGATGCCGATCGGATCGCCACGGGGCGTGGACCACTGCTGCGCCTGCATCCATCCGTCCATGGCGATGACGGGCGCCGCGACGAAGAAGATCAGCAGGATCGGCGACAACCAGGCCCAGGGCAGCCACCCACGGGCCACTTCGGGCGAGAACAGGGCAACGGAGGACACGCGGCGCTCCTGCGTGGGGTGACCGGTGCAGCGTGCCCCTGCGGCCGCACGCGCCGCCAGCTGGATGCGACCAAGCAGCCTTTGCCGCCGACGAAGCCTGTCGAGGCGACGATGAACGCGGCGCAGAAATCCGCGACCCGGACTTCAGTGGGTGCGCAGGAAGAGGATCACCGGGTCGCGATCGGCAATGCGCACCGGAACGCGTGCATCGCCGTGGTTGTCCTCGCCGAAGTCGGCGTTGATGCGAGCCATCTCGACGCGGGCCTCGAAGGCTGGCTCCAACAGATCCTGACTCACCAGCACCTTGTCGGCTGCAATCGGCCGGCCATCGCGCACCGCCGAATATCGTTCAACGGCTGGCAGCCGCGCGCCAAGGTCGACCAGTTCCGGCTCAACGGCCAGTGCGTCGACATCACCCATCACCACCAGTGGCAGGCCAGGTTGCGCGCGACGATGGCTCCGGATCACGTCGGCCAAGGCGTCGGCCTGCGCGGCGCGCCGGGCGCGCACGTACTCGCTTCGCGATGGCCAGCCATGCGCCTCGCGACCCGGGGCGCCCGCAGCATGCGCGACCAGCACCGCAAGGTCGAGCGAGCTCCCATCGGCCGCATTGATACGCGCGTGCACGAGCAGGGGCGCAGCGTCGAACAGCGGCTCACGGCCGCCGTCGCGCCAGCCAAATATCTCCGAATGCGCCTGGGCAGTGGCCGACCGCACCTCGACCCGCGCAACGCCAGGCCGCACCGTCGCCGTGCTCGCGAGCACGCCCAGGCCGCGGCCCCCGGGCACCGATTCATCCACCAACGCCACGTAATCCGGGTCCCCTGCGCAACTGCCAGGGAACAGCAGATTGCCTGCGCGGCTGTTCACGGCCGCGGCGATGTCTCCGAGCACGTCAGGGTTCTCGATTCCATGGACACCCAGGATGGCCGGGCTGCGGGCATACGCGCAGATCGCGTTCGCGGTCTTGGCCAGTCGGGTCGCGTAGGCCCCGGGCGACATCACTGGTTCGCCGGTCGCGCGCGAGCTGTCGAAGAAGCGTCGGACATCCATGCTTCCCAGCGCGACTTCGGATGCACCCGCGCCCGCGACGGCTGTCGGACGCGCCCGCGAGGCAATGCGGATCGCCGCCCTCGGGTCGGGCAGCAGTTCGAAGCCGCCTCCGCCCTGGCGCAGCACGCCCACCAGTCCGCTGACGATGTCGCCGGCGTCGGCCGACAGGGCGGGTGCGCCAGGCTGGCCCGTAGACACGATCTGCAGCCGATGCGCAGCGCCCTCGCCATCCCGGACCGAAGCATGGAATCGACCGTCGCTGCGTACGCGGCTGCTACGCTCGTCGATGCTGCCGCCGGAGGCGGCGAGAACGGTCAACGGCGAACCCGAAACCCGCATGCCTTCCAACGGCTCGAGGGAAGATGCGGTCGCCGCGGGCGCTCCGGTGCCGTCGACTAGTGCGACCGGTCGGGGCAAGGCCCGCTCGCGGCCGGTCACCTTCACGGCGTCCGCAATCAAGGTCGTCAGCAGGGCGTCGGGGCTTCCGACGGACGAAACCTCCTGCACGACACCCGATACCTGGACCGCATCGCCTACGGCAACGTTCGAACCTTGCCTCGACACGAACAGGCCTTCGGCCGTCGCCGCGTAGGCGTCCTGCTGGTCGTGCCTTGATTGCAGGAAGAACCCGCCACGCGCAAGCGCGGTGACGACCCCTTCCGTACGCACCGCCTTGCCGACAAGAGGCGACGTGGCGCCGCTTCCCTGGATGTCAGCGATGGAAGCCACCGCGGGCGCGTCGTCATCCTCGATCGTGGCGAAGGCCAGGCCGCCTGCCCAGGCACCGCGGACGATGCTGAGCGAAACCGCGAAGGTCTCATCGGCTTCGACCACGTCATCACCGATGATTGGAACCTCGAACACGGCCCGCGACCGCCCCGGATCCATCAGGCGGTCGACCTGGCTTGTCGCCACGAAGTCCTCGCCGGGCGTGGCCGTGCCGGCGGTCGTGGCGATGTTGTACAGGATCGCCCTTGATACGGGGTGGGACAGCGATACCACGAAGGTCGCCGTACGCCTGCCGTCGTCGCCCTCCTCGATGGTCACTCCATCCACGGAAAGCGTGGGCCAGTCGTTGTCCAGAATGAGTCCGCGGCCCTGGGCCTTGGCCACGGGCGCGCCAACGACGTTGCGCAGGTTGACGGTGAATGCCTCGTCGAGTTCAGTCTCCTCGTCGCCCTTCACCAATACCTCGAAGGTGGTCGAGGCCTGCCCCGCCGGGATGGTCAGTCCGACAAGGGACGTGGAGACGAAATCCACGTCCGGCGCGGCGGTGCCGTAGTCGGTGACCACGTCGAAGGTGACATCGGTCGCGCTCACCTTCGACAGGTAGACGCTGAAAATCATCGGCCAATCCAGGCCGGGATTGCGCTCGCTGGTTTCGGAATTGGAAACCGACAGCGCCGGCAACGCGTCGTCGTTGACGATCGTCCCAATGGCCGTGTCCTTGCCGAGCTTGGCACCGCTGATGCCGTCGATCTTCAGGCAGAACTGCTCGTCGGGCTCGTAGTTGGTGTCGCCGCGCACGCTCACGTAAAAGTTGCCGCCACCCCCTGAGGTCGAGACCTGCACGTTCGTTCCCGAGGCGGACGTGTAGTCACCGGGCTGGTAAGGGAACGCGACGTCGGGCTGGGCCGTGCCACCGCAGGACTCGGTGTGGTAGCTGACGTTGATGCCGACCTTGGACGCGCGGTCGAGCGTATACGGGAACGCCAGGTAGGCGAAGCCCGAGTCACCCTCCACCACGGACGCGTCGCCGATGGAGAACGTGGACGGGCCCAGGTCGTCGTTGATGATGGTGCCGATCGCGTGGGTATCGCCGGGTTGTGCCCCATTGAGCTGGGTCACGTCCACGCAGAACGTCTCGTCCTCCTCCTGCTCGAGATCGCCGTTCACGGACACGCTGACGGTCATCGTCGTTGCAAAAGCGGGGAACTGCTTCAAGGTCGTGTCGCCTGGCCGGGAATAGTCCCCTCCGCTGACGGTGGCCGTTCCGTCGCACGCGGTCAGCATGAAGTTGACGGCACCCTCTACGGTGTTGGACAGCGTCACCAGGAACTGCATGCTGGTGTTGCCGGCGTCGCCCTCCAGCACGGAGGCATCGCTGATGGATACCGTGGCGTCGTCGTTGGGTATGGTCACCACGCCGTGCGGATCGGCGTACTGCACGGCCGCGTTGACGATGTTGGAGAGCGTCAACACGAAGCGTTCGTTGCTCTCGGGCGTGGTGTCGCCGAACACCGTGACAGAGAATGCCTTGCCGGTCTGGCCGGCGGCGATCGTCTGCCCGACCAGCGACAGGGCCTGGTAGTCGCTGCCCGCCGTGGCGCTGCTGTCCTCGGTACAGATGTCGAAGGTGACGGTGCTGGCCGCCGCCTTGGTCAGGCTCACGTAGAAGGTGACGACCTTTGACCCGTTGCTACCCTCCTGGGCGTAGGCATCGCCGACGGAGATCTTCACCGAACTGACGCTGTCGTCGTTGCCGATCGTGCCGGTGGCCTGGCTGCGGCCCAGCACGGCGCCCGCCACGTTCGAAAGGTTCACCTGGAAACTTTCGTCACGCTCCGGGCTGGTGTCGCCAGCGATCGTGACCGACACGGTCTTCGACAATTGCCCGGCCGGGATCACCTGGCCGGCGAGGCTGAGGGCCGTGTAGTCGCTGCCAGCCGATGCCGTGCCGTTGGCGGTAGCCACGCTGAAGTTGACGTCGCCCGCCGCTGGCTGCGACAGCTGGACGGTGAAGTTGGCGATCTTGCTTCCCCCGCTGCCCTCGGCGATCCACAGGTCGCCCACCATCAGGGTCGGGGCGGCGCCGGCATCGTCGTTGACGATCGTGCCGATACCCACGCCCTTCCCCACGGTGGCGTTGCTCACCGCCTCGAGCAGCACCTGAAAGCTCTCGTCGGTCTCCAGCACCGTGTCGCCGAAGATGACCAGGTCCAGCGCCAGGCTGGTCTGCCCGGCGGGAATGGTGCGCGGCGAGGAGTAGAAGTGCTGGAAATCGTCGTTGCCGATCGCGCCGACTTCGGCGGTGCCAACCATGAAACCGACGTCCACCGTGGTCGGTTCGGACAGGCTGACGGTGAAAACGGCGTTCTTGGCGACGCCATCGCCCTCGGCAATGGTGACGTCGTCGATGTTGATCGTCGGCACGACCAGCGCTTCGACCCGGGTGTCGGTGGCCGCGCGCGCGGGGGCGGTGGCGACGAAGCCGACGGCAAGGGCAAGTATGAACAGCCGGGCGAAAGCGCGAGGTACGGAACCAACGACGAGGTGCGGCATGGATGTCCAGATAGCGGCGCCCGATGGCCAGCCATGACCCGTGTCCCCGGCCAGGTCTGGAACGACTGCAGGCGACTGCCCCCGCATGCCCCGCGATTGTGCGGAGGATTGCGTTTCCCGGTCAATCGCAAAGGCAATCGGAAATAGTTCACATAACGGCATTGGTCACGATGACCTTTGTCACTTCACCCTGCGCACACACGCGCCCCACCCTAGCGCCACCCCGTGCCGCGATGCTTGCCGGGATTCCCGAATCCCGACGCGAGCCGCCATGCAACTGACCCTGCGAGACATCAGCAAGCGCTACCCGAACGGCGTCCAGGCGCTGGACAAGGTGAGCCTCACCATCCCGGTCGGCATGTACGGGCTGCTCGGACCCAACGGCGCCGGCAAGTCCACGCTGATGCGCATCCTGGCGACCCTGCAGGAAGCCGACGGCGGCAGCGCGATGCTCGGCGAACTCGACGTGCTCCATGCCAAGGACGAGGTGCGCAAGACCCTGGGCTACCTGCCGCAGGAATTCGGTGTGTACCCGCAGGCCAGCGCCTACGCCCTGCTCGACTACTTCGCCGTGCTGAAGGGCCTCGCCGCCCATGGTGCACGCCGCGAGGTGGTCGAGGCCCTGCTGCAGCAGGTCAACCTGTGGGACGTGCGCCACCAGAAGCTCGGCGGCTTCTCCGGCGGCATGCGCCAGCGCTTCGGCGTGGCCGTGGCCTTGCTGGGCAATCCCAAGCTGCTGATCGTGGACGAACCCACCGCCGGCCTGGACCCGGCCGAGCGAGTTCGCTTCCTGAACCTGCTCAGTGAGCTCGGCGAGACCAGCGTGGTGATCCTGTCCACGCATATCGTGGAAGACGTTTCCGAACTGTGCACGCGCATGGCCATCATCAACCGCGGGCGGATCCTGCTCGAGGCCGAGCCGATGCAGGCGATGGACGACATCCGCGGCCGCATCTGGCGGCGCGTCATCGCCCGCGAGGAACTGCCGGCCGTGCAGCGCGACCACGGCGTCATCTCGACCACGCTGCTGGGCGGGCGCACCGTCGTGCACGTGTACGCCACGAGCTCACCCGGCCCCGGCTTCGAGCCGACCGCGCCGGACCTCACCGACGTCTACTTCAGCACGATGGCCGGGCATATCGGCCAGCTCGGCAGGCCGTCGCAGCCGGCGGCGGCTGCATGAAGCTGGGAACGATCTTCGCCTTCGAGTTCGCCTACCAGCTGCGCCGCCCGGCGACCTGGCTGTTCTTCGCGATGCTGTTCTTCATTGCATGGAGCATCATCCAGTCCAACTACGTGCCGGATGCGCGCGACGGCTGGCTGCTGCTGAACGTGCCGCTGGTGATCGCCTCGACCACGGTGGTCGCCAGCATGCTGTGGCTGTTCCTCGCCGCGTCCGTCGCCGGCGAGGCCGCGGCCCGTGACGTCGAGTCCGGCCTGCACCCGCTGAGCTTCAGCGCGCCGGTGCCGAAACTCCAGTACCTGGCCGGGCGCTTCCTGGCGGCGTACGCACTCAATGCGTTGATCCTGCTGGCCGTGCCCGCGGGCATGTTGCTGGGCATGCTCTGGCCCGACGTGGAGCCGGAGCTTCGCGGTCCGTGGCGGCTGGAGGCCTTCCTGCTCGCCTATTTCCTCATTGCCCTGCCCAACGCCTTTATCGCCACGGCGGTCCAGTTCTGCTTCGCGGCCCTGAGCCGCCGCAGCATCGTCAGCTACTTCGGCAGCGTGCTGCTGTTCTTCGCGTCCATGGGACTGGCCGCGTTCGTCTCGGTGGTGTTCGAGCAGCGGGACCTGGCGCGCGTCCTCGATCCGGTCGGCATGATCGCCATCGTCAGCGGCTTGACCGACACCTGGACCACGCATGAGGTCAACACCCGCCTGGTCGGATTGCAGCCGGTGGTGCTGGTGAATCGTCTGTTCTGGATCGTCGTGGGCGCGCTGGTGTTGGCATTCACCTACCGGCGATTCCGCCTGGCGCATCCCGCGGAGCGCGGTCGCCTTGGGCGTCGCGCGAAGCAGCGTGCCGTGGCCAACGACGAATCGGTGCAAAAACCGGCATCCGCCCCCGTGCGATCTCCTGCCACGGCGGTCGCCGTGCGCAGCTTCGGCGGCGTGTCGCAATGGCGCCAGTTGCTCGCCGTCACCGGCCGCTCGCTGCGCTCGCTCGCGCGCGGCTGGACCGTGTTCGCGCCCCTCGGCGTGGTCGGCTTCCTGACCTGCGTCGTGCTTTCGGCCAACATGGAATTCATGGGCGTGCCGCTGCTGCCGCGCGCCGAATACCTGCTCGGCTACATCACTTCGGCGCTGGCCAATCCCGCCAACCGCCTGTGGATGATCGTTCCCCTGCTGATGATCTTCTACGCTGGCGAGCTGGTGTGGGCCGATCGCGATGCCCGCATGGGCGAGATCAGCGGCGCGGCGCCGGTGCCGGAATGGGTGTTCTTCGTCGCCAAGTTCCTGGCGCTGGCGGTGGTGCTGGTGGCATGGATGCTGGTGCTCGGCGGCGCGGCGATGCTCAGCCAGTCGATCCTGGGCTACGCACACCACGAGCCCGCCGTCTTCGCGAAGGTCCTGCTCGGCCTGCAACTGCCCGACTACCTGCTGTTCGCCCTGCTCGCCCTCTCGGTCCACACCCTCATCAACCACAAGCAGCTCGGCACCCTGGCCGCGCTGGTGATGTACGGGGCGATCGCATTCGCGCCGCTGCTCGGCCTGGAACACAAGTTGCTGGTCTTCGGCGCCAGCCCGGCCTGGTCGTACTCGGACATCCGCGGCTTCGGCGACTCGCTGGCGCCGTGGCTGGCGTTCAAGGCCTACTGGTTCGCCTGGGCCCTCGTGTTGGCCGTGCTGGCGCGGCTGGCCTGGGTGCGCGGTCGGGAATCGGATGCGGGCGCGCGGCTGAAGCTCGCGCGGGCGCGGCTGACGCGTCCCACGGTTTTCGCCGGCGTGCTGGCCGCGACGGTGGTGCTGGGCGTCGGCGGCTTCATCTTCTACAACACCAACGTGCTGAACGCCTATCAGCCGCAGGCCATGCGCCTGGCTCGCCAGGCCGAGTACGAACGCCTGTACGCACGCTACGCCGACGTGCCGCAACCGCGGGTGGCCAAGTCCACCATGCGCGTGGAGATTTACCCGGAACGGCGCGCCGCGCAGTTCAGCGGCAGCTTCCGGCTGGAGAACTCCACCGCGCAGGCCGTCGACACGCTGCACGTCGCCACCTCCACCGGCGTCGGTGTCGAGACGCGCCGTCTCGACTTCGACCGGCCGGCAAGACCCGTCGTCAGCGACGCCATCCTGGGCCACCGCATCTACAAGCTCGAGACGCCGCTGCGGCCGGGCGAATCCATGCAGCTGCGCTACGAGGTCCGGCTCGCGCCGCGCGGCTTCGGCAACGGCGGCGCCAACGAGTCCGTCGCCGCCAACGGCAGCTGGCTGATCGCCCTCGCCTACGTTCCCTCCATCGGCTACCAACCGGTGCGCGAACTGCGCGCGGCGGGCGACCGGCTGACGCAGGGCCTGCCCGCGCGTCCGCTCGTGCCCAGGCTGGAGGACGAGAAACAGCGCAAGGGCGCCCCCGGCGACGTCGGGATGCAGTTCGAGGCCATCGTCGGCACCGCCGGCGACCAGGTCGCCGTCGCGCCCGGCCAGCTGCGCCGCAGTTGGCGCGAGAACGGCCGGCGCTATTTCCACTACGCCACGCAGGCGCCCATCGGCGTCGACGTGCAGTTCTACTCGGCCCGCTACGCCCTGCGCCGCGAGCACTGCCACGGCGTGGACCTCGGGATCTACCACCACCCGACGCACGCCAATATCGTCGACGCCAGCGCACGCAGCGCCTGTGCCGCACTCGGGCTCTACGGCCGCCTGTTCGGTCCGTATGCCAACGAATCCCTGCATCTGGTCGAGGTCTCCGAGCGCGGCATCGGCGCGCACTCCGAGCCGAGCCTGGTGGACTACGGCGACGGTTTCTCGTTGTTGAACCCAGCCGCGAAGGATGGCGACCTGGACCTCGTCAGCGCCGTCACCGCGCACGAGGTCGCGCACCAATGGTGGGGCGGCAACCGCTTCCGCCCCGCCCACGTGGAAGGCGCCGGCCTGCTGATCGAGAGCATGGCCACCTACTCCGCCTTGCAGGTGGTGGAAGCCACGCTCGGCGCGGCGCAACGCGACGCCTACCTGGGCATGATGCGCGACCAGTACCAGGTGCCGAAGTCGCTGGCGATGCCGCCGCTCCTGCGCGCCACCGAGCAGTTCCTCAACTACCGCAAGGGACCGCTGGCGCTGCATGCGCTGAGCCAATACGTCGGCCGCGAGCAGGTCAACCTCGCCCTGCGCCGGCTGCTCGACACGCACCCGCGCGGAAGCGCGAAGCTGGCGACCACGCTCGACCTCTATCGCGAGCTGCAGGCCGTCACGCCGACGCGGCATCGCGGCCTGCTGCACGACCTGTTCGCCGCCAACACCTATTGGGAACTCGCGGCCACGCAAGCGTCGAAGAAGCGGCTCGCCGACGGCCGCTGGCAGCTCACCCTGGACCTGCGCGCACGCAAACTGGTGGTGGACGAAACCGGCGCCGAACAGGACCGGCCACTGGACGAGTGGGTCGAGATCGGCGTCTACCCCGGCGCGACGCAGCGGCTGGAGAACCGGCAGGTAGTCGTCGGCAAGCCCATGTACCTGCGCAAGCACCGCGTGACCCGGGCGGACGAGACGATCACCGTCGTGGTGCCGGACGAGCCGGGACACGTGGGCGTGGACCCGCGATCGCTGCTGATCGACCTGCGGCCTCGGGACAACTTCGTGGAGCCGTAAGGCCTCGCCCCCGAGGGCTTGGCATCCCCTCCGATTTCATCGGAAGATGGCCCGGCCGGCGGACCGCTCGGCGCCGGGCAAGGGGAGCCTGATGAATGCGAGCGCGAGCGCGGCGTCGGTAGCCGGCTGGGACAAGTACCGGAACTTCCACCTGTGGATGCTGCTGCCCTTCGCCATCTCGGTGCTGGGGTTCTCGTACAGCTACTACTTCAACCTGAGAGGCGCTACCTTCCACCAGCACGTGCATGGCCTGTCGGCCACGCTCTGGTACATCCTGGTGGTGGTGCAGCCCTGGCTGATCACCCGGCGGCGCGACGTTCCGCGCCATCGCCTGCTCGGCGCCTTCGCGACCCTGCTCGCCGGCGTGGTCGCCGGCAGCGCGCTCACCATCATCCCCAAGAACATCGACGACGTCGCCACCCTGGACCCGAACGGGTTCTTCAACCCGACCTTCGCCTACTTCGCCGTCATCGTGGACGTGGTGCTGGTGAGCCTGTTCCTGGCCAGCGTGGCGATGGCCATCGTCGCCATGAAGCGCCGCGACCTCGCCGGCCACGTGCAGTGGATGATGGCCTCGGTGTTCTTCGTGCTCTCGCCCGGCCTGGCGCGGATGTTCGGCATCGCCTGGATCATGGCCAACCAGGGCAACATGGCCGGCATCTCGCTGGTGAAGCTGGCGCTGCCGTCCATGCTGGTGATGATGGCGCTGGTCCTCGTGTACTACCGCAAGTTCGGCAGCTTCCGGCATCCCTCGTTCTGGCTGCTGATGGTCGCCCACCTCACCTACCTGTTCGTGGTGCCGGTGGGCGACGATCCGACGGTGCGGAGTATCCTGTCGGCGATCTTCAAATAGGAGGGATTCATGAAGCGCAACGTACTCGCCTTCGCTTCGGTCCTCTGGGCTGCCGGAACCATGGCTTGCTCCGGGCCTGACAGTCCGGCCGCCAGCGAAACCGCCGCGTCGCTCGAAGCGGCTGCGGCTCCCGCAGAAACTGCCAGCGTGCCTGGCGCAAGCGATTCCACCCCCGCCGCCAACGTGCTGCCCCTCGTGGTCGTACACAAGAGCCCGCAATGCGGATGCTGCACTGCCTGGGTCGAGCACATGCGCAGCGCCGGGTTCGAGGTCGAGGTGCGTGACACGAACGACCTGGATCCGATCAAGCGCAGTCTTGGCGTGCCTTCCCACAAGGCGTCCTGCCATACCGCGCAGGTCGGTGACTACTTTGTCGAGGGCCACGTTCCCGCCGACGACGTGAAGCGCCTGCTGGCCGAGAAGCCGCATGCCCGCGGCCTCGCCGTTCCCGGCATGCCGGCGGGTTCGCCGGGCATGGAGGTTCCGGCCGGACACGAGCAGCCCTATGCGGTGGACCTGGTGGCTGCCGACGGGACGTCGTCGGCGTTTGCCCATCACTGAGCCGGGCTGAAGCCCGGCTAAGCGCGCAGGCCTTCGTCAACGGACGGTTCGCAAATGCGGAGCGGCCAGGCGCTAGATTGGAAGCTCGATCCGACCAGGAGAGCTCCATGACCGCCAGGGAAGGCAAGCACGACATCGACAAGGAAAAGTTCGGCTCCGGCACGCCGGGTGACCAGGGCACCCAGTCCGTGGTGGGCGCGCAGCCCGACGGCGGTGGCGCCGGACTCGGCACCCGCGTGCGCAGCGGCGACGGTTCGCCGCAGGACATCGCCGAAGCGGGCGGCAATCCTCAGCATCGCAATGCGCCTGGACCGGACTCGGCCGAGGCCACGGAGTCGGCGAGCGAGTCCTACGACGAAACCGAGCAGGACGGCACGCAGCTGCGCACCGGCTCCGGAGATCGCAATACGGCCAGCGGGTCGTCCACGCAGGACCTCAACGCCTAAAGCGGGTCAGTTGAGCATCGACCCCGGGCTCGGCTCGCCGGGCAGGACGGGCTCGACCGTGGTGCGCCCAGGCACGTGCAGGCGGTCGAGTTGCCCCAGGCGCTCGGCCAGCGCCTCGGCGTCCAGCGCGCCTTCCTCGTGCAGCCAGGCGAAGCGCTTGCGCTGGCGGGCCACGTCTTCGCTGGCGTCGATGAAGTCGTGCCAGCGGCGCAACTGCTCCAGCCTGCGCGCCTCGAGCTCCGCCATCAGCGCGGACTGCTGCGCGTCCTCGATGACGAAGAGCGTGCCGTTTTCGCAAGGGATCTTGACGTAGCGAACCGTGCGCAGCCAGACCCACGCCACGCAGCCCGCGCCGACGAACAGCCAGAACGAAGGAACCAGCGCCTGCGTCTGCGTGTAGCGCATGACGGTCAGCACCGCACCCAATGCGATCCACAACCAGCCAACATTCATCAGCCAGGTATTGCGCTCGATGAAGAAGCCATGGTCGCGCGACAGCGCGGTGTACGAGGTCTTGATGGTCGTGCTGGAGGTCCGGTCGGCAAGGGTGTACTTCAGCTCGTCCTCGGCGAACACGAAGGTCGCGGTGTTGCCCGCCTTCGATTGCGTGACCTGGTGGTCCTGGAAGTCATCGGTGTGCGACATGGAGGGCTTTCTGGTGATTGCGATCCCGCAGGCTGCAGCGAAAGACGATGCCTGTCAACGCAGCACGCCGGCACGCCGCGGTGCTGTAGGAAACGTCCTACACGACCTCGGGCCGAACGGCTGACTAGCGCTCGGAACCGGACTTGTGCCGCGGTTCGGAGGGTTCGCCCGAGCCCGCCTCCGTCGGCGCTTCCGCCGTCGAATCCGGCGCGATCGGTTCCTCCTCCGTGCCTGGCTCCTGGCCGGTCGGCGCCTCCTCCTTCGGCTCTTGCGCGGCCGGCTCCCGCGCCACGGCCTCCTGCGCAGGCTCCTTCACCGGCTCCGGCTCGAGTTGGCCAAGATCGAACTCCGATAGCGGACTCTCGGCTGGACAGGAGGCGTCGGGAAATCCGAAACGCGCACGCAGGCTCAGTCCGCAGGCATTCTGGTCGTCGAGGTCGCTGAGCACGCCGCGGCAGCGCTGGTCGAAGGCGCGCGCGAAGGCGTCGCGACGGGCCACGAAGTCCTCGCCGCATTCGCGCTGCAGGCGCAGCCGGTCGAGGTCGTCCTGCGCCGAGTTGATGCCCTCCAACCCGAAACGCATCAGCTCATCGTCCGTCAACACGCGCAGGCTGCGATTCGGCACCGCCTTCATGAGGTCCGCGATCGCGGTGCTGGTGCCGTTGCGCTCCAGGTAGTCGCGGACGCGGTCGTAGACAAGCTTCAGCTCCGCGTTGAGTTCCGCGCGCGTCGTCGCCGTCGAACTCATGCGGATGATGCGGTGGATGCCGATCCTCCCGGCCAGGTGCCGCACGTCGCCGCCGCTCAGCACCAGCACGCAGGCGCTGTGGCAGACCGAATCCTCGCGAACCCAGACCGTCCAGCGCGAATCGGCGATGACATCGCCGGCCCGGATCGCGTCCTCCACCTGCCCGCCGGCGGAATCCAGGTCGAGCACGCGCTTGCCGATCTTCAGTCCGTCCGCCACGCGCGCGACGCGCTCGACCAGCGTGGCGAAATCGGCGGCGATGCGGCCCCGGTAGCGCAGCCGCAGCACGCCGCGATCCACGCAGTCGCCCAGGGCCGCCTCGAGCGTCTTGCGATCCATGGCGGGCAGCCTCTCGCCGTCGCCATGCGCCGCGTAGTTCAGGCTGCAGCTCAGCGAGGCATGGCCGGACGCGAGCTCGACGGGCGACCAGTCCAGTTTGTCTGGCCCGGACTTGGTGCCGAGCTTCGGCGCCTGAGGCTCGGGCGTGATGGGCGCGACGCTGATGGCGCCGTTTTCCAGGCCCGCCGCCGCTTCCACCGTCGTCAAGGGCGCCGCGGGCGGCGCAGGCGGCGCCTGCCGGTTGCAGGCGACCGACAGAAGCAGGATCGCCAGGGTGCATACACGACGGAATCGAACCAGGAGAGACTTCTGCATGCGTCGATTGTATCGCCACCCCCGCACGCGAAGGCTTCAGAACCCGAGATGCCCCGGGTTCAGTCTTCCCCGGCTGCGTCTTCCGGCAACGGCGCCAGGGGCGGCGGCACGCCATCATGCTTGGCGAGGCGCTTGCGGAACAGCGCCGTGCGCATCAGCAGTACCGTCGTCACCGGCACCGTGATCGCCAGCAACACCGGCACCAGCAAGGGATGCAGCACCGCGCGGTTCTCCAGCACGGAAAAGTAAAGGGCTGCGGCGATGGCGACGCACCAGGTCGCGAAGGTGTAGGCGAGCGCTGGCGGGTGCATCCGCAACACGAAGCCCGGCAGGCGCAGGAAGCCGATCGCCGAAACCAGCAAGAACACGCCGCTCAACGCGACCAGGATCGCGACGGGGACCTCGATCCAGGCGGGCAGCGGCGTCATTCGACCACCTCGCCACGCAGGATGAACTTGGCCATCGCCGCCGACGTGAGGAAGCCGAACACCGCGATCAGCAGCGCGGCCTCGAAGCAGCGGTCGCTCTGGTGGCCGATGCCGATGACCATCATCACCAGCATCGCGTGCAGGTACAGCAGGTCGAGCGCGAACACGCGGTCCTGGGCACGCGGCCCACGCAGCAGGCGCACCAGCACCAGCAGCGATGCCACCGCGTAACAGCCCAGGGCGAAGGCGATGGAGTATTCGAGCAAGGCACTCACTCGAAGATCTCCCGCAAGGGTCGTTCGTAGCGGTCCTTGAAACGCGCGACGAAGGCGCCCTCGTCCGGCACGTCCCACACATGGAGCAGCAGCGAACTGCCATCCACCGCGATCTCCGACCAGACCGTGCCCGGCACGATCGTCGTCACCAGCGACAAGGCCGCCAGTCCGAGCGGGTCGCGCAGGTCCAGCGGCACCACCACGAAGGCGGATCGCGGTTGCCGCCAGCGCCAGAGCAGCACGCCCCGGCCAACCGCCAGGTTCGACAGCAGCACGTCGCCCAACACGAGCAGGACGAAGCGGAAGATCGCGCGCGGCCGGCGCACATGCACCACGGGTGGACGAAAACTCGCGGCGATGATGGGCACGGCAAGCGCGAGCACGGCGCCGACCAGCACCTGGCCCAGGCTGCCGCTGCGCGCGAGCAGCAGCCACAGCACCAGCAGCACGGCCGACAGCAGCGGCTCGGGCATCAGTTTGCGCAGGCGGGTCATGGCGAACCCACCGTGCCGGTGGAACCTGCGGTCGGGCCGGGCCGCGCGCGCGCGCCCAGCACGGCGTCCACGTAGGGCCGCGGCGCATGCAGGTAGTCCGCCGTCTGGCGCGTGTAACGCGCGGCCGGCTCCGCGAACACCGTCAGGGCCAGGCAAGCGACGAGCAGCGTGGACACCGCGACCGCCTCGACCGCATGCACGGGCGGCGCGATGCGCCCGCCCTTGGCCCAGAAATGCCGGATGCCGGCACGCGCCAGCGACACCGTGGCGCACAGGCCCGACGCGAGCAGCAGTCCGATCAACAGCCATTCGGTGCCGGGGATGGCCTCCACCGCCGCTGTCCCTTCGATGACGTCCGGCTGCAGCATCGCGAGCAACAGCGCCAGCTTGCCGAGGAAACCGGACAGCGGCGGCAGCCCGGCCACGAGCAGCGCGAACACCATGAAGGCAAGCCCGAGCGCGGCCACCGATACCGGCACGGGCCGGCCGACGAGCGGCACCTGGTCGTCGTCGAGGATGTCGTCCTCGTCCACCACGTGCGGCGTCTCGGGGCTTCGTCCCCGGCCCTGCGCACTCGTGCGCTTGACCAGTTCCACCATCAGGAACAGGCCGCTCGCCGCCAGCGTGGCGCTCGCCAGGTAGAACAGCGCCGCCCCCAGCACCGACGCCGACCCGATGCCGATCGCGGCCATCACCGTGCCGGAGGAAACCAGCAGCGAAAAGGCGGCGATGCGGTCGACGCGGATCGAACCGAGCAGTCCCGCGGCGCCGAAAGCCAGCGTCGCCACGCCGCCCGCCAGCAGCAAGGGTGCGCCGATATGCGCCGACGCGCCGGCCTCCCAGAAGAACATCAGCGTCCAGATCCGCAACACGGCGTAGATGCCCACCTTGGTCATCAGCACGAACAGCGCCGCCACCGGCACGCTCGCGGCGGTGTAGGCCGGCACCAGCCAGGCATTGAGCGGCCAGATCGCGGCCTTCACCAGGAAGGCCACGCCGAGCATCGCCGCGCCGGCATGCAGCAGCCCGCGGTCCTTCAGGTCAACCTGCGGGACCTTGTCGGCCATGTCGGCCATCGAGAGCGTGCCCAGCACCCCGTAGATCACCGCCAGGCCAATCAGGAACAGCGCCGAGGCCAGCAGGTTGACGGCGATGTAATGCAGGCCCGAGCGCACGCGCAGCGGCCCCGACCCGTGCAGCTGCAAACCGTAGGACGCCGCCAGCATCACCTCGAAGAACACGAACAGGTTGAACAGGTCGCCGGTCAGGAAAGCGCCGTTCAAGCCCATCAGCTGGATCTGGAACAGCGGATGGAAGTAGGCGCCGGCGCGCGACCACCCGGCCTCGGCGTACAAGGCCGCGCCGAGTCCGACCAGTGCGACCAGCAACACCATCAAGGCCGAAAGCCGGTCGGCGACCAGGGTGATGCCGAACGGCGCCTGCCAGTTCGCCGCCAGGTAGACGCCGATGTCGCCGGACGCACCGCCCGCGTCCACGCGCCACAGCAAGGCCGCCGCCACCAGCAGCCCGGCCAGCGTGGCGGCGATGCCCACCCTCGCCTGCGCCTGCCGGCGTTGCTCGCCGAGCAAGAGCATCAGCGCGGCCACCACCAGCGGCAGGATCACCGGCATCACGACCAGCGTGGGCATCAGGCCGGTCACGGCGGATCCTCGCCGCCGTCCACGTGGTCGCTGCCGCTCAGGCCGCGCCCGGCGATCACCACCACCAGGAACAAGGCCGTCGTCGCGAAGCCGATGACGATCGCGGTCAACACCAGCGACTGCGGCATCGGGTCGGTGTAATGGGCGAGATCCGCGGCCAGACCCGGCGTGATGATCGGCGGCCGGTCGATGACCAGGCTGCCCATGCTGAAGATGAAAAGGTTCACCGCGTACGACAGCAACACCAGGCCCATCACGACCTGGAAGGTACGCGGCCGCAGCACGAGCCAGACCCCTGCCCCGCCCAGCACGCCGATCACCAGGGCCAGCAGGACTTCCATCAGGCGCGCTCCACGGGGTGGCGGTGTGCGCGGATGGACTGGTGCGCCAGCGCGGTGAGGATCAGCAGCGTCGAACCCACCACCACCGACGCCACCGCCAGGTCGAAGAACATCGCACTCGGCAGGTGCACCTCACCGACCCAAGGCAACACAAAGTGGGCGGTGTGGCTGGTCAGGAAGGGATAGCCCAGCACCAGGGCCCCCAGGCCCGTCGCCGTGCCCAGCAGCAGCCCCATGCCGATCCAGCGTGCGGGCCGCAGGTTGGTGCGGGCCTCGACGAAGCGCGTGCCGGCGGCGAAGTACTGCATGAGCAGCGCGATCGCCACCACCAGGCCAGCCACGAAGCCGCCGCCGGGTTCGTTGTGGCCACGCAGGAAGAAGTGCGCGGCCACGACCAATGCCAGGGGCAGCACGATCCGCGCCATCATCACCGGCACCAGCATGTAGCCGCGCGCGGGATCCACGCCGCGCTGCGGCTTGGCCAGGTCCGAGCCGCCGTCCACCGGCGCGGATCGCTGCTGCAGGGGCCGCGCGATACTCTCCGCCGGAGGCCGGAAGCGCCGCAGCAAGGCGTACACCGTCAACGCGACCGCGCCCAGCACGGTGATCTCGCCGAGCGTGTCGAAGGCGCGGAAGTCCACCAGCATCACGTTGACCACGTTCGTGCCGCCGCCCTCGGGCAGCGCGCGCTCCAGGAAGAAGGGCGAGATGCTGTGCGGCGCCGGCCGCGTCAGCAGCGCGAAGGACAAGGTCGCCAGGCCGCCGCCCGCGCACACGGCCAGCAGCAGGTCGCGCCCGCGTCGCGCCCGGTCCCTGATCGCCACGCGCGCCGGTCGCTGCTCGCGCATCGGCAGCCAGCGCAGCCCGAGCAGGAACAAGGTGGTGGTGACGATCTCGACCACGATCTGGGTCAGCGCCAGGTCGGGCGCCGAGAACCAGGCGAAGGTCAGGCAGGTCACCAGGCCCGCGCCGCCCATCAGCGTGATCGCCACCAGGCGGTGGTACTTGGCCATCATCGCGGCGCCAATGGCGCAGACCATGCCCACCAGCCACAGCAGCACGAACGGTTGAGAAGGCGCCAGGCGCGCGCGGTCACCCCATTCCAGCGGCGCATCCTTGAAGGCCAGCAGGCCGACGACCAGCGCCGCCAGGATGATGAGGAACATCTGCGGCTGCAGTCGCCGCGTCCCGGCGATGGGCACCAAGGCGCGGGCGCCGCGCGTCAGTGCCAGCAAGGCGCTCTCGAACAGGTGCCGCCCGCTGAAACGCCCGAGCACCGGCGCCACCTGCAGGCGGCCCTGCGCGTGCTGCTTGCGCAGCCACAGGTAACCGGCAATGCCGCAGGCGATCGCGATCAGGCTCATGATCAGTGGCGGCGACAGCCCGTGCCACACGGCGAGGCTGTACTCCGGCAACTCGCCGCCCACCACCGGCCGCGCCGCCGCGGCCAGGGACGGCCCGATGGAGATCGCCGGCACGATGCCGACCACCAGGCAGGTCAGCACCAGAAACTGGATCGGCACCCGCATCCAGCGCGGCGGTTCTTCCGGCTGCCGTGGCAAGCCGGTGGCTGGCGGGCCGAAGAACACGTCGAAGCCGAAGCGCAGCGAATAGACCACCGCGAACACGCCCGCGAGCGTGGCCAGCACCGGCAAGCCCACCTCCACCCAGTCGTGCGAGCGCAGGAACACCGCTTCGGCGAAGAACATCTCCTTGGACAGGAACCCGTTCAACAGCGGCACGCCCGCCATGGCGCCGGTGGCCACCATCGCCAGGATGCCGGTGCGCGGCATGGCATGGATCAGGCCGCTGAGCCGGCGGATGTCGCGCGTGCCCGTCTCGTGGTCGATGATGCCCGCCGCCATGAATAGGGACGCCTTGAAGGTCGCGTGGTTCATCGTGTGGAACACCGCGGCCACCGCGGCGAGCGGGCTGTTCAAGCCCAGCAGCAGGGTGATCAGGCCCAGGTGGCTGATGGTGGAGTAGGCCAGCAGCCGCTTGAGGTCGGACTGGAACATCGCCGCGAAGCTGCCGAACAGCAGCGTCGCCGCGCCGGTGCCGCCGACCAGCCAGAACCACCATTCGGTGCCCGACAGCACCGGCCACAGGCGCGCGAGCAGGAACACGCCGGCTTTCACCATGGTGGCGGAGTGCAGGTAGGCCGACACCGGCGTCGGCGCCGCCATCGCCCGCGGCAACCAGAAATGGAAGGGGAACTGGGCGCTCTTGGTGAACGCGCCCAACAGCACCAGCACCAGGATCAACGGGTACAGGGAATGCGCGCGCACGAGGGCGCCGGCGTCGAGCACCACGTCCAGGTCGTAGCTGCCCGCGACATGGCCCAGCAGGACCATGCCGGCCAGCAGGCACAGGCCCCCGGCCCCGGTCACCACCAGCGCCATCCGCGCGCCGCGCTGTGCATCGGTGCGGTGGTGCCAGTAGCCGATCAGCAGGAAGGACACGAGGCTGGTCATCTCCCAGAAGACGACCATCTGCAGCAGGTTGCCCGACAGCACGATGCCGAGCATCGCGCCCATGAAGGCCAGCAGCAGCGCATAGAAGCGCGCCACCGGGTCCTCCGGCGACATGTAGTAGCGCGCGTACAGGCTCACCAGCACGCCGATGACGGTCACCACCAGCGCGAACATCCAGGCGAAGCCGTCCATGCGCACGACCAGCTCCAGGCCGTTGGACGGCATCCAGGCGATCGATTCCCGGATCACCCCGCCATCGCGCACCTGCGGGAACAGACTCGCGACCCAGGCGGCCGCCCCCGCGGCCACCAGGCCGGCGACGGTGGCGAGCGTGGTGCGCGCGCGCGCCGGCAGCAGGATCATGGCCAGGCTGCCGAGGAAAGGCAGGAGCAGGAGGAGGAAGAGCGACATGCGCGGCGCCCTAGCGCCCGGCCATCAGGCAGGCCGCCCGGTGGCGCGAACGACGAGCACGTCGCCCGGGATCGCGCCGACGATGCGGCGGGAGTTGCCGACCACCGCATCGAACAACAACCCGCGCGGGTGCGCGCCGATCACGGTCAGGTCCGCGCCATGGTCCATCACGACCTGGCGCATGACCGGGCCCGGCGGGCCGGCTTCGGTGCTGGGGTGGATCGAGTCGCGGCGCGCGGCCGGTATCCTGGCCGCCCTGATTTCCTCGCGCAGTTTCGCCAGCTGCGCGCCGGCCCACTCGCGCCCTTCCGGCGTGTCGTCGGTGACGGAGGCATAAGGCATCGAGTACGCATGGATCAGGTGGATGGTGGCGTCCGGGAACAGGTCCACCGCCGCCTCGAGCGCCTGGCGCGACTCGTCGGTGAAGTCGGTGCCGACCAGCAGGTGCCGGTACGGGCCGCCCGCGCGGCTCCTGACGGCGAGCACGGACACCGGTGACATCCGCATGACCTGGTCCACCGTGCCTTCGCGCAGGTCCATCAGCCGCTCGCGCGTTTCGCCGAGCACGATCAGCTCGCAACCCTCGCGCTCGGCCACCGCGATGATCGCCTGGGCCGGGGAGACATCGCCCTCGACATGGAGTTTTGCCTGCGGAGCCGCGTCGGCGAGTTCGCGCTGAAGTTGTCGCGTGGCCAGTTCCTTCGGGTCGCGGTGCGCGCGAAGGTAGAGGTCCGGGTCGACGCCGAACGGCACCGACGGCGGCGCTTCCTGCACGGCATGCACGACGTGCAACTCCGCCTGCCATGCGCCGGCGAGCTGGACCGCCCGCACCAGCGCCCGGTCCACGCGGCTGGTCAGGTTGCTGGCCAGGAGGATGCGGCGCGGCGGCGGATGCGTCGTCATGGCGTCTCCCGTCGGATGGGTTCGACTTTACCGTGCGCACGAGAACCGTGCCACCGACGGCCAGACCGCCAGCGGCCGCGCCCTTGATTCCGGTTTTTCGAGCCCAATACAGGAGGGAAGCAGCAGACCGCCACTTCGACCCCACTTGCCGCGAGGCGAGGAGATTTGCCATGGACCGCCCCGACCTGATCGTCACCACGCACAACGTCCGCCGCCTGGAGGACCTGCTGCAGAGCCCCGAACTGCAGGACTCGCCGATGGCGCAGCTGCTCGAGCAGGAGCTCGCCCGTGCGCGCGTGGTCGAGGACGATCGCATCCCGGCCGACGTGGTGACGATGAATTCGCGCGTGGTCTGCCAGGACGAGGACTCCGGCGCGCGTCATGAACTCGAGCTGGTGTATCCGCACGAGTCCGACCTCGAGCGCCACCGCGTGTCCGTACTTGCGCCCGTTGGCGCTGCGTTGCTCGGATTGGCCGTGGGCAACACGATCGCCTGGCCGATGCCCGGCGGGCGGACGGCGCGGGTGCGGGTGGTGTCGCTGCCTTTCCAGCCCGAGGCGGCGAAGCTGCAGGCCAACCCTACTTCGATGGCAGCGCGTGGAACTCGATGAAGTGCCCCAGGTCGGCATGCGTCGGGGCGAGGATAGATTCGCCGTTGGCGCCGGCATACCGGGTCAGTTCGACGCCATAGCCGCGTTGGACGATGCGCTGCGCGCGGCCGATGTCCTCCACGCCGAGGCTCAAGCCGATCACGTGGGTGCCGCGTTTCGCCAGCGCCTGCGCGGCCGGTCCGTCGCCCTGCGGCACGAGCACGACGATGGTGTCCGGCCCGACCTGCAGGCGCGTTCCGCGTGCGCCGATCTGCGGCATGTCGATGCCGCCGAGGTTTGCAAAGCCCATCCGTTCGAAGGCCCGGATGTCTGCGTCCGCGTCGGAGCTCAGCAGCCAGATGCCTGACCAGGCCGACGTGCCGTTGGGATGTGTCCGCTGGATCGCACGGTCCGCCTTCCGCTCGGGCGTCGGCGTGTCTTTCGCGTAGTTGATCAGGAACAGGTCGCCGAAGGTGAAAGGCGACTTCGTGAACGTCAGCGTCCTCCAGCTCGAAGGCGCCGCGGGCAGCGGCCCGTCGCCGTCGGGGTCGTAGGTCATGCCCGAGGGCGGGTCGAGCTCGAATCCGCTGTCGCGCAGGAAGCGATCGGCCTCGTCGATGTCGGTCGGGTGTATCGCAAACGTCCTGACCCCCGTACCCGCGCGCAGCTCGGCGAGCTGCGTCCGGGTGGATTCGTTGAGCTCGCCACTTTCCCGGGTGGTGTACAGCAGTTCGAGATAACTCGGGTCGCCCATCATCACGATGCGATTGGCCACGCCGTCGCCGAAGTCTCCGCCCGGGATCACCTGGAACCCGAGCTTCACGGTGAACACCGCGGTAGTCCGGTCGATGTCGTCGGTCCACAGCATGATGTGGTCGAGGCCGTCGGACTGCCATGGCTTCGCCGGGGAACCTGCAACGTTCGTGGAAGCGACGAGGAGCAGAAGCACGAGCAAGCAGCGCATGGGGCCTCCCGGGGAACCTGCCAGAGTCACTGAAGCGCGCAAGGTGCGCCCAGTATGCATGACGCTCCGGGGCTCGGTTTTCGGCCACGCCCGTAGGTCGTGACCCGGGCGCGGGGACCGGGGAGCGTCTCGAAGGCACTTCCACTATGCCCGCCTGGCGGCATAATCCGTGTCATCGAACGACGACCGGAGGTGGCGATGAACCCGTTGGCTCGACTCGGTTTCCTGGTGGCCGCGGCGTGCCTGTTCGTGCCCACGCTGGCGCTGGCACAGGCCGCGCCTCGCGCCCGCGATCTCGGCGTCCCCTTCGAGGGCACGCCGGGCACCCTCAACGCCATCACTGATGTCCCCGGCGTGCTGGTGGGCCAGGTCACGCTCGTCGAAGGCGACGGGCCACATGCGATCCGCACCGGCCTCACCGCCATCCTGCCGCGGGCGGAGCTGGGCTACTACCCGGCCGCCACCTTCGTGCTCAACGGCGATGGCGAGCTTTCCGGCGCGGCCTTCGCCAACGAATTCGGCGCGCTGCGCTCGCCGATCATGCTCACCGGCACCGGCAGCAACGGGACCGTGTTCAACGGCGTGCTGAAGTGGTCGCTGCGAAAGTTTCCGGACTCGCCGGTCTACATCCCGGTGGTCGCGGACACGTGGGACGCGGATCTGAGCGACTTCACCCGCTTTCCGATCACCGAGGCGCACGTGGTCGCCGCGCTGGACGGCGCGCGCGGTGGTCCGGTGGCCGAAGGCAATGTCGGCGGCGGAACCGGCATGGTCTGCCACGAGTTCAAGTGCGGCATCGGCACCGCGTCACGCGTGATCGACGCCGACCAGGGCGGCTACGTCGTCGGCGTGCTGGTGCAGGCGAACTACGGCAGCCGGCGGATCCTGCGCGTGGCCGGCGTGCCCGTGGGCGCGGAAGTCACCGACCGGATGCCGGAGTGGCGCGAGCCCGCCCCATCGCCGGCCACTGCCGCCGAGGACGACGGTTCCATCCTGATCGTGGTCGGCACCAATGCGCCCGTGGGCCCGAAGATGCTCGAGTCGATGGCCCGGCGCGCCGTGCTCGGCCTGGCGCGCAACGGCAGCACGGCCAGCGCCATGTCCGGCGATTTCGTGATCGCGTTCGCCACCACGCCCATGCCGTGGCCGGAGAAAAAGCCCTACGTGCAATCGGTCGAACAACTGTTCTTCTACGCCGGCGACGCGCTCTACGAAGCGACGGTGCAGGCGACCGAGGAGGCGATCATCAACGCCCTGGTGGCCGCGCGGGACATGACCGGCAAGGATGGGAGCAAGGTGTGCGCGCTCCCGCACGCTGCGCTGCGCGATGCGTTGCGCCGACACGGGAGGCTTATGCCATGAGGCCAGCTTCCCTGAGTCGCATCGCCGCAGGCAGGACGGACCTCGTCCTGGACTTCGTTGCCGCAGGTGGCAGTGCCTCGGCCTCCGATTCCAATGGCACCTCCCTCATGCAGTGGTGCGCCTATTACGGCGACGTGAGCGCGCTGAGGTATCTCCTCTCGCAAGGCGAGAGCCTGCAGTCGCTTGGCCCTGGCCTGGGCCTCAACGCGGCAGCGTTTCACGGGCACTGGCAACTTTGCCAATTCCTGCTTGAAAACTCCGCTCCCGTGAATCTTCAATTGCCTGCCACCGGCGAGACGCCGCTTCACTCTGCGCTCTGCTCTGACGACCGGGTTCGCTATGACTCCGTGGCAAGAGTGCTACTTGCGGCCGGTGCCGATCCGAACGCGACTACCGTTGCTGGCGCCGAGACCGGTGCATTCATGCGGGACTGCCGATGCAAGGGAGAAACAACTTTGCACCGGGCGGCAGCGTTTGGAACCGTCGATACGATCCAGGCCTTGCTCGAGGCCGGTGCCCGGCGAGAAACCCGGGACGCAAATGGCGATACATCGCTCGCCTGGGCCAGCTGGTATCGCGGGCCCGCCGACATCCTGCGGCTGCTCTGCTACGGTAGCTTCGGCATCCACCCGAAGCATCGGGGTCTGCGCGCAAATCTTGTCGGGGATCCAATGCCTGATGACGCTCCCTAGCCTATCCGCTTTCCTTTTGGCCGTTTGTGCTTCGGGCACCTTGCTCGCAGCGGGTAATCCGCGGGAGGTGCCGCTATGGCCTGAGGGCTCGCGAGTCCTGCAGGAAGGCATCGCCGCGCTCAGCGACGAAAAATGGGCGCTTACCCATTCGTCATTCCTGCTCTATCGGCCGACGCGCCCTTCAGCCAGATCGGCCGTCCTCGTTTTCCCGGGCGGCGGCTACAAGGCCCTGGCCATCGGACCTCACAGCACGATCGGCCCCGGCGGTGCCGACGTCTGCAAGTGGCTGACCGACGCGGGGGTCACCTGCGTCCTCGTGAAGTATCGGGTACCCAACACCGGGTGCAACTGGAACCCGGAAACCCGACGACATGACGCGCCTGAAATCCCGATGGCGCTGCAGGACGCGCAACGAGCCATGTCCATCGTCCGCCATAACGCCAGCGACTATGGCATCGATCCGGACAAGATCGGCGTCATGGGATTCTCGGCGGGAGGCAACCTCGCGGTCCTTGCCAGCACCGCCTTCAACGCGCGTTCCTACGATCGGGTCGACGGGATCGACCGCGTGAGCGCTCGCCCCGACTTTGCGATCCCGGTCTATCCTGGCCACATGACGATGGAGCACAAGAACAAGAGGCCGAAGGCCGTCGCTGCGCAAGAGCTCAATACCGACATCGTCGTTTCGTCCGGCGTGCCGCCAACCTTGCTTATCCACGCCAGGGACGACGCGGTCGATCCCGTCCATTATTCCCTGGTCTACGAGCAGGCACTGAAGAAGGCCGGCGTCGACGTCAAGCTCATCGTCTACGACACCGGCGGGCATGCCTTCGGGGTCAGCAAGCAAGGCAAGGCGACGGATCGGTGGCCTGATGATGCCCTGCGATGGCTGCGGAAGCTCGGGATGCTTTGACCAAAGGTCGCTACTTGCCGTGCGGCTCCGCTAGAAACGTCCGTGCGCCTGGCCACCCGACAGCCCCACCTTCGCTGCCATCGCCTTGAAGCGCGGCTTGTCGCGCAGGTTGTTCCAGCGCGCGTCGACCTTCAGGAAGGCCATGCGCATGTCGCGCGCCGACAGCGCGCGCTCCAGGTCGTCGAGCGCGGCGTCCTCCTGGCCGAGCGCGTTGTGCACGCTGGCGATGCTTGAAGCGGGGACATACTGCGTCGCGGCACGGCGCTCCAGGTCCTGCAGGGTCGCCTCGGCTCGCCCCCGCTCGCCCGCGGCCACATGGGCGGTCGCCAGTACCGCCATCGCCTGCGTGTTGCCGTGTGAGGTTTGAACGGAACGCCGGAGATCGGCTATCGCCGCCGCGGTGTCGCCGCGGTCGAGCGCCAACCCGCCACGGATCAGCAGCGCGATCCAGAAATCCGGTTCGAGCTCGAGCGCGCGCTGGAGCTGTGCGCGCGCTGCTTCGGGGCGGCCGGCCGCGCCGAGAAAGCCGGCTTCCAGCGTGTTGAGCAATGGCGACAGCGGGTCGAGTTCGCGCGCTTTCCGCATGTGCGCCAACCCTTCATCGAAGCGACCAAGGTTGACCAGCAGGTGGGCGTAGGCGAACTGCGCCTCGGGCAAGCTCGGGTTCAGTTCGATCGCGCGCCGGGCGGATGCCTCGGCGCCGGCCCAATCCCAGTCGTACCAGGATTGGTTCAAGGCCTTGGCCGCCCATGCTCCGGCCGAGGCCGGATCGATCCGGATTGCCTGGTCCGCGGCAGCCTGGGCCAGTGGGAACATCTCGACCGGCGCGCGATCACCGGTGATGACCATGGCCCGGTAGGCCTGCGCCGTTCCGACGTAGGCCGGAGCACAGGCCGGATCCAGCTCGATCGTGCGCTGGAAGGCAGCGATGGCCCTGGCAATGCGCCCGGGGGTCGGTCGCTGCATCAGGTAACGGCCCTTGAGATAGGTGCGAAAGGCCTCGGCGTTCGCTCCTTCGCACGGGCTGGCCGCAATCTTTGCCAGGGGCGACAACGCGAGCGAGGAGAGCACCGCCTCGGCGATCCTGTCCTGCAAGGTGAACACACGGTCCACGTGCTCATCGAACGTGCCGGCCCAGATGGTGGCGCCGTCCGGGGCGGCCAGCAGGCGCACGTTGACGCGAATGCGGTTGCCACGGCGCTGCGTGGATCCTTCGACGACATAGGCCGCCTCCAGCGCGTGGGCGGCGGCCAGCGGACCGGATTTACGGCCGGCGACCCGTTCGGTCGAGGCCAGCGAAAGCACCCGCACGGAGCTCGACCGGCTGAGCCGGGCGATGACGGTTTCGGCGAGCCCCAGTTCGAGCATGGTATCGGGCGATTCCGGCGACAGCGACCGGAACGGCAGCACCGCCAGCACGGCCGGCCCCGTCGCAGGGGGCGGCGGCTCGCGCGTGGACCAGACGATCACCGCGACCAGCCCGAGGGCCGCCAGGGCGCCCAGCAGGACAAACCAGCGGCGTGCCGCGGGCGCCGGCGCGGACGGCGTGGTGCCGGCTCCGGCCCCAGCTGTCCGGCCTTCGTCCGGATCGGCTTCGACGTCCGCCACGAACCGGTAACCCCGACCCGGGACGGTCAGGATGTAGCGATGGTCGCCCGCCTCCGCACCGAGCGCGCGGCGCAACATCGAGACCGCCTGAGTGAGGCTGTTCTCTTCCACGACCCTGCCGCGCCAGACGGTATCGAGCAGTTCCCGCTTGTCCACGACGCGGTCGCAATGCTCGACCAGATGACCCAGCACGTCGAACGCCTTCGCCGTCAGCACGACCGGCGCGCCATCGGGACCGAGCAGCACGCGCGTCTGCAGGTCAAGGCGGTACCCGGCGAAGGCGTAATGGCGGCGCGAAGGCGCGGGCATCATGAAATTTCAGCTTCTGTCAGCCAGGGAAAAGGACTTTCAAAGTGTCTCGTCGGAAGGTAACGCGGGGCCGGCCTGGAAGTGGCCGCCCTGGCGGCTCCTGGACGCGCCACACCGCTCGTCCCCACATCCACAAGGAGTGAAAACGATGATGAAGACACTCAAACTGCCGCTCGTGCTCGTGGCGCTCGTCGCACTGACGGGCAGCGCCGCCCCGCACGCCACAGCCGGCGCGACCGAATCGGCGGCGGCACAAATGCTACTCCCCTTCAAGGGGACGTTGAACGGCCGCCACGCGAGCAGGACGCCCCTCGCCCCGCCATTGGTGTTCGACCGTTTCGAAGCCGGGGGACAGGCGACCGGGCTCGGACAGTTCGCACTGGTCATCGAGTCCACCGTGAACTTCGGGGCCCGGCCGGTGACCGGCGTCGGGACATACACGTTCACCGCCGCGAACGGTGACCGACTCGTGGCCGACCAGACGGGGTTCTCGGCGCTGGTCGAGCCCGGCATCGTCCTGATCACCGAACACGCCGTCATCGACCCCGCCCGCTCGACGGGCCGGTTCGCCGGCGCGACAGGGACCTTTACCGTAGGACGCTTCGCCGACGCCGCCACCGGCGTGGGCGGACTGACTGAGGGAACGTTCCAGGGAACGATCTCGATTCCGGGATCGCCGCCCGTGCTCACCGACTAGCCCAGGCGCGCGCAATGCGAAAAGCCCGGATGCCGCCCCATGGCGGCATCCGGGGTGTTACTTCAGCGTCACCAACTGCTTGAGGACGCCGTCCAGACCGCCGAACACGGTCAGCTGGCCGATCTTCTCGGTCACCTTTTCCAAGGCCTCGAGTTCCTTGAGGCGCATCAGGACCGGGCTCTGCTCGACCAGCTTCGCCGTGTTGAGCAGCGAGCGGGTCGCGTTGGCCTCTTCACGACGGCGGATCACGTTGGCCTGCGCCAACTTCTCCGCCTGCACGACACCGTTGAGGATCTCGCGCATTTCACCCGGCAGGATGACGTCCTTGACACCCACGCCGAGCACCTCCACGCCGAGCGCCTCGACCCGGCCACGCACGTACGCGAAGATCTCCGCGTCCAGCGTCGCCTTGTCGCCGAGCAACTCGTCGAGCGTCTTCGCGGCCACGGCCTTGCGCAAGCCGTACTGAAGCTCGCGGTAGACGTAGTCGCCGTACTTGGCCACCTTGGTACGCGCGGCGACCGGGTCGTTCACGCGCACGCTGGCGGCCAGGTTCACGCGCAGGCTCACCTTGTCGCGGGTCAGCAGTTCCTGCCCCGCCACTTCCATGGACTGCACGCGCAGCTCGACGGTCTCGACCGCCACGTTCTTCTGGAAGTTCCAGAAGGCGTAGCTGCCGGCGCCCAACACCTGCGACAGCGTGTTGTCGACGAACACCAGGCCCGCCGACTCCGCCGGCACCTCGAGCACGACCGCGACCTTGGCCAGCAAGCCGAGCTGGCGCAAACGACGGGCCACGCCGGTCTCGATCCGCAGGTCGGCCGCCATCGCGACGCGCTCGACCTCGACCGGCACCAGCCCACGCCAGTACAGCTTGCGCGAACCCGGGGCCAGCACGTCCTCGAGCTTGCCGTGCTTCGACACGAGGCCGACTTCACGGGTCCCGATGTCGGCGACCAGGAAGGTCTCGTTGACGCGCTCGCGCATCGCCGCGATCAGGCTGTCGGCATCCTTGCCGACGTACTCCGGCTGGCGGATGTCGTGCACGACGACTTCGAGCTGCGCGCGCAAGGCGAACAGGCGGTGGACGCCGGGCGCGAGCACGCGCTCGAAACGACGGTTGCGATACACCAGGCCGCGCTCAGCATCGCCGATCACGACCCGCTGGGTCCAGAACATCATTGGGGTCTCTCCTTGGTGGGTCCTGGTGATCCGGCTCGTTTCAGCGGAGAGCCGGTTGCCGCTGGCGTGCCAGGCGCGGGATGCGCGTGGCGAAAAAGGTGGAACCGCCCCTGACGCGTGCCAGGCGGGCAACCGGGTGGTCGCGGCGGGTCCACCGACGGTGTCGCTCGCGCCTGCAAAAGCGCACGAACGGCATCCTTCGATTTCACCGCCTTGATGACGCGGCTCCGGCGGGACACCCGCTGGCCGGACCGTCCGGCCCTGCGATGCTTTGCAGGACCATCCGGAACCGGCCACGGGGCGGTTCCTGGTGTGGGCTTGCGCCCGGTTACAACACTGCGTTACAGGCAGTTTTCAGGAGCAGGATTCGAACCCGCGACACTCGGTTTATGAGACCGATGCTCTACCCATCTGAGCTATCCAGTGGCGCGGCATGCGGGATCCGAACCCGCGACCTCCGGCTTCGTATGCCGGTGCTCTACCAGACTGAGCTAATGCCGCTATCGTGGAACCCACCCGTGCTGACATCGGCATACGCCACGGCAGCGCCGCGCGCACCGGACGGACCTTGGAATCCGTACCGCTGTTGCCAGTCGTGGTGACCTCCGCATTGCCGCCTCTTGCGAAGCGGCAATCCTGTGGCGCGACGCCGGTCATGGCGCCGCGCGAATCCGTGTGACTCCCAAGCGAATGCCCAAAACAAAAATGCCCCCGGCACGGCGTCCGAGGGCATTCGCGTTTCCTCGGAAGATCGGGTAACCGACCTCCCGTTGTCAGGCCAGGTCAGTCGATGGTGTCGCGTCCTTCGAACACGCATGGCGCGAACGAGACCGCGCCGCGCATGGGCTGCGCGGTGTTGCCGTAGTCGGCGATGAGGCGTTGGGTCGACATGGTCTTGGGGCTTCGTTGACGGATATTCTTCGCGGACGTCGCGAGAGGGTGCGCACGATACTGCGCGTCGTGTGAAAGCGCAAGCGAAATTTTCGAGCGGGGCTACGACTCGGCTCTAAGCGTTCCAGCAGCATGATCCACCGCCAGCCGTAGCATGGATGGCGACACATAGCGCTTGTGGGTGCGATCTATCAGGGCCATATAGATCGCGCCGAACAGGTTGGTCGTGCGTACCCGCGTGCCCAGCGAAACCGTCGCGCTCCCGTCGGGATGGCGCAGCACGCCAACGCAGGAGCGGAATCTAAGGTGCTTGTCGTCGGCGCCGAGGATCACCTCGGCCCGGCGGCCATCGCGGCTCTCGCGCATCTGCAGCACCGGGAAACGACCGACGAACAACTGCGAACCCGAGGGATCGCTCAGCAACGACGACACCGGGCAGCCGAGTGGCGAGGTGCGCAGGCCGAGCGGCTTCACCACCACGTTGCGGAACGCCATCAGGCGCGACACGGCCAGCGGGCGGTTTTCCAGGAAGCCTTCCAGCACCGCAGCCAACAGCGTGGCGCTCGATGCGCCGTCCACTTCGGCGGCCGGCAGATCAACGGTGAAGCTGTCCTCGTGCACCGGCTGGTCGAGCAACTGCCAGCGCAACAGCGAGCCCGCTTCCGGAGCGGCATGCTCCACCACGGTCCGGCCGCCACCGTTGTTGGCGAGGAAGCCGCGCGGCGTGCGCCAACGCGCAAGCAAGGCACGAACCGGACCCACCAGGCGGCGCGTCATCGCGCAGGCACGGGCCTGCAGCGAGGTGGGCGCCTCGTGCAAGGAAAGGGCGATCGTTGGCAGCTGCGTCGCATCGAGTCGCGCCAACAGCTCGCGCAACTGCACCGGCAAGACTTCGGTCAGCGTGGGGATGTTGGCCTGGTTCGCCGCCACGCGTTCGCGCAGCGCATCGTCCAGGTTGCCGCCGAGTTCGTCGGTGTGGCAGGACAGCGCGAACAGCGCCGGGTGACCGCGCCGCCTGTCCAGCGGCACGAACTGGTGCCAGGTCTCGCCTCCGAAGCGCACCACGAACAAGCTATCCGGCGGAATGTTGACCTGCTGCAAGGCCCTCACGAAGTGGCCCGGGTCGGCCTCGATTTGCGCGGGCGATGCCGTGGAAAAACGCAGCTGCGCACCCCCGCTGCCGGAGACCGCGGTGAACACCCGGTGCCCGGCGTGCCGGTGGAACGGGTGTCCGCCCTCGCCGACCGCGAAGGAGTACAGGGACGTGCTGTCACCGCGCTGCAGGTCCATGCCGCCCAGGCGAACCGAGGGCTCGTCCAACTCGTCCATGAAATCTCCGTGGCCGCGCTGCCGGGCCATCGCGCCGGCGATCAGCGCATCGCCCGACCCGATGCCCATCTGCGAAATCAGCGAGACCTCGACGGGCAGGCCCCCGGCATGTGAGGCGATGCGAACGCTGGGAAAGGTCTTGACCGCTTGCGTTGAGGTGAGCATGGACGCTCCTTGCGGATCGATCAGGTTGCGGAGGGTTTGGCCTTGCGCGCACGAGCGCGGCCTTCCCGCTTCAGCGGGCCAGCCACGGGGCAGACTTCGGCCGCCCAGGCGAACAAGGTATTGGCCAGGCGTTCCGGCACCTGGCGGAAGTAGGTGAACTGCCCGCGCTTTTCCCGCGTGATCAGGCCAGCGTCCTCGAGGATCCGCAGGTGCCCGGACAACGCCGGCTTGCTGAAGTCGAATCGCTCGCCGATCTCGCCTGCGGTCAGCTCGCCCTCGTTGAGGTAGGCGAGGATCTTGCGGCGCGGGGCAGAGGCCAGGGCTTCGAAGATGCGGTCCATGGGCGGCAGACAGTTAGGTAATTACTTAACTGTTTACGCCACTGCGGGTGCCGCGTCAAGCGCTTCCTTCAGGGGCAGGCCAGCTGCTCGATGGGCGCCAGCGTGCCCCTCGACTTGAAGCGCTGGACGCGGATGACGGTCCCTGCCAGGGGCCGCTGCAACCACAGCTCGGTCTGGCGACAGATCGTGTCGCCCGCCTCGAACACTCCTGCGTCGCCGAGATCGACCACCGCCAACGGCGGATTCCCCTCGCTGATCCCGGTGACGCGCACGCGCGCGACGCGGCTGGCCAGGCTCGACGCCGAGCGTTGGCGATGCTGCTGCGCCGCAGCGGCGTTGGCCTGCCGCAGTTCCTTGTCCGCAGCCTGCGCGAATTCCCTGACGCCCGCCTCGAGGTCGCGGGCAAGCAGGTAAGCCTGCACCTTGTACGAATACCAGGGATAGGCGAGCGCCACCGCCAGGAATATGGCTACACCCAGAACAAAGCGGTGGTCCGAATCGGGCTGCGACCAGCGCGGAGCGCGTCGGAAGGTGAGGTCCTGCAGGTCGGGGCCCTGCCTGGGTTCTATGCGGTCCATCGCTACTCCATCGTGCCCAGGATGGGCCTAGCCTACCCTCGCAATGGCCGGGCTGCCGACTGCGCGACGCCCAACAACTCCGCCCCCACCGCCTCCGCCAACTTGATCCCATCCACCGCCGCCGACAGGATGCCGCCGGCGTAGCCGGCACCCTCGCCGCCCGGGTACAGGCCGCGGGTGCTGATGCTTTGCAGGCTGTCGTCGCGGCGGATGCACACGGGGGACGAGGTGCGGGTCTCGACCGCGGTCAGGATGGCGTCGGGCATGGCGAAGCCCTTGATCTGCCGGTCGAAGGCCGGGATCGCCTCGCGGATCGCGGCGATGGCGAAGGGCGGCAGCAGAGTGCCCAGGTCGCCCAGGCGCACGCCCGGCTTGTAGCTGGGCGTCACGCTGCCCAACGCGGTGGAGGCGCGGCCGCGAAGAAAGTCGCCGACCAACTGCGCCGGTGCTTCGTAGTTGCCGCCGCCATCCAGGTACGCCTGGCGTTCCAGCCGGCGCTGCAACTCGATCCCGGCCAGCGGGTGCCCGGGGTAATCGGTGTCCGGATCGATGCCGACCACGATCGCCGCGTTGGCGTTGCGTTCGTTGCGCGAGTACTGGCTCATGCCGTTGGTCACCACGCAGCCGGGCTCGGACGTGGCCGCCACCACCGTGCCGCCCGGGCACATGCAGAAGCTGTAGACGGTGCGGCCGTTCTTGCAGTGGTGGACCAGCTTGTAGTCGGCCGCGCCCAGCAGCGGATGGCCGGCGGACGGGCCGAAGCGCGCCTGGTCGATGACCGCCTGCGGATGCTCGATGCGAAAGCCGATCGAGAACGGCTTGGGCTCGATGAACGCGCCCGCGTCCAGCAGCATCTGGAAGGTGTCGCGCGCGCTATGCCCGATGGCGAGCACGATGTGCCGGCTGGCGAGCGTCTCGCCCGAAGCCAGCACTACGCCAGTCGCGCGCCCGTCCTCGATGCGCAGCTGTTCGACCCGTTGGCCGAAGCGGATCTCGCCGCCCAGCGCGATGATCTCGGCGCGCATCTTCTCCACCATCGCGACCAGCCGGAAGGTGCCGATGTGCGGCTTGCTGACGTAGAGGATCTCCTCCGGCGCGCCCGCCTTGGCGAACTCGGTCAGCACCTTGCGGCCGTAATGGAACCGGTCCTTGATCTGGCTGTAGAGCTTGCCGTCGGAGAAGGTGCCCGCCCCGCCCTCGCCGAACTGCACGTTGCTCTCGGTGTCGAGCGTGTTCTTGCGCCACAGCCCCCAGGTGTCCTGCGTGCGCGTGCGCACGTCCTGCCCGCGCTCGAGCACGATGGGCTTCAGGCCCATCTGCGCGAGCACCAGCGCGGCGAAGAGGCCGCAGGGGCCGAAGCCGACCACCAGCGGACGCTGCTGCCCTTCGCCGGGAAACGCCGCGTCGGCCCTGCCCACGAATCGATACGACGTGTCGGGCGCAGGCACGACCTTCGTAGCACCGGCAAACCGCGCCAGCACCTCGCGCTCGACCGCGTCAGGCACGACCACGTCCACGTTGTAGATCAGCTGGATCGCCGACTTCTTGCGCGCGTCATAGGCACGACGCACCACCTGCAGATCGAGCAGGTCCGCCTCCGCCAGCCCCAACAGGGCCAGCACCGCGGCGCGCAGGTCGCCCTCGCCATGGTCCAGCGGCAGCTTTATGTCGTTGATCCGCAGGGCCATGGCGTCGGTGGGCTTTCGGGACAGACACAATTCTAGCCGCTAGCGGTCACCTTGTTAGGATCGGCGCGCCACCCCACTGATCGGAGCTGGCCATCGTGAAGCTCAAGGACCTCGCGTTGATCGCGGCGACGGCCAGCTGCCGGATCCAGGTCGGCGCTCAGTTGTAGGCGATCCTCGTCATCGTGCGCACGCTCACCGCCGCTCCGCCAAAGTCCTTCGCCATGCTGCAAGGCGAGCACGGCTACGACAGCAGCATCGTCTGGAACACCGTGCCGATGATCACCCTGATCACGGTCCTGGTGGCCCTGGTCGCCAACTGGATCGTCTCGCTCGCAGCGGGCATCAGCCTGCTGTGCGCGCGGGAACGACCTGCCGCAAGCCGCCAGGCGGCGTTGGCCGTTCGGCGCAGGAAGCGCCGTTGTGCTGATCGGGCCCTGAGTCCGCCACAACGCGTCTGGAGGTCACGAATGAACGTCGGCCGCTCGAATCGCATTCCCGCGATGGTCCTTGCTTGCCTTGCCTGCCTGGCCATTCCGGCGAAGGCGCAGGCGGAGCGCCAAGCTCCGGGCAGTCTGGAACTGGCGTCGAATTCCTCAGGGATGGTGATCATTGCCTGGCAACACCCGGACCTTGTGCCGCAGCCTGATCTTCCGATGGACGAACGCCCCGCCGGCTACAAGATCCTTATGGCGACCGACGCGGGTTGGAGGCTGGTCCAACCTGTGGATCGGAGTATTTCCATGCATACACAGCCAGGGCTGAGCGCAGCGACCACCTACCAGGTGAAGGTGTGTGCCCTCTTCGAAGATGCGGCCGAAGACGATTACTGCACGGCCGAACAAGCCATCACCACCCTGCGTACGGGCGTGGGTGAAATGGTGCCATCCACGCCATTCAAGGTGACCAGCATCGACGCTGGCACGACGTGGATCCGGTTCAGCTGGGTGGGTTCGCATGAGCGTTACATCATCGCCTTCAGCGCCGAAGGCCAGGCGGCGACGGAACGCTCTGCGGGATTGTCCGACGCCCGCCAGTTCACGTTGACCGACCTGCGCCCGGGCACCACCTACGACATCACGCTCAAGGCTTGCAGCCTGCAATTCCTGATGCGCCAGTGCCTGCACGAACACAAGGCCAGGCCAACGACCGGCGCGCCCCGGCTCCGACCGCTCCCGGGCACGGAGCCGATCGCCGTTCGGCTTGCCTGGGAGCCACTCCCGGACATCGACCGGGTCAGCTTCACGGTCGACGGCGCGCCCGCCCAGGAGGCGACAGGCCCTGCGGCCGGAACCCTAGGCGAAATTTCACTGCCCGTTACGCCCGCGAACCGTGCGTACACCGTGGGCATGTGCTGGCAGCAAGGCGCTTTCAGTGGCTGTGGCGAAGCCCAGGCCCGCCCACTCCCGACACTTCCGTCGGCACCGACCGGGCTGCTGGTCATCATGCGCGGCGGTGGTGGCATCAGCACCGAGATCGGCCAGGTGCTCCGACGTCAGGCCATCGCGCAGTTCGACGCGGGCGGCGTGGCAGGCGAGACCCTGGTGCTCGAGCGCGAGTATGCAGGCAGGCGCGGCGGGCTGTCGCAGCACGTGATGCCGCGTACTTGGCGCGAGATTGCGCAAGCGCCCTGGAAGGCTGGACGGAGCGCCCTGGTGGTCACGCCGCCCGGTACGACGCTCGGTTCGGGCACGCCAACGGGCCGGATCCGCGCCTGCGCGGTCGTGGGCTCACTGGGCGCGGCCGGACGTGCCTGCGGGGAGCCTGTACAAGCCCCCTAGACCCTGCGTTGGCAGGGACCGCCGACAAACGGTCTAGACTGGCTCCACACCGGCATGGGGATGCGGGTGGCAGGACGTGAACTCAGGGGAAAGCCGATGACGGATGTATCCGCAGGGCGCACCCAGCGCCTCCTCGGCCTCGCCGCCATCCTCCTGCTCTCCCTGCTCGCCGTCTGGCGTTCCGCCGTCGGCACCGCGCAGGACGGGTTCACCATCGACGAACCCTGGCACATCGTCGCGGGTGCCAGCTATGCGCGCGGTGAGGGCTACCACCTCAATCCGGAGCATCCGCCGCTGGTGAAGCGCTGGGTCGGCGCGGCGATGCCCGCCGACTTCAAGCTGCGCCCGCACAAGGCACTGCACGAGAAGCAGGAAGAGCGGAAGTGGGTCCAGGAAACGATGTACGCCGACAACGTGCCCGAGCGCGCCCAGGCCGTGTCGCGGCCGGCGATGTGGGCGCTCAACGGGCTGCTGCTCGCGGCCCTGGGCCTGCTGCTGTGGCGGGCCTTCAGCCTGCCCTGGGCGATCGGCACCCTCGCCTTCCTTGCGCTCGAACCGACCGTCGCCGGCCACATGCCGGTGGTGATGACCGACCTGCCGCTGGCCCTGACGCTCGCCATCGCCGCGATCAGCGCCGGCATCCTCGCGACCCGGTGGCAGTGGCGCTGGGCGCTCGCGACCGGTCTGGCGATGGGGCTCGCGCTGACCGCCAAGCACTCGGCGCTGGCGGGCCTGGGCGGCATCGGACTGGTGGTGGTGTGCGCCGCGCTCTGGCGACCGCGTGCCACCCCGCGCGGCGCCGCGCGCGGGCTCGCGGTGGCCGCCAGCACCGCCGCACTGTCCCTGGTCGTGCTGTGGGGCGCCTACGACTTCCGCTTCAAGGCCGACCCGGACGGAAAGGATCGTTACAACGTGCCGATCGCCGGGAAGATCGACCAGCTGCGCCTGCCGCACTGGAAGACGACGCTCGCCTTCGTCGATCGCCACGCCCTGCTGCCGGAATCCTACGTCTGGGGCCTGGCCGACACCGTGCGCACGGGCGTCGAGGGGCGCAGCGGCGGGCTGTTCCGCATCTGGGGCAAACTCTACGAGGGCGCGCCGCCGTGGTTCTCGTGGCCGGCGATCATCGTCTCGAAAATCCCCCTGGGCCTGCTGGCACTCGCGCTGGCCGGCCTGGTCGCCAGCGTGCGGGCCGCGCGGGCGCCCGCGGTGCCATGGCCCTTGCTTGCCGTGGCGGCGGCCTGCGCCTTCCACATGGCCGCGCTGGTCGGCTCGGGCGGTGTCTGGGGCGGCGTGCGGCATGCCTTGCCGGTCGTCGTCGGCCTCGCCATCGTGTCCGGCGCCGTACTCCACTGGGCATGGGCGCGCCGCTCGCGCGCGTGGCTCGCCGTCGTCGCCTTGCCGTACGTGGTCACGTTCGCGATGACCATCCGCGAGCCGAGCGCCTGGGAGTACCACAACGAGTTGGTCGGCGGAACGTCGAACGCCTACCGCTACTTCGACAACGAGGGACTCGACCTCGGACAGCGCTATCCGCAGTTGCGCGACTACTACCGACGCGTCATTGCACCCTCGGGCCTACCGCTCTACTCGCGCCTTGCGGACGAGGAAATCCTGCGCGCCGACGGCGTCCGCTTCCGCCGCCAGGTCGAGACCCTCGACGACACCAACACCGAGGGCAAACTTACCGGCTGGTTCCGGATGCGCATGGGCGACCTGTTGCCCGTGCCGCAGGAGGACTGGGATCCCAAGCGCGATCTGCGCGGACGCGAACTGGTCGCACGCTTCGGCAACACGGGCATCTGGAAGGGCACCCAGAACAATCCGAAAGGCCGTGCCTATGCACTGGGCAGCCGCGTGGGGGAGTACATCTACAAGGAAAACGGCAAGGACTGGGCGAAGGTCGCATTACGGCTGGAGGAAGTCCTGAAGGTACTACCCACGGCAGTGCCCGCCTCCTTCGAACTCGGCAACGCCTACGTGCGGCTGGGCAAGCGCGAGGACGCCATCCGCGCCTACAACTTGATGTTCGTGCAGAAGAAGATGCCGATTGATCCGCTGGTTGCGAAGCAGGTGCGGGGGCAGATTGAGTTGCTGAAGTCAGGGGCACCGATGGAGAAGATGCAGCCGTTGCATAGTCCTTGGTTGGAGTGAGTGTACTTACACCGGCCTTTCCGCGATTGGTCGAGCTAGTACACCTTGATTTTCAAAGCTCCGTTTCGACTTCTAGTAACGACCGCGCCACGCCTAGGGTGATTGCTGATTATCGGTAGTGCGCGATTTTCCGCGAGTGGAAACTTCGGACCCTGCTCGCTTGCAACCCTTGAAGACGGCCTGATCTCAAGGACAACTTCCCTCGGTCGACGCCTTGCTGAGGAAGCCACCGCAGCAAAATCGTCATGCAATTGGCGTCTGATTGTGTCCGCCGACTGGTGAGAAAATTCCGCATCACCGTCCAACCCGAGCGCGCCTATCGCCGCCTCTGTCGCATCGGCAGGACTTAGCCGACCCTCCTCTACTTCAGCTATAAGCCTTTTCATCTCCCCTGGTACGCCCAATCGCCGCTCAACATACTCCGGATCATCCGATCCAAGGCCCAGTCTGTCCTTAACAACAGGCAAGACTTGATCTGACACCCATTTTGCGTCCTGGATTAGGTAGTCGACACTTTGCCGCAAGCTTCCGTAAAAGATAATCGCATTTGCCAACGTAATGACTGTCACCCAAACTTTAGTAGATCCTTGCTCTACTCGAAGCTCAATGTCGACAGCTAGCCCGGTCCGTTCCCGGTAGTGGCCAACGATATCTCTTTCCAACTCCGCGAATAAGCCGGGTGTTGTCCGCTCGATCTGACCCACCGAAACCGTGTCGCGAAACCTGAAATAGGGATTCGCAATGATGATCAAAGAGATCTCCCTTTCTGACCCGCGCAAAGTACGCAATAGCTAATCAAGGATGGCCTCAACGACAATCTCATTGAGCTCCACATCGTAGTCATCCGCATTGCACCAGCGCTCTAAAGCATCCCCGTCCATCAGCACAATAACCCGATCTTCCATTGCCAGCTTTAGGACCTGTTTGTGGGCGTCACTCGTAAAGCCAGAAAGTGAAACGACAAACCCGATCTTGCAGGCCCCACGCTTCACAGCCATTATCGTGTTGAACTTGCTAACAATTCCCTGACTCGCTTTGGCGACTTGGTTCTTGGCCTCACAGAGGATTATCGGCCCGCGGGAGGCCCAGCACTTTGACGGATCATGGTTGCTGAGCTGAACCACCACATCTAGCTCTTCCGTGGCTGTCCGGTAATTGCACTGTTTGACTCGAAAGTCCTTCACTTGCGAAAACATGAAGTGCAACAACCATTCGAGGCGCTTTCCCTTCTGATCCTTCGTGGTTGCCGCCTTACAAGCCGCGAGCCCGTCTCGGATCAGCTGGCTTCTCGTACCTGGATCAATTGCAAGCTCTTCTTCGCCTAACAGCTTTAGAAGGGGATATGGAGAGCCAACGACGCCCTCAGAGATCAGTACTACGCGGGCATCGACCTCCGACAAAAACTTCACAACAGCCGGCGTCGCAATTGCTTCTAGCGACACCACGCAAAGAATTGCGACGCCAGCCGCTTTGGCCGACCTCATCCGTTTACCAAGGAAGCCCGGGATGATGATTCCGGTAACTATGCATAATGCCCCCTTGTCGCCAACAAAATCTGGCGTCCATTTCTCGGCTCCGACCGATATCGGAGCACTTGGCCGCCTCCAATTCTCCGAAACAAAGAAGCCCGTTGCCTCCACCGACGCCAGGAGCTCATCGCGCTCGACTGAGGCGTCTCGACTGTCGAGAGTCATAGGCGCTTACACCAGCGCCTGAAGGTGGGCTATCAGCCGGCGGGCAATATCCTGTAGCTGTCGCGTCTCGTCCTGATTTGCGGCACGCGCGAGAAGGCGCTCAAAGGCCGATACCAAATTATTGGCCCGCCCTTCCAACTTGTCGGCCTCAATCGCCACCATTACTGTTTCTTCGTAGGCGTCTTTTACAGACAGCTCGTCGTCCGCTAGAAGTCGCGCGATCGTGTCATCCAGCGGGCCAGGGTTATCGCTGTTCGGGTCGTCCTCCGACGCCTTTCTGATGATGTATTTGGCGTCGCGCACGCTCACAACGTCGGAGATTGCCCCCGACTGCCGTTTGGCGAGGAACCTCTCGAGAATTCCCTGCGCACCAAACTGCGCGAAAAGGACTGGGCGATCCGATTCCAGCGGCTTTACGATGGCCCTGTAAACTTCGTAGAAATAGTTTAGCGGGACGTCACCCGATTCAACAGCGTTCCACACTGCTCCGCGCAGATCCAGAGCGAAAAGATATCGATTCACTTGTTGCGAAGAGATGCCAGTCATTTCTGACAGTTCTTGCGAAGTGGAAACCCCCGTGGCATCCATCAACTTCTTGAGTGCGAGTGCGGTTGGAATGTCCTGCCATTGTTCCCGCACGAGATGGATATTGAACATCTGCTTAAGCCGCTCGGCCTCGTCCGGCGGGTCGACAATAACGGCAGGGATGTACTCCAAACCGAGGGTGGCAGCGCACCGCCACCGCCTCTCGCCATCCAACAGTCGAAAGCCACCATCTTCCGGGTACACAACCACTGGGACTAGTATTCCGACCTGATCGATTGACTCTGCAAGTCGGTCCAGCTCTTCCTGCGGAAACCGCTCTCGCGGATTATTAGGATCCGCGTGAATTTGATTCACTTTAAGTTGGTCGAGTCGCTGTGCCATTTCTATTTTCTGCCGGGAATTCGGGAAGGATCGTTCGTGATCAAGACTTCGACCGCCTTTCGACGTTGATGGGAGAAACCAGCGATGTTTCGCTGCGCAAGCTGCCTTAACGCGTACCAGTCTTTCGCAAGTACCGCTGTTTCTTTGCTCAACGCATACGAAACAACGAAAGTGGCGCCAACGTCATGAATGTGACGCATGAGCGACCGTAGTCTTAGCAGGTCTGATTCGCCGAATTCCGTGGCAGAGTACTGCTTAAAAACTCTGCGATTCGACACGGCGTAGGGAGGGTCGAGGTAAACAAAGTCTCCCTTACCAACGTTAGCCCTAACCACACCTTCGAAATCCGATGAGTAAAGTTTGGCCGACTTTAGTGCAGATGCTGCTTGCAGCCACCGCTCCAGCGACGGAACCCCGCCAGTCTTGTACGAGCCAAACGGCACATTGAAATCGCCCATCTTGTTCGTGCGATATATCCCGTTAAAGCAAAATCTGTTCAGATAAAAAAACCGCACCGCTTTCTGGAATTCTGACCTCGGGCGAGATGCCCTGGTGAGGTAGTAGGTCTCGGAATTGGCCGCCAACGAAGAAATGGCGGCGTGAATCCTAGCCGGGTCCTTTGCGAGCATCTCGTAGGATGAAATTAGTTCGGCGTTCGAGTCATTGAGAACTGCGATCTTGGGCTGCAGATCGAAAAACAGACACGCTGAACCAGCAAAAGCCTCAATGTATTTCCGATCGGTTTCCCGCCAATATTGCCTCAGCACGGGAAGTAGCTTGCGTTTGCTGCCGGCCCAACGCAGCGGAGATTGCTGCGAATGCGCAGATCGTGCACCGCTAGAGCTTGGCTCAACAGCTTCCATTACATGTTCCGCCGATATTCCCCACCAACCTCATAAAGCGCATGGCTAATCTGGCCCAGGCTGTGAGTCTTCACCGCCTCCACCAACGCCGCAAACACATTCCCCCGCTCCCGCGCCGTCCCCTGAAGCGGTTTCAGATCATTGCCCGCTAGCGCGTTCCGCGCAACCTGGAAATTTTTCACATTGTCGATCTACTGGGCCTTTTCAGGCTCCGTGGACCGGATCAGCTCGATGGTCGTGGCGATCTCGCCCCCATGCTCCCTCGGCAGGAAGGTATTTACCCCCACCAGGGGCAGGCTGCCGTCGTGCTTCTTGTGCTCGTAGTACAGGCTTTCTTCCTGGATCTTGCCGCGCTGGTACATGGTGTCCATGGCGCCGAGCACGCCGCCGCGCTCGGACAGGGCCTCGAACTCCTTGTACACGGCCTCCTCGACGATGTCGGTCAGCTTGTCGACGATGAAGCTGCCCTGCCAGGGGTTCTCGCAGAAATTCATGCCGATATCATGAGCCATGCCCTCGCCCCGTTCCATCCTGCAACTTCGCATTGACCTGGCTGGCGCCGACCCGTCCATCTGGCGACGCATCCAGGTTCCAGCGGACTACAGCTTTTGGGACCTGCACGTGGCCATCCAGAGCGCCTTCGGCTGGAACGACACCCACCTGCACGAGTTCCAGGTGCCAGGCGGACGTTGGCCTGATCGGCGGTTCGGCGTCCCGGACGTCGACTTCGCCATCGCTGACCGGCCGACGCAGCCAGGATGGGAGCATCGGATCGCCGATTTCCTGACGCCACAGTCGCCGCGGATCCGGTACCTGTATGACTTCGGCGACATTTGGTTGCACGAGGTGATCCTGGAGAAATGCGGGCAGGCGGAACCCGGGAAGCGCTATCCACGCTGCGTGGCCGGGGCACGTGCTGCTCCTCCTGACGATAGCGGCGGCGTACATGGGTACGCGCACCTGCTCTCGGTACTGGCCAACCCCGCGGACGAAGACCATGAGGCCATGCAGGAGTGGATCCGCGGGGTCCGTGGTAAACGTGGACGCTTCGACCCGAATGCCTTCGACGAACAGACCGTCCGCTTCGCCAGCCCTGGGCCGCGGTTGAAGCGCGTGCTGGCCTGGCTTGCGGATGCGGGAAGCGGGCGCTGAGCGGACTGTTCCAAAACGTCGGTACTTGGTGTATATCTACCGCCATAATGGAACGCCCAGACCCCTCGCTGGCTCGAGCCACCGCGCTGATCCGACGCAGCGGCACGGCGCGCGCGCGCGATCTCGAAGCGGCGGGTGTTGCCCGCGCGCAGCTCACTCGCCTCGTGGACCGCGGCGCGCTCGTGCGCCTCGCCCGCGGCCTTTACGCACTACCCGGTGGGCCTTCCCCAGCGGATGAGGGGCTGCTGATCATCGCGCGGAGGGTGCCTTCGGCCCGCCTGTGCCTGCTCACCGCCCTACGCCTGCACGGGCTTACCACGCAGACGCCCTCCGAGGTCTGGATCGCCATCGGAAACAAGGACCGGGCCCCTCGACTCGACTGGCCTCCGCTGCGCGTGCTTCGCTTTTCCGGCGAAGCGCTGGATGCCGGCCTGGAAACGCGGCAGTTCGATGGCGCAAGCCTGCGCATGACGAACGTCGCCAAGACGGTGGCGGACTGTTTCAAGTTCCGCACGCTCGTCGGCCTCGATGTGGCCGTGGAGGCGCTGCGCGAGGCGCTGCTGCGCCGCGCCGCGAGCCCCGGCGAGATCATGCAGTTCGCGAAGGTTTGCCGGGTCACGCGCATCATGCGTCCCTCCCTGGAAGCGCTGCAATGAGAGCCGAGCCGGAGCCGAACCGCGTGGCCTCGATTCGCCAGCGCCTGCTCGATGGCGCTCGCGCCCGCAACGACGAGTTCCAGTTCGTGCTGGATCGGTATGCCGTCGAACGACTGCTCTACCGCTTGGCGCAGTCACCGCACCGGGATCGTTTCCTAAGCCGACCTAGAGATGGCCAAAATGCTCCCCAGATTCGACGAAAAGAGATTGCACGGCGAGCTGAAGTGCTTGGGCTCCCAAATGCAACTTGCATTTGGAGCACTGTGCTCCGAAAGGCTGTTGCCAAACTACGAAGTCTTCAGCGCGGAAACCGGGCACGGCGATAGTAGTGTCTTGCGCAACGCGCTCGAGCTGGTTTGGGACAAGGCCCTCCATCCTGCGCTTGAAAACACGGTGCTGCGAGAGACTAATGTCGCATGTGAGTCCCAAGCTCCAAGCTCCGAAACTTATGAATCGCTAATGGTCACTGCGGCTCAAGACGCCTGTTTCTCGCTATGCGCCCTCATGGATTTTGTTGAGAGCGCCGACGTAGAGCGAGTTGTAGTTGCAGCTCGATACGCTGTCGACTCGATCGATTTGTATGTGCAAGAAGTTGAGAAAATGGATCCGGCCGATTCGCGGCTCGAGGAAAGAATCCTAAATCACCAACTGATGCAGGATGAGCTTCTCAGACAGCGAAACAGTTTGTTGGAGTTGAAGCGCATCGAATTCCTGAGCGCCGAAACAGTCGCCAATTTGAGGTCGCGATTCGCGGTCAGAGCGTTGCCGCTGACCGAAAGCTGACAAAGGGTGACGCGGGAGGCTACATATTGCGTCGGTACTCTCCGCCGACTTCATAAAGCGCATGACTGATCTGGCCAAGACTGTGGGTCTTCACCGCCTCCATCAACGCCGCAAAGATATTCCCCCGCTCCCGCGCCGTCCCCCGCAGCGGTTTCAGATCATTGCCCGCTAGCCCGTTGCAAGCAACCTGGAAATTTTTCACATTGCTGATCTGCTGGGCCTTTTCGGGCTCCGTGGACCGGATCAGCTCGATGGTTGTGGCAATCTCGCCCCCATGCTCCTTCGGCAGGAAGGTGTTCACCCCCACCAGGGGAAGGCTGCCGTCGTGCTTCTTGTGCTCGTAGTAGAGGCTTTCTTCCTGGATCTTGCCGCGCTGGTACATGGTGTCCATGGCGCCGAGCACGCCGCCGCGCTCGGACAGGGCCTCGAACTCCTTGTACACGGCCTCCTCGACGATGTCGGTCAGCTTGTCGACGATGAAGCTGCCCTGCCAGGGGTTCTCGCAGAAGTTCAGCCCCAGCTCCTTGT
>CAMPGW010000003.1 GCA_946885735.1 uncultured Gammaproteobacteria bacterium
GGTCCTTGTGCAGGCGCAGCAGCGCGTCGGCGACCTTCTTGCGCACGTCCATCGGGACCCTGGGGCTGGCCGAGAAGGCGCGGCCGATGAAATCGCGCGAGGTCGCCACCGGCACCAGGTTCGGGTAGGTCTGGGCGATGTAGCCCGGCACCATCGCCGCCTCGGACTCGCCGGCGAAGACCATTTCGACGCCGTCTTTCCAGCTCGCCGCGACCGACTGGATTTCCGGCTGCGCGATCGGGTTCTTGTACAGCTCACCCAGCAGCAGGTAACCCAGGCTGGGCGCGGACATGCTGGCGACGCGCCGGCCGATCAGGCCGTTGGCGCCGCCGTCGGAGTTCGCCGAATCCACCAGCAGGGTGAACTTGGTCGGGTCCGCCACCCGCACCAGCGGCGTGAAGCGCTGGCGATTGACCCGGTAATCGGTGAAGTGCGCTTCCTCGAAGGCGAAGTCGGTCTGCGCGCCGCCGCGCATGTCGCGCCAGTACACGTGGTAGTTGCCCGAGGTCTTGAGCACGAACCGGTGGCCGGTCGCCTTCGACAGGTACGCGAGCAGCGGGCGATAGACGTCCTGTGCCTGCGCGGGCGGGTAATTGGGCTCGACCGTCACGGTGAAGTCGGCGGCCTTCGCGGTGGTCCCCAGCAACAGCAGCGCCAGCGGAACCAGGATGTGCGTGCGGATTTTCATGTCGGTGTCTCCCCCTTGCATACGGGGTATAGCAGACCGGGGCGGGCGCGCCAACGTAGTTTTGTACCGTCTGGACCGGTGCGTTCCGCTGTCGTGAGCACGATCACAGCGGGCGCGCGAGCCCTGGCTCGAGCGCGAGGACGTCCACATGGCGGCCGTTCACGTTCAGCTCGGCGCCCTCCGCATCGAGCGTCGCGACCGCCTGCGCCTGCACGCCCCGCGCATCCACGCAGGCCACGACCCCGAGTTCGTTGCCCGCGGCGTCGCGCAGGGCCTGGCCCACCGCGAGGGCGTCGCCGGCGAGCCGTAGCAGGCCCCGCTTGGCCTTGCCGAGGAAATGCGTGCGGGCCACGATTTCCTGGCCCGGATAGCAGCCCTTCTTGAGGCTGAAGGCGCGCAGGCGCTCCAGCGAGAGCATTTGCGGCGTCCATGCCTCGACGCCTTCGGCAGGCAACCGGGGCAGGCCGTGGGCGAGGTCGAGGTCGAGCCAGCGCTCCGCGTCCGCAGGCGAGGAGGGGCTTGCATGGCCTGATTCGGGTGGCAGCAACCACAGCGCGCGCCTGGCCGCGGCGGAGCCCATGTCCAGGCGCCAGCCCTCGGCGTCGCTGCCTCGCGCACGGTCCTCCTCGCCGGGAACCGCCTCGACATCGTCGAACTGCGCGGCGCAACGCCAGCCGGGGACCGCGAGGACGAGCTTGCTGCGGAACACGTATCGTTGAAGCCGCATGCGCATCTCGTCGGCCGGGAAATCCGGCAGCACCATGAGGAACCGGTCAGGCGCGGTTCGCACCAGTGCCATGAGGGCGATGACGCGGCCCTTGGCGCTGAGCCAGCCGCTCCAATGCCACTGGCCGGGCGCGAGCAGGCGCACGTCGTTCATCAGTTGCGCCTGCAGGAAGGCCTCCGCGTCCGGGCCCGCGACCGCGAGCACCTGGTGCGATTCGAGCAGGGAAAGGGGCAACGGCGGTGATTTTGCCTTGAACGTCACGTGTCCGGGACTTAACATGGCGGCATGGTTTCCGACCCGCCGATCATAGGCCAAAGCGACGCGCCGGCCGAGCCGGTGTTGCGTGAGCCGGACGCCAGCGCCGCGATGACGCCTCCGCCGCCCAAGCCCGCGCCTGCCGACCCGACCCGCTACGGCGACTGGGAAAAGAACGGCCGCTGCATCGATTTCTGACGGCCCGCGGCCCACCCACTCCTTCCCACTTCTTGCGAACGCTGACCATGGCGATTCAGAAACGACCGCTGTCCCCCTTCATGATCGGCTCGGTCTACCGGCCGCAGCTGACCAGCATGCTGTCGATCCTGCATCGCGCGACCGGCGTGTTCCTGAGCCTGGCGGCCTTCGTGCTCGCCGCCTGGTTGCTGGCGGTGGCCGGGGGAAGCGAGGGCTTCGCCCGCTTCAGCGAGGTCGCGGCCTCGCCGCTCGGCCTGGCCTTGTTGCTGGCGGTGCTCTATTCGCTGGTCTATCACCTGCTCAATGGCATCCGGCACCTGCTGTGGGATATCGGCTGGGGCCTGGAAATCCCCCGGGTTTACGCCACGGGCTGGACCGTCGTGGTGCTGTCCTTCGTGATCACCGGCCTCGTCGCCTGGCTGGCCTGGAACGCGGGGGTGCCGGCATGAGCCTGCGCCATCCCCTCGCCACGGCGCGTGGCCTCGGCTCGGCCAAGGGCGGCACCGGCCACTGGTGGGTGCTTCGCCTGAGTTCCATCGCCCTGCTGCTGCTCACTCCGTGGTTCGTCGTCTGGGCCCTGGGCCTGGTCGGCGCCGACCAGTACGGCGTGCGCCAGTCGCTGGCGCAGCCGCTGAACGCTTCGCTGATGATCGCCTTCGTCCTGTCCCTGTTCTGGCACTCGCAGCTCGGCTTGCAGGTGGTGATCGAGGACTACGTGCACGGCTGGATGGAGTGGGCCCTGCAGGTGCTGGTCCGCTTCACCTGCGCGATCGCCGCCATCGCCAGCGTCGTGGCCATCGGCCGCATCGCCTTCACCGCCTGAGCCCGACATGACTCCTGCCTACAAGATCACCGAGCACAAGTACGACATGGTCGTGGTCGGCGCCGGCGGCGCCGGCCTGCGCGCCACCTTCGGCCTGGCCGCGAAGGGCCTGCGCACCGCCTGCATCACCAAGGTGTTCCCGACCCGATCGCACACCGTGGCTGCGCAGGGCGGGATCTCCGCCGCGCTCGGCAACATGGGCGAGGACGACTGGCGCTACCACTTCTTCGATACGGTGAAGGGCTCGGACTGGCTGGGCGACCAGGACGCGATCGAATACATGTGCCGCGAGGCGATCCCGGCCATCATCGAGCTCGAGCATTACGGCGTGCCGTTCTCGCGCACCGACGAGGGCAAGATCTACCAGCGCCCGTTCGGCGGCATGACCACCCGCTACGGCGAGGGTCCGCCGGCGCAGCGCACCTGCGCCGCGGCCGACCGCACCGGCCACGCCATCCTGCACACGCTGTACCAGCAGTCGCTGGCGCACTCGGCGGAGTTCTTCGTCGAATACTTCGCCCTTGACCTGATCATGGACGCCGAGGGCGCGTGCCGCGGCGTGCTGGCGCTGGAGATGGCGACCGGCGAGCTGCACCTGTTCCGCGCCCAGGGCACCGTGCTCGCCACCGGCGGCTACGGCCGCGCCTACTTCTCCGCAACCTCTGCCCACACCTGTACCGGCGATGGCGGCGGCATGGCCTTGCGCGCAGGGCTTCCGCTGCAGGACATGGAGTTCGTGCAGTTCCATCCGACCGGCATCTACGGCGCGGGCTGCCTGATCACCGAGGGCGTGCGCGGCGAAGGCGGCATCCTGCGCAACGCCAAGGGCGAGCGCTTCATGGAGCGCTACGCGCCGAGCGTGAAGGACCTGGCGCCGCGCGACATGGTCAGCCGCTCGATGACCATCGAGATCCGCGAAGGCCGCGGCGTCGGGCCGAAGAAGGACCACATCCACCTCGACCTGACCCACCTCGACCCGGCCGTCATCCACGAGAAGCTGCCGGGCATCGCCGAGACCGCCAAGATCTTCGCCGGCGTGGACGTGACGCGGCAGCCGATCCCGGTGCTGCCGACCGTGCACTACAACATGGGCGGACTGCAGACCAACTACCACGGCGAAGTGGTGACGCTGAAGGACGGCAATCCCGACACCGTCGTGCCCGGGCTGTACGCCATCGGCGAGGCGGCCTGCGTGTCGGTGCACGGCGCCAACCGGCTCGGTTCCAACTCGTTGCTGGACCTGGTGGTGTTCGGCCGCGCGGTCGCGAACCGCTGCGCCGAAACGATCCGACCGGGCATGCCGCACTCGACGCTGCCCGCCACCGCCTGCGACAAGTCGCTCGCCAACCTCGATACGCTCAGGCACGCGGACGGCGGCACGCCCACCGCGGTCATCCGCGACGCGATGCAGCGCACGATGCAGAACGACGCCGCGGTGTTCCGCACCGGCGAGACGCTGGCCCAGGGCGTCACGGGCATCCGCGAGGTGCACGCGTCCTTCGCCGACGTGAAGGTCAGCGACCGCTCGATGATCTGGAATTCCGACCTCATCGAGACGCTCGAGCTGCAGAACCTCCTCGGGCAGGCGGTGGCGACGATGGTGTCGGCAGCCAACCGCACCGAATCGCGCGGCGCCCACGCCCGCGAGGATTTCCCCACGCGCGACGACGCCCAGTGGATGAGGCACACGCTGTGCTGGGTGGACGAGGCGGGTGGTACCCGCATCGACTACCGCCCCGTCCACCTGAGCGTGCTGACCAGCGACGTCAGCGTGATCCCGCCGAAGGAACGCAAGTACTGACCGCCGCCCGGCTTGCCGCCGGGCGCCCGCAGAACTGAAGAGAACGACAGATGGCCGAGTTCACCCTCCCGAAGAATTCCAAGGTCCGCCGCGGCAGGCACTTCAAGGCGCCGGCCGGCGCGAAGCGCGTGCGCAGTTTCAAGATCTACCGCTGGAACCCGGACGATGCGGAGAACCCGCGCACCGATACCTACGAGCTGGATCTGGACGACTGCGGGCCGATGGTCCTGGACGCGCTGATCAAGATCAAGAACGAGGTCGACCCGACGCTGACTTTCCGCCGCAGCTGCCGCGAGGGCATCTGCGGCAGCTGCGCGATGAACATCGATGGCACCAACACCCTGGCCTGCACCAAGGGCATCGATGACTGCGGCAAATCGGAAGTGCCGATCTATCCGCTGCCGCACATGCCGGTGGTGAAGGACCTGGTGCCCGACCTGACGCACGTCTACGCGCAATACGCCTCGATCAAGCCCTGGCTGCGCACGCAGAGCGCGCCGCCGGCCGGCGAGCGCCTGCAGTCCAAGCAGGACCGCGAGCGCCTAGACGGCCTGTACGAATGCATCCTCTGCTTCTGCTGCTCGACCTCCTGCCCGAGCTACTGGTGGAACGGCGACCGCTACCTGGGTCCGGCCGTGCTGCTGCAGGCGCACCGCTGGATCGTGGACTCGCGCGACGAGGACACCGGCGCGCGCCTGGACGAGCTGGAGGATCCCTTCAAGCTCTATCGCTGCCACACCATCATGAACTGCGCGCGCACCTGTCCGAAGGGCCTGAACCCGGGCAAGGCGATCGCCGAGATCAAGCAACTGATGATGGCCCGGCGCGGCGCCTGACATGGCCGCCTCGCCGATGCTGCAGCCGGTGTTCGCGATGGCGGCGATCACTTTTGCGGTGTGGCTGCGCCTGTACGTGGTGCGCATCCCGGAGATGCGGCGGCGGCGCATCCACCCGCAGGCGGTCGCCGGCTCCGCGGCCAAGGCCACGGCCTTCGAAGACACTCGCGCCAGCGACAACTTCATCAACCTGTTCGAGATGCCGGTGCTGTTCTACGTGGCGGCGTTCGTCGCGATCCTCGCGGACGGCGTCACGCCGCTGGCGCTCGCCCTGGCCTGGGGCTTCGTCGGCCTGCGCGCGGTGCACAGCCTCATCCAGTGCAGCTACAACCGCGTGATGCACCGCTTCGCCGTCTATTCCCTGTCCAGCGTCGTGCTGGCGGCGCTGTGGGTGCACCTGGCGCTGCGCGTCCTGGCGTGAGCGACGACGACGCCGAGATTCGGCGCTTGCGCTGGCGCTGTCGCCGCGGAATGCGCGAACTCGACCAGCTGATGCTGCGTTACCTCGACCAGCGTTGGCCGCGGGCCGAGGACGCGGAAAGAAAGCAGTTCCTACGCCTGCTCGACTGCGAGGACGATAAGCTCTGGGCATGGTGCATGGGCCGCGAACGGCCCGCCGATCCGGAGTTGCGCAGGTTTGTCGACATCCTCATCGAGCTTCCCGCTTGACTGGCGTCCCTCGCGGCTGATGCTCGCCGCGCGTGCGGTGCTCGCCGTCCTCGCGCTGGGGTCGCTGCTTGGCAGCGCCATGCCGCGGCAGGTCGCGGTGCCGGGCGCCTTGCTCCTCGGCGGCCTGTGCTTCCTGCGATTGCGGCGCGCGCATCGCCACCCGCAGGCCTCGATGCGCATCGCCGACGACGGCCGTTGGCTGGTCCTGCAGGAGGGCGCCGGTCCGCCTCGGCTTTTCGAGCAGGCCCGGGTCCAGGTCAGGGGCAGCCTGGCCAGGGTCGAGGCGGTGGGCCCCGACGGGCGACGCCAGGGCTGGGACTGGTGGCCGGACACGCTCGACGCGGAGGGGCTGCGCAGGTTGCGACTGGCCTCGCGCGGGCCGGGCGCGCATTCGGCCGCCGCAATTGCGACAATGCCGGGCTGAACCGCCAAGGATGCCCATGTTCCAGCCCCTGTCGTTCGCCATCGGCCTGCGCTACCTGCGCGCCAAGCGCCGCAACGGCTTCATCTCCTTCATCTCGATGGCGTCCATCCTCGGCATCCTGATCGGCGTGATGGCGCTGATCACCACCATCTCGGTGATGAATGGATTCCAGCGCGAGCTGCGCGAGCGGATCCTCGGCATGGTCTCCCACGCCACCATCGACGGACTCGACGGTCCGCTGCTCGACTGGCAGCGCGCCGTGCAGGTCAGCCGCACCGACCCGCGGGTGCTCGGCGCCGCTCCCTACGTGCAGACCGAGGCCCTGCTGCAGGGAAACCGCCGCCAGGGCGCGATGATCCGCGGCGTGTTGCCCGCCGCCGAGCCGGCGGTGTCGGACCTGGCCAGCAAGATGAAGCGCGGCAAGCTGTCCGACCTGCAGCCGGGCGCCTATCGCATCGTGCTGGGCAGCGAGCTGGCGCAGATCCTTGGCGTCGGGGTAGGAGACTCGGTGAACGTGTTCGTGTCGGCGGCGACGGTGACGCCGATCGGCCCGGTGCCGCGGGCGCGGCGCTTCGAGGTCTCCGGCATCTTCGAGGTCGGCGCCCAGGAATACGACTTCGGCCTCGCGGTGATCCACCTGCAGGACGCGCAACGGCTGATGCGGATGGGCGAGGGCGTCACCGGCGTGCGCCTCAAGCTCACCGACATCTGGGACGCCTGGAGCGTGGCGCGCAGCCTGGCCAACCGCCTCGACGGGATGTACCGCGTGCGCGACTGGACCCGCGACCACGAAAATTTCTTCCGTTCGCTCAAGCTCGAGAAGACCATCATGTTCGTGCTGCTCTCGCTGGTGATCGCGATCGCGGCCTTCAACCTGGTGTCCTCGCTGGTCATGCTGGTGCAGGACAAGCAGGCCGACATCGCCATCCTGCGCACCCTCGGCCTGTCGCCCGGCGCGGTGATGCGCGTGTTCATGGTGCAGGGCACGGTGATCGGCGTGGTCGGCGTCGGGCTCGGCGTGGTGGCGGGCGTGCTGCTGTCGCTCAACCTGTCGTATCTGGTGAAGGCCATCGAGGGACTGACCGGCAACGAGCTGATGCCGCCGGACGTCTATTACATCTCCGGCGTGCCTACTGCGGTCGAGCCGGCCGACGTGACCCTGGTCGCCGCCATCGCCTTCGTCATGTGCCTGCTCGCGACGGTGTACCCGGCCTGGCGCGCGGCCCGCACCGATCCTGCCTCGGCGCTTCGCTATGAGTGAGATCCACGCCATGGACGTCGTGATCCGCGCCAGCAACCTCGGCAAGACCTACGAGGAAGGCACGTTGGTGACACCGGTCTTCGCCGGGCTGGACCTGGCGGTGCGCCGCGGCGAGACCGTCGCCATCGTCGGCGCTTCAGGCGCCGGCAAGAGCACGCTGCTGCACCTGCTCGGCGGCCTGGACAGCGCCTCGTCCGGCCAGGTGTACGTCGAGGAGCAGGAGATCTCCGGCCTGCCCGAAAAGTCGCGCGGCATGCTGCGCAACCGTGCGCTCGGCTTCATCTACCAGTTCCACCACCTGTTGCCCGAGTTCACCGCGCTCGAGAACGTGATGATCCCGCTGATGATCCGCGGCGAGCGGCCCTCGGCCTGCCGGGAGCCGGCGCGGGCCTTGCTCGAGCGCGTCGGCCTCGGGCACCGGCTCGGCCACAAGCCCGGTGAACTCTCCGGCGGCGAGCGCCAGCGCGCCGCCGTGGCACGCGCGTTGGTCACCCGGCCGGCCTGCGTGCTCGGCGATGAGCCGACCGGAAACCTCGACGAGAAGACGGCCGCGGCGGTCTTCGACTTGCTGCTGGAACTGAATCGCGAAATCGGCACGGCGCTGGTCATGGTCACCCACGACCGCCGCCTCGCCAGCAAGCTCGACCGCACCCTGGAGCTCACCCAGGGCAAGCTGCAAGAACTGTCGGCCGCGGATTGAGATGTCCTCGCCCGGCCCGTTTCCGCCACTCGGTCTCGGAGTGGCGGGGGCGGCGCTGGCCGGGGCCGCCGTCGTGCAACTGTTCCCGAGCCTGCCGGGCGCCGCCGCAATCGGCGTCCTGGCCCTGCTTGCCGTGGTCATGTGCTCCCGTTCCGACCTCTTCCGGATTGGCGGAGCGTTCCTGCTGGGCATTGCATGGACCTGCGCGGTGGCCGGCTGGCGACTGCAGGACCGCCTGCCGGCCGCGCTCGCCGGCCATGACCTGGAGGTGGCGGGGCGCGTGCTCGACCTGCCATTGCGCGACGACGACGCCTGGCGGTTCGACTTCCGGGTCGAGGAGGGCAAAGGCGCGGCAGCGACGTTGGACGGGGCCCGTCTGCGCCTGGCCTGGTACGGTCCGGCGCCGCGCGCGCTGGAACCGGGCAGTCGCTGGCGGCTGCAGGTGCGCTTACGGCCGGTCCGGGGCGTCCTCAATCCCGGCAGCCGTGACGCGGAAAGGCAGGCATTCGCCCAAGGGCTGGCGGCCCTGGGGTACGTGCGAAATCCAGGCGGCGCGCAGGCGCTGGCCCCGGGGCGCGGCGTGGACGCTGCCCGGGACAGGATCTCGAGTGCCATCGACCACGTCCTGCCTGGCGAGCGTGGGCGCTTCGTGCGTGCGCTTGCGGTCGGCGACACCCGCGCACTCGATCCCGACGACTGGGAGGTCCTGCGCGCCACCGGACTGACGCACCAGATCGCCATCTCCGGCTTCCACGTCGGGTTGGCGGGCGCCCTTGGGGCGCTGTTGGCCAGGCTGGCGTGGTGGTGCCTGCCGATGCTCGGGCGCGTCCTCCCCCGTCCCCAGGCCGCGGCGATCGGCGCGCTCGCCTTCGCCGCCGGCTACACCGCCCTGGCCGGCTTCGCACTGCCCACGGTGCGCACGCTGCTGATGATCTCGGTCCTGATGGCGGCGCGCCTGTCCCGTCGCGTCCCCGCCGGCCGGGCCGGCTTCGCCCTGGCCCTGGTGGCGGTGCTTGCCGTGGATCCGCTGGCCGTGCTGTCGCCGGGGTTCTGGCTGAGCTTCGCGGGCGTTGGCTGGCTGATGTGGTGCCTTCCTCCCTCGAGCGGCGCCAGCGTCGCCGACAGCGGCCGGTTGTTCGTGCGCGCGCAGTGGGTGGCGCTGCTGGGATTGCTGCCCCTGACCGTCTGGTTCTTCGGCCAGGCCAGTCTCCCGGGCCCTTTGGCGAACCTGTTCGGTGTGCCGGTGATCAGCCTGGTCGTCGTCCCCCTGGCCTTGGCCGGCGTCGTCGCATGGCCAGCATTTCCGGTGCTCGCTGGCTCGGCATGGCAGGCCTCCGCCGCGGTCATGGACCGGACGTGGCAGCTGCTGGAGGCCGTGGCCGCCTGGCCGGCCGCGCTCGCCTGGCTGCCCGAGCCCTCGCTCCTGGTGATGGGACTTGCCCTCGTCGGCGCGCTGTGGTGCCTGATGCCGCGCGGGACGCCGGATCGTGCGCTGGCCGCGCTGCTGTTCGTGCCCTTGCTGTGGCCGGCGCCGGACGTGCCGGCGCAAGGCGAGATGGACGTACATGTGCTCGACGTCGGGCAGGGATTGGCCGTGCTGGTGAGCACGCGCTCGCACCGCCTGCTCTACGACGCGGGTGCCGCCGGTGGTCGCGGTCCGGACCGCGGCGAGACCGTGGTGGTGCCAGCCCTGCGCGCGCTTGCCGTGGATCGGCTGGACACGGTGTTCATCAGCCACGCAAGCCGCGACCACGCAGGCGGTCTCGGCGCCGTCGAGCGGGCCTGGCCCGGCGTCCGCGTGCTGGGGCCGGAGGGTTGGGCGCGCCCCGGCATGGGCCTGTGCGAGCACGGGCAACGCTGGCGCTGGGACGGCGTGGATTTCGAGATCCTGCACCCGCCCCGGTATTTTCCGCAGCTAGGTCGGGAAAACTCCTGCGTGTTGCGAATCGCCGCAGGCGGCCGGGTCGTGCTGCTGCCAGGCGACATCGGCGAGCACGTGGAAAGCAGCCTGGTCGCGCAGGAGGGCGCGCGCCTGGATGCCGATCTCGTCGTGGTTCCCCGGCATGGCGCGCATGGCGCGTCGAGCGCCGGGTTCATTGCAGCGACCTCGCCGCGATGGGCCGTCTTCAGCACCGGCGCGGGCAATCGTGCGGGATTGCCGAAGGCGGCGGTCGTGGATGCATGGATGCGGGCGGGTGCGCTGCCCTTGGACACCGCGCATACCGGAAGCCTGCATTTTCGCGTTGGCCCGGCAGGTTCACGGCTCCTTGGAGCCCGCCGCGAGGCCCTGCCGCGCTACTGGCGGGAACCCCCGGGGCCCCGCTCGGGCTATGCTACCGGCCAGTCAACCGCGGACAGGTGAGGCGTGCTGGAACTGATCAAGGCGGGCGGGGCGGTGATGGTGCCGATCCTGCTGCTCGCCGTGCTGGCGCTGGCCATCGTCATCGAGCGCTTCTGGAGCCTGCGTCGGAAGGACGTGCTGCCCCCGGGGCTGGGCGAGGAAGTACGCGAGTGGGCGCGCGGCCGCCAGCTCGACCCGCAGCACATCGACGTCCTGCGCCGGAACTCGCCCCTGGGCGAGGTGCTGGCTGCGGCGCTGGACGTGCGCTACCGCCCGCGCGAATTGATCAAGGAGCGGGTGGAGGACGTCGGACGCCACGTCGCCCACCAGATGGAGCGTTTCCTCAACACCCTCGGCACGATCGCCAGCGTCTCGCCTCTGCTGGGCCTGCTTGGCACCGTGTTCGGCATGATCCAGATGTTCCTGAAGATCCTCGTGACAGGCGTCGGTGACGTCAACCAGCTCGCCGGCGGCATCGGCCAGGCGCTGATCAGCACGGCCGGCGGCCTCTGCGTGGCCATCCCGGCGGTGATGTTCCACCGGCATTTCCGCGGCCTGATCGCCGGCTACGTGGTGGACATGGAGAAGCAGGCCATCGCCCTGCTCGACACGATCGACGAAGGCATCCTGCCGGCGACCAAGCCGCAGCGCCGCAAGGGCGACGCGTGAGACTCGGCGGGCAGGGCGGGCTGGAGGAACCGGAGATCAACCTGGTCTCCCTGATCGACGTGCTGTTCTGCCTGATCCTTTTCCTCGTGCTGACGACCAGCTTCAACCAGCGCGCGGCGCTCAAGCTGCAGTTGCCGAAAGCCGAAGCGCCTACCGTTCCCGACCAGGGCACGCCCTTGATCATCCTCGTGGACATGGAAGGGCGCTTCTTCGTCGGCAACGCCGAGGTCGCACGCAGCGACCTGGCCTCGCTGAAGGCGGCGATCGTCCAGGCCGCCGGCGACGAGCGCGATCGCCAGGTGATCCTGCGCGCCGACGGCCGCACCCCGCACCAGGCCGTGGTGACGGCGATGGATGCGCTCGGGCAGCTCGGCTTCACGCGCCTGTCCATCGCGACGATGCCCGAGCAGCGCGCGCCGTGAACGCCGACGCCCCCTCGCCCTGGCGCACCTATCGGCGCCTGCTCGGCTACGCGCGGCCCTACCATTGGCTGCTGCTGGCGGCCGGGCTGGGCATGACGGTGGAGGCGGGCTCCGCCGCGGCCTTCACCGCGCTGATGGAACCGATGGTCGACCAGACCTTCGTGGCCCACAACCCGGAGGTGCGCTGGACGCTGCCCCTGGCCATCGTCGGCCTGTTCGTCCTGCGCGGCCTGGCCACCTGGGTGACCGACGTCGGCATGGCCCGTTCCGGCCGCAGCGTGGTGCGCGACCTGCGCGCCGCGGTGATGTCGAAGTACCTGCGCTTGCCGAACGAGCGCTTCGATCGCGAGCCGGTGGCATCGCTGGTTTCCCGGCTCAACTACGACACCGAGCAGGTGACCCAGGCCACCAGCGAGGCGATCAAGGTGGTGGTGACCGACACGCTCACGATCGCCGCGCTGCTCGGCGTGATGCTCTACCAGAGCGTGCGCGTGACCCTGGCGATGCTGGTGGTGGCGCCGCTCATCGCCGCCATCTCCGGCTACGTCGGCGCCCGCTACCGGCGCATCAACCGCGGCATCCAGTCGGGCGTGGCGAACATGGCGCAGGCCGCCGAGGAAGTGCTCTCCGGCCAGCAGGAAGTGAAGATCTATGGCGCCCGGTCGTTCGAGGAGCAGCGTTATCGCGCGCTTGCCGAGCGCAACCTGCGGCTCAACCTCAAGATCGAGGCGACGCGGGCCAGTGCGTCCTCGGTGGTGCAGATGCTGGCGGCGGTGGCGCTGGCGGTGATCCTGGTGGTCGCCGGTCGCGAAGCGGCGGCGGGAAGGATGAGCGCCGGCAGTTTCGTCGCGCTGATGATGGCGATGATGGCCTTGATTCCCTCGCTGAAACGCATCACCAACATCCAGAGCGCGGTGCAGCGCGGTATCGCCGCGGCCGAGCGCCTGTTCGCCTTGCTCGACGAGCCGGACGAGCCCGACCACGGAACCAGGCCGCTGCCGCGTGCACGCGGCGAGATCGTCTTCGAGAACGTGTCGGTGCAGTACCCCAACCAGCCGGTGCCGGCGATCGAGGGCATCAGCTTCCGCGCCCGGCCGGGGACCGTCACCGCCATCGTCGGCCGCTCGGGTAGCGGCAAATCCACCCTGATCCGGCTGCTGCCGCGCTTCTATGCGCCAAGCGCGGGCCGTGTGCTGCTCGACGGCGTGCCGATCGAGGAATACCGCCTGGCCGATTTGCGCCGGCAGATCGCGCTGGTCGGCCAGCAGGTGATGCTTTTCGATGGCAGCGTCGGCGCCAACATCGCCTACGGGCTCGATGGCGCCGACCCGCGCGAGTTGCAGCGCGCCGCCGAAGCGGCGAATGCCAGCGAGTTCATCGCGCGCCTGCCGCAAGGCATGGACACGCCCATCGGCGAGAATGGCGGCCTGCTGTCCGGCGGCCAGCGCCAGCGCGTGGCGATCGCCCGCGCGATGCTCAAGGACGCGCCCATCCTCGTGCTCGACGAGGCCACCGCGGCGCTCGACAACGAATCCGAGCGGCTCGTGCAGGAAGCCTTCGCGCACCTGATTCCGGACCGCACCACGCTGGTGATCGCGCACCGCCTGTCCACCATCGAGCATGCCGACCAGGTGCTGGTGCTCGACCAGGGCCGCTTGGTGGAGCAGGGCACGCACGCCGAACTGCTGGCACGCGGCGGCGTGTACGCGCACCTGCACCGCATGCAGTTCCGAGAGGACGGGGCGGGCCGGTGAAGCCCGCGTTCGAGCGCTGGCTGCAGCAGCGGTGGTACGGCGGGGAACAGCCCGGTCTCGGCCTGCGCGCGCTCGCGGGCGTCTATCGCATCCTCGCGCAAGCGCGCGTCGAAACGCCGGTAGCGGTCGGCGTGCCCGTCATCGTGGTCGGAAACTTCACGGCCGGCGGTACCGGCAAGACTCCCTTGGTCATCGCGCTGGCGAAACACCTCGCGGCCGCGGGCTGGCGTCCTGGCGTGGTCAGCCGTGGGCATGGCCGGCGCGGTACGCGGCCGGTGCGGGTGCTGGCCGAGACGCCGGTCGCCGAGAGCGGCGATGAACCCGCGCTCATTGCCGCCGACGCCGGCTGCCCGGTGTTCGTCGATGCCGACCGCGTCGCCGCCGCGCGCGCTGCGGTCGCCGCCGGCTGCAACCTCATCGTCGCCGACGATGGCTTGCAGCACCGACGCCTGGCCCGCGACATCGAGATCGAGGTGGTGGACGCCGAACGCGGTTATGGCAACGGCCTGCTGTTGCCGGCCGGCCCGCTTCGCGAAGCGCCGCGACCCTGCGACCTGCGCGTGGTCAACGGCGGCGCCGATGCCGACGGGGACTGGGGCATGGCGCTTCAGCTGGACGATGCCTACGCGCTCGATGCGCCAGCTCGGCGTCGTGCGCTTTCCGGTTTCTCCGGGAAGACCGTGCACGCGGTCGCCGGCATCGGGCATCCCGAACGGTTCTTCCGTGCGCTGCGCGCGCAGGGCGCCGAGGTGGTCGGGCATGCATTCCCGGACCACCACGACTACGCGCCAGGCGAACTCGAGGCCTTGCCACGGCCCCTGCTGATGACCGCCAAGGACGCGATAAAATGTCGCGGCCGCGGACTCGACGACGCCTGGGTGGTTCCCGCGCAGGCGGTGCTGGCGCCGGCGTTCTACCAGCGCGTGACCGAACTCCTGGGGACTGCATGACCACGCTCGACTTCATCGTCGCCATTCCCGCGCGCTTCGCTTCGGTCCGCTTGCCCGGCAAGCCGCTGCGCCTGATCGGCGACGAGCCGATGGTCGTGCACGTCGCCCGCCGCGCACTGGCCGCCGGCGCGCGCGAAGTGGTCGTCGCGACCGACGACGAGCGCATCGCCGCGGCGGTGGCGGGCTTCCCGGTGACCGTGTGCATGACACGCGCGGACCACGTGTCGGGCACCGACCGCCTTGCCGAATGCGCCGAGCGCCTCGGCTGGGACGCCGCGCAGATCGTCGTCAACCTGCAGGGCGACGAACCGTTCGCGCCTGCCGACGGCATTCGTGAAGTCGCGGCCACGCTGGCCCGTTCCGAGGCGCCGATGGCCACGCTGGCGATCGGCTTCCAGGATTGCGAAACGCTGTTCGACCCCAACGCCGTCAAGGTCGTGCGCGATGCGCAGGGATACGCGCTGTACTTCAGCCGTGCACCGGTTCCCTGGCATCGTGACCGCCTTGCCCGCGACCGCGTGAGCCCCTTGCCGTCGCCGGCGCTGCGCCACATCGGCATCTACGCGTACCGCGCCGGATTCCTTGGCGAGTTCGCCAGCCTGGGCGCCAGCGCGCTCGAGGCCGCGGAAGGGCTGGAGCAGTTGCGCGTGTTGGAGGCGGGCCATCGGATCGCGGTCGGGCTTGCGCCGGGGCCATTTCCACCGGGCGTGGACACCGAGGCCGACCTGCAGCGCGCCTGCGCGCGGTACCTGGACGCAGCGCGCCGCCGATGAGCCGCTGCGAGTGGATTCCGCTCGCCGAACGCGCACGCTGGCTCGCCGCGCTCGACGGGATCGAACACGGCTGCACGCACCGGCCGGAGTACTCCGCCGCGGCGGCGTGCGTCACCGGGCACGAGGCCGGCCTGTGGCATTGGCAGGACGAACACGGCCGGGCTGCGTGCCCGATCGGAAGGCGCGCTGCGCCAGGCGGCGGCTTCGACCTGGTCACGCCGCTGGGCTTCGGAGGTTTCGCGATCGCCGGACAGGTCGCGGACTTGCCCGCCGACTGGACGCGTTTCTGGCAGGCGCAAGGCGCGCTGGCCGCCTACGTGCAGCTTTCGCCGTGGCTGGAGCCGGAAAAGTGGAGGGCGGTGCTCGCGGGCTTCGATGCCGACCTGCACGCCTCGCGCGAGTGCTGGCTCTGGGACCTGCGGCCTGCGCCCGAATCGCTGGGCGCGGGACTGCACCTCAATCACCAGCGCAGCCTGCGAACCTGGCAGTCATCCGCGAGCCCGTGCTGGGACCCGGGCGAACTGCGGCCCGCCTTCGAACGGCTTTACGCCGACTTCGTGCTGCGGCGGGATCTCGGCAATGCCTACCGCTTCACGCCGGCGGCCATCGAAGAACTCGCCGCGGCCCCGGGCGTTCTATGGGTGGGCGCCCGCGACGGCGCAGGCAGCATCGAGGCGGTGGCCATCTTCCTTCATCAGGGGCGCCACGCGGACCTGTTCCTGGTGGCGGCGACGCCGACGGGTCGCGAGCACTCGCGGGGCCTGTACTGGCTGGCGGCGCAGCGGCTTCGTGAGTCAGGCGTGGAATGGCTCAACCTGGGCGGCGGCGTCACCGATGGCGACTCGCTGGCGCAGTTCAAGCGGCGCTTCGGGGCTGTGTCGCGCACCACGCTCGCCCTTCGGCAGGTGTTGGATGCCGACGGGTTCGAGCGTGCGTGCGCCGCGGCAGGCACGGACGCGGCCAGTGGCAGCTGGTTTCCGCCGTGGCAGGCCGGTTGAAGGCCGGTTTCAGGCCGGGGCGCAGACGAGCACCTGCTTGGTCGATGACGCGTTGAAGGCGGAGCGCTGCAGGTCGCCGTAGCGCTCGACGACGCGCCAGCCTGCCTGCGCGAGCAGGCGGTCCACGTCGGCGGCCGGGAACTGCCGCAGGCTGAAGCCCGTCGCCGCCAGCACCTCGTCGGGCGCATCCGCGGGGACGAGGCGCCAGCCCAGTTCGAGCACGCAGCGTTCCTCGTCGTAGCAGGCGTCTTCGCGGATCTGCAATGTCCGGCCCTGGTGCTCCACGCTGCGCGCCAGCGAATCGCGCCGTGCCACGCGCAGGTAGGGCAGGTTGGGCTGGTAGAGGTCGAAGGCCAGGCGGCCATCGGGTTCGACACGCGCCCGGGCCGCAGCGAAGGCTTGCGCCAGGCCCGCCTCGTCGGGCATGAACTGGAAGGTGTTGAAGCAGCACACCAGCAGGTCGAAGCGACCCGCGATCCCCGGGGCGCGCATGTCCGCCAGCACCCATTCCAGCGAAGGATGGCGTGACCTCGCCACCTCGAGCATCGCCGCCGACACGTCCAGGCCCACGACGCGCGGCTCGTGGCCCGCGGCGCGGATGCGTTCGGCGAGCGCCGCCGCGACCACGCCGGTGCCGCAACCGATCTCGAGCACCGAGCGGTCGCCGGGACGCAACAGCGAGGCATAGAAGTCCACGTGCGGTCGCCGGTCGCCTTCGCCGACATCGTAGTACCGCGCCCAGCGATCGTAGGCGGGCGTGTCGCTGGCATGCATGTCGTTGGTTCCCATGTGCGTCGCGGTCACTGGACTTCGGCCGGTTCGATGGTGAGTTGCGTCAGCACGTCCGCCCGCAGGCGATCGGGCGACTGTTGCAGGAGCGCAGGCAGCAGTTGCGTCACCGCTCCGCGGTAGGGCGCGAGGAATTCCAGCGCCAGGTCGTGCCGGGCGAACTCCGTCGCGTCATAAAGTCCGCGGCCGCCCGGCGAATTCAGGTAATGGGTGGCCCCGACCGCGGCGGCGATCGCGATCACGCGCGCCTGCCCGCGCAGCGCGGGATCGATGCACAGGGTCGAGCTGCGGCGGATCGCGGGTTGGAAACCCATCAGTCCGGCCGCCAGTAGCAGCGTGTCCTGCAGGAAATCCACCACGCCCTCGAGCGGGCCGCGCAGGCGGGCGTGCACGCTCTCGGCCCCGGGGGCCACGGCGCGCCCGAACCAGGGAAGGGCGGCGAGCCGCGCATCGAAGCTCGCGCGTGCATCGGGTGCGAAGCGCAAGTCGCGGATCAGCACCTCGCGGGGCTGCCGCGCAAGGGGCAAGGTCAGCCAGCTGGGATCGCCCTTCGGATCGGGCACCTCGGTGCGGTGCACCCGGCCTCGGCGCGGGAACTGCACGCAATCGAGCACCACGAACTCGTCCACGGCCGCGAACAGACGGAAGTATCCGGCATAGGGCAGGAAGTAGGGCTGCATGACCGCCACCCGCTTGCGCGACGGCGCGTCAGGCCGCGGCACGGTGGGCCTCGCGCTCGAACCATGCCGAGGCGCCGATGGCCACGCTGGCGATCGGCTTCCAGGATTGCGAAACGCTGTTCGACCCCAACGCCGTCAAGGTCGTGCGCGATGCGCAGGGATACGCGCTGTACTTCAGCCGTGCACCGGTTCCCTGGCATCGTGACCGCCTTGCCCGCGACCGCGTGAGCCCCTTGCCGTCGCCGGCGCTGCGCCACATCGGCATCTACGCGTACCGCGCCGGATTCCTTGGCGAGTTCGCCAGCCTGGGCGCCAGCGCGCTCGAGGCCGCGGAAGGGCTGGAGCAGTTGCGCGTGTTGGAGGCGGGCCATCGGATCGCGGTCGGGCTTGCGCCGGGGCCATTTCCACCGGGCGTGGACACCGAGGCCGACCTGCAGCGCGCCTGCGCGCGGTACCTGGACGCAGCGCGCCGCCGATGAGCCGCTGCGAGTGGATTCCGCTCGCCGAACGCGCACGCTGGCTCGCCGCGCTCGACGGGATCGAACACGGCTGCACGCACCGGCCGGAGTACTCCGCCGCGGCGGCGTGCGTCACCGGGCACGAGGCCGGCCTGTGGCATTGGCAGGACGAACACGGCCGGGCTGCGTGCCCGATCGGAAGGCGCGCTGCGCCAGGCGGCGGCTTCGACCTGGTCACGCCGCTGGGCTTCGGAGGTTTCGCGATCGCCGGACAGGTCGCGGACTTGCCCGCCGACTGGACGCGTTTCTGGCAGGCGCAAGGCGCGCTGGCCGCCTACGTGCAGCTTTCGCCGTGGCTGGAGCCGGAAAAGTGGAGGGCGGTGCTCGCGGGCTTCGATGCCGACCTGCACGCCTCGCGCGAGTGCTGGCTCTGGGACCTGCGGCCTGCGCCCGAATCGCTGGGCGCGGGACTGCACCTCAATCACCAGCGCAGCCTGCGAACCTGGCAGTCATCCGCGAGCCCGTGCTGGGACCCGGGCGAACTGCGGCCCGCCTTCGAACGGCTTTACGCCGACTTCGTGCTGCGGCGGGATCTCGGCAATGCCTACCGCTTCACGCCGGCGGCCATCGAAGAACTCGCCGCGGCCCCGGGCGTTCTATGGGTGGGCGCCCGCGACGGCGCAGGCAGCATCGAGGCGGTGGCCATCTTCCTTCATCAGGGGCGCCACGCGGACCTGTTCCTGGTGGCGGCGACGCCGACGGGTCGCGAGCACTCGCGGGGCCTGTACTGGCTGGCGGCGCAGCGGCTTCGTGAGTCAGGCGTGGAATGGCTCAACCTGGGCGGCGGCGTCACCGATGGCGACTCGCTGGCGCAGTTCAAGCGGCGCTTCGGGGCTGTGTCGCGCACCACGCTCGCCCTTCGGCAGGTGTTGGATGCCGACGGGTTCGAGCGTGCGTGCGCCGCGGCAGGCACGGACGCGGCCAGTGGCAGCTGGTTTCCGCCGTGGCAGGCCGGTTGAAGGCCGGTTTCAGGCCGGGGCGCAGACGAGCACCTGCTTGGTCGATGACGCGTTGAAGGCGGAGCGCTGCAGGTCGCCGTAGCGCTCGACGACGCGCCAGCCTGCCTGCGCGAGCAGGCGGTCCACGTCGGCGGCCGGGAACTGCCGCAGGCTGAAGCCCGTCGCCGCCAGCACCTCGTCGGGCGCATCCGCGGGGACGAGGCGCCAGCCCAGTTCGAGCACGCAGCGTTCCTCGTCGTAGCAGGCGTCTTCGCGGATCTGCAATGTCCGGCCCTGGTGCTCCACGCTGCGCGCCAGCGAATCGCGCCGTGCCACGCGCAGGTAGGGCAGGTTGGGCTGGTAGAGGTCGAAGGCCAGGCGGCCATCGGGTTCGACACGCGCCCGGGCCGCAGCGAAGGCTTGCGCCAGGCCCGCCTCGTCGGGCATGAACTGGAAGGTGTTGAAGCAGCACACCAGCAGGTCGAAGCGACCCGCGATCCCCGGGGCGCGCATGTCCGCCAGCACCCATTCCAGCGAAGGATGGCGTGACCTCGCCACCTCGAGCATCGCCGCCGACACGTCCAGGCCCACGACGCGCGGCTCGTGGCCCGCGGCGCGGATGCGTTCGGCGAGCGCCGCCGCGACCACGCCGGTGCCGCAACCGATCTCGAGCACCGAGCGGTCGCCGGGACGCAACAGCGAGGCATAGAAGTCCACGTGCGGTCGCCGGTCGCCTTCGCCGACATCGTAGTACCGCGCCCAGCGATCGTAGGCGGGCGTGTCGCTGGCATGCATGTCGTTGGTTCCCATGTGCGTCGCGGTCACTGGACTTCGGCCGGTTCGATGGTGAGTTGCGTCAGCACGTCCGCCCGCAGGCGATCGGGCGACTGTTGCAGGAGCGCAGGCAGCAGTTGCGTCACCGCTCCGCGGTAGGGCGCGAGGAATTCCAGCGCCAGGTCGTGCCGGGCGAACTCCGTCGCGTCATAAAGTCCGCGGCCGCCCGGCGAATTCAGGTAATGGGTGGCCCCGACCGCGGCGGCGATCGCGATCACGCGCGCCTGCCCGCGCAGCGCGGGATCGATGCACAGGGTCGAGCTGCGGCGGATCGCGGGTTGGAAACCCATCAGTCCGGCCGCCAGTAGCAGCGTGTCCTGCAGGAAATCCACCACGCCCTCGAGCGGGCCGCGCAGGCGGGCGTGCACGCTCTCGGCCCCGGGGGCCACGGCGCGCCCGAACCAGGGAAGGGCGGCGAGCCGCGCATCGAAGCTCGCGCGTGCATCGGGTGCGAAGCGCAAGTCGCGGATCAGCACCTCGCGGGGCTGCCGCGCAAGGGGCAAGGTCAGCCAGCTGGGATCGCCCTTCGGATCGGGCACCTCGGTGCGGTGCACCCGGCCTCGGCGCGGGAACTGCACGCAATCGAGCACCACGAACTCGTCCACGGCCGCGAACAGACGGAAGTATCCGGCATAGGGCAGGAAGTAGGGCTGCATGACCGCCACCCGCTTGCGCGACGGCGCGTCAGGCCGCGGCACGGTGGGCCTCGCGCTCGAACCATGCCGAGGCATCGAGGACGATGCCCTGTGCACGCAAGGCTTCCAGCCGGGCCTCGTCGAAGCACTGGCGCTCGAACTCTTCCCTCACAGCCTCTGCCGACGGCAACTCCAGCCAGCGGCGCCAGTGCCAGGCCAGGTGCTCGCCGAACCAGGCGTCATGCACCTCGAAGACGCGGCGGATGTTGGCGAGCTTGCGCTCGAAGCGTGCGACGGTGGTGAAGGGCAGGTGCGCGATCAGCAGGTCCGACGGTGTCGTGCGCCGCACCTCACCCGGCCCGCGCACGTCATGGCCGCCCTGGAGCATGCCATCCAGGGAGTCGGCACGCGCCATCACCTTGGGTACGGGCACGCCGCGGATCCAGGGCAAGCCGGGATCCTGTTCCAGTTGCGTCCGGAAATCGGGGATCGGCTCCACGATCAGCGACAGGCCGGACGCGGGGCCAGGCGGGGCGTCGCCACCGAAACAGGCGCCGTCCGGTCCCAGCGGCACGTTGAAACGGTGTACGCGCAGCACGTCGTGGTTGGCGAGTCCGGCGCAATCGGCCAGCGTGCCGCTGCGCGGAATCCAGAACTCGTCGGCATCCTGGAACAGGACCCAGGTCGCACCCGATTCGCGCGCCAGCCGCAGGTTCAGCCGTTCCCAGCCCGCCGCGTCGGGGTCGCGGTCGTCGTACTGGACGACGCGCAAGCCTTGGCCTTCGTTCGCGCGCAACCATGCGAGGCTGCCGTCGGTGGAACCGCAGTCGATGGCAACCACGCGCTCCACGCCGATGCGGGCGAGATGTGCCATACAATGCGGCAGCAGTTCGCGCTCGTCCTTGACGCCAAGTATCGCTGCGAACTGTGGCTGCAAAGTACCCTTCCGACCGCTGGATCGCCGGTGTCCATTATCGCTGATTTGCTCGAGCGACACGTCCGCGAAATCCCGGAGTGGGGACACCTGCCGGCTGCCCTCAGGCTCAAGGAGGAAGCCGTGGCGCGGCTCGGCGTGGACGCGGCGTTCCGCGAATTGCGCACCGCGCTTGGCGTTCCTGGCCTCGACCGCCTGCGTCGACTGCCGATGGTTCCGGTCTCGCAGGTCGCGCGCGCCGAGGGTGCAATGGTGGCCGAGTGCTGGCCTGGCGGCGAATCGATCCTTCGAGCGTCGCTGAAGACCCACCTTGCACCGGCTGCGGCGCCGATTCCCGGGCGCAGCCGCGCCGGCTGGCTTGCGCGCTTCGACGACGCGCGGATACGCGGTCGCTCGTCGCTGCTGCAGGTGGGCGATCGGCTGCTGCAGGACATCGAGCCCGGCGAAGGCGGCTTTCCCGACCACCCCACCTACGACCCGGGTCTGTTGCACGTGGAATGCGGCTGGGCCTGGGCCATGGACGCCGACGTGCCGGCGATGCGGGTGGACGAAGCCTTCTGGCTGGGCGGCAACCACACCGTGGATTTCGGCCACTGGGTCGTCGAATACCTGCCCAAGCTGATGATGGCGCGCGATTGCGGCTTGCCCGAGGGCATCACCGTGCTGGTGGACGCGCACATTCCCGCCACCGTGCGGGCGGCGCTTCCGCACTGGCTGCCCCACGGCAGTGAACTCGTGTCGGTGCCGCACCTGGCCCAGGTCGAGGTGGGTCGCCTGTGGTGCGCGCCCACCCCGTACTACACCGGTTTCTATCCACTCGAATGGAGCGACGCGACCTGGGCCGGTCGCAGCGCCGCCCCGGTGCCGATGGCGACGCTGTTTCGGCATCTGCGCCAGGCGCTCGGCGACGCCATCGCCGCGCCGACCGGCCGTCCGCGCCTGTACCTGGCGCGCAAGCCGGAGCGCAGCAAGAAGAAGCTGCTCAACCACGATGCGATCGAGGCCCTTGCCGCGCAAGCCGGCTTCGAACGCATCTATCCCGAAGACTATCCGCTCGTGGAGCAGATCCGGCTCGCCGCGCACGCCACCCACCTGCTGGCGCCGGAGGGCTCCAACAACCTGCTGGCCTTCTTAGCCAGCCCCGGCACGAAGGTCGCGACCCTGAGTCCGCCCTACACCTATCCGCTCGGCGGCGTGGGCGCCATCCTCGCGGAACTCGGCGTGGATTTCGAGGTGGTGGTCGGCCCGGACGAGCCGACCGAGGACGGGTTCTGCGCGTTCTGGAACGATTACCGCATCCCGCCCGCGGACTTCGCCGCCTGGTTGCGCGACTGGATCTAGCTCAGTCCAGCGCCTGCAGGGCGAGTTCGAGCTGCGAGACGTCCACCATCAGCCGGTTGCCGTGCGGGTAGCCGTCGTAGCAGTTCTCGTAGGCGACCATCTGGTAGCGATGGCGCAGCAGGCGGCAGATCTCGAAGATGCCCGGGTTGATGAACAGTGGCGAGAAGCACTCGACCACGGCCGAGCGCGGCTGCATGAACAGCGCGTGGATGAAGCCGGCGCCGTGCGGCCCACTGAGCGCTTCGGCGCCGTGCGCGAGCGCGAGTTGTTCCGCCACGGGCCGCGCCGCCATGTCCAGCACCTCGAACCCGTAACGCGCGAGCAGCGGGTAGACCTCGTCCGGGTTGAGCAGTTCGCGGCCCGGGTTGTTCACGCCCGCCACGCGATCCATCCAGATCCGGCGGGGGCTGCCAGGCCGCGGCTGCACGTCGCGCAGCAAGGCCTCGCGCACGGCATGGAACAGCCCCAGGAACCGGTGCAGGCGCCGCGCCGTGATCGCGGTGGTGAACCAGGCCGAGCGCAGCCGCAGCGGCCCGTCGGCGACCACGATGCGCGAGTGGGGGATGCGCAGCAGCGCGAGGAACTCGTGGGCGAAGCCTGGCAGCGACGACAGCACGTAGCGTCCGTCGAAGCCCGAACGCTCGAGCAGCACGACCTTGACCAGTTCCTCGCTGATCCAGTGGAAGAAGTTGCGCGAGTACAGGTTGCCGAGCACGCAGCTTTCGCCCTCGAGTTCGGCGGCTTCGAAATCCGCGGCGAAGCCGTTGCACTTGCCCTGGAATCGGCGCCCGACCTCGAACTGCAGGCACCAGGGATCCTGCACGGCTTCCAGCGGCACCACGCCTCCGGGAGCGACCTGCAAGCCCGCCCCCGGGAGGTAGAGCACGTCGGCGACGCGCGCCGCCTGCACGGGTTCGCCCTCAAACGACGCCAGCGCCACCGGCCGCGACCCCGCATGCGGTTGCAGCACGCTTCCACAGCGCAGCGAGGCCAGTGAAAAGCCGTGCTGGTTCATGGGCTGCATGCCTCGCGCAGTGCGGCGACCACCCGCGCGATGGCGGCCGCGTCGAGGTCGGGCGCCATCGGCAGCCCGACCAGGCGTGGCGCCAGCGCATCGGTCACCGGCAGCGCGTCGGCCGGGTAGTCGGCGAAGCTGGGCTGGTGGTGCAGCCCCAGGCCGTACCAGAGCCGATGGCCGATGCCACCGCGGTCGAGCGCGGCGCGCACCCGTTCGCCGGTGTGGGCGTCGCCGGCGTCGAACAGCACGTAGCTCGAACACAGCTGTGGCGCGGTGAACACGCGTTCGTCCAGGCCGGCGTCGATGGCCTGTCGTCGATACCGGTCCGCCACCACCCGCAGCGCGGCCGACTTCTGCGGCCAGCCATCGAGCTCGGCCAGGCCCACCGCCGCGTGGTACTCGCTCATCTTGCCGTTGGTGCTCGGCGCGCGGCTTTCGCGGCTGCCGCTGAAGCCGAAGTTCAGCGCCTGGCCGATGCGCGCGATCCGCGACGCGTCGGTGCAGGCGACGGCGCCGCCCTCACCGGTCGCCAGGCCCTTGGTCGCGTGCAGGCTGAAGACCACCGGGATTTCGCTGAAGGCGCCACGGCTGGCGTGGCTGGCGGGCTCGAGGCTGGCGGCGCCGTCGATGACGACGGGGATGCCGGTGCGCGCCTCGAACTCGAGCCAGGGCGCCGGATCCACGAGCCGGCCGTACGGAGCCACCGGCATCGCCACGCCGACCTGGTGCAGGCGCGGATGCGCGGCGAGCGCGACGGGATCGAGTTGCCAGTCGTCGGCGCGCACGTCCGCCAGCAGCGGCTCGTAGCCGCATTCCTGCGCCGCCACCGCGGTCGCGACGAAGGTGTAGGCCGGCATCAATGCCAGGTTTCGTGCTGGCGTCGCGCGCCCGGCCAGTGCGAGCACGCAGGCCACCAGTCCGGCCGTGCCGGTACTGGCCGACACCAAGCCCTCGCCCGGCACGTCTAGCAGCCCGGCCAGGCGCTGCTCGAACTCGAGCACCAGGGGGCCGAAATTGGAGTACACGCGCGCCGCGTCGATCCGGCGCAGGTAGGGCAGCACGCGGTCGGCATCCGGCAGGCGCGGGCGCAGGACCGGGATCGGGGCATCCGGAGCGGGCGTCTGGGGCATCGCGGCCGCTGTCGCGCTCGCACCCTCGCGCCAGGCGAAGCAGGTGTATTCATACAGCCCGTAATCGGCGCGCATGCGCACGCGGCGTCCCGCCAGCGCGTGCAGCAACCGCGCCATGTCGTCCATCGGCGCGTGGAACAGGTCCTCGCGCTCCCATTCCACGGCCGTGGACATCACGTTGAAGGCCAGTCCCCGGCGCACGCGCGGCCAGGCCGTGGTCACCACGGCCTCGAGGAAGGCGCGCATCTGCGCATGGCTGAGCACGCCGCGCACGGTGAACAGGCCGTTCGCCACCAGGTAGTCGCAGTCGAGCAGCGCCGGATCGGCGTCCTTCGCCAGCACGTCGGCCTGGTGGAATTCCGCCCCCGGGAACTTCGCCCGCGCCAACGCGATGGCTTGCGCGGAACGGTCCAGCCCGCGGTACTGCACGTGGTGGAGGCCGCGCGCGCGGATGCGCTCGAGCAGGCCGCCGGTGCCGCAGCCCAGGTCGCAGAGCAGCACGCGCCCTCCGGCGGGTGCATCGGCCAGCAGGTCGAGCATCACGTCGTAGCGGCGCTGGCGGTCGGCCTCGTTGGGCCACAAGGCGCCCATCGCGGTGTCGCCATGGCGCGCGAGGGCCTGGTCGTAGAGCTCCAGCAGGGCGTCTTCGGGTCGCGGAGTCATGGAGGGAAGCGCGCGGCGGAGTGAGCGCATCATAAGTGGGCCGGCCGGCCGGTGCGAGGCGAGGGCGGCGACCGCCGTGGCCGGACGGGCGATAATGCCCGCCATGAACGGCGACACGCCCCAGGAGAATCCGGACCGGCCCTTCGACGGTCGCGAGTTCGTGCGCGAACTGACCACCGCGCCGGGCGTGTACCGGATGATCGGCGCCGACGACGCGACCCTCTACGTGGGCAAGGCGGCATCGCTGAAGAAGCGCGTCGCGAACTACTTCCGCGCCGACCAGCCGTCCACCCGGATCGCGGCGATGGTGGCGCAGATCGCCCGTATCGAGGTCACCGTCACCCGCACCGCCGGCGAGGCGCTGCTGCTGGAGAACCAGCTGATCAAGACGCTGCGGCCGCGCTACAACGTGCTGCTGCGCGACGACAAGAGCTATCCCTACATCCTGCTGACCGACGAGACCTGGCCGCGGCTGGGCTTCCACCGCGGGCCGCGATCGCAGGCCGGACGCTACTTCGGGCCTTACCCGAGCGCATCCACCGTGCGCGAGACCATGGACCTGATGCAGAAGATATTCAAGCTGCGCAGCTGCGAGGACAGCGTGTTCCGCAACCGCAGCCGGCCCTGCCTGCAGCACCAGATCGGCCGCTGCGACGCGCCCTGCGTGGGCCTGGTGGCGACGCGGGAATACGACGCCAACGTACGTCGCGCGGTGCTGTTCCTGGAGGGCCGCAGCAGCGAACTGGTGGACGAGCTGGCGCGCTCGATGGACGCCGCCAGCGCACGCCTCGACTTCGAGCAGGCCGCCAGCCTGCGCGACGCCATCACCGGCCTGCGCAAGGTGCAGGCGCGGCAATACGTGGAAGGCGAGCACGTGGAGATGGACGTCATCGCCTGCAGCTACACGCCCGCGGCGGCCTGCGTGCTGGTGATGAGTTTCCGCGACGGCATGAACCACGGCACGCGTCCCTACTTCCCGAAACTGAACGGGGCCGAGAACGCCGAGGAGGTGCTGTCGGCCTTCGTCGGCCAGTACTACCTGGAGCGCAAGCCGCCCCGCGAGATCGTGCTCAGCCACGAGATCGCCGACCTGGAACTGTTCGAGAAGGTGTTCGCCGAGCAGGCCGGGCGGCGGGTCGAGATCAAGTGCAGCGTGCGCGGCGAGCGTGCGCGTTTCCTCGACCTGGCGCGCACCAATGCGGCCCATGCGCTGGATGCGCAAGCGACCAGCAGCGCGGCGCAGGCGCGCCGCCTGCAGTCCCTGCAGGACCTGCTCGGATTGCCGGCGCCGCCGCAGCGCATCGAATGCTTCGACATCAGCCATACCATGGGCGAGGCGCCGGTGGCGTCCTGCGTGGTCTTCGACGGGCAGGGGCCGGTGCGCGCGCAGTATCGCCGCTTCAACATCCAGGGCGTGACCGGCGGCGACGATTACGCGGCCATGCGCCAGGCCCTGGAACGGCGTTTCCGCCGCGCGCTGGAGGAGGGCGTGCTGCCCGACCTGCTGCTGATCGACGGCGGCGCGGGCCAGCTGGCGCAGGCGCAGGACGTGGTGGCGTCGCTGGGAATCAGCGGCGTGGCCATGGTTGGCATCGCCAAGGGCGAGGAGCGCCGCGCCGGGCACGAGGCGCTGGTCTTTCCCGATGGCCGCGAACTGCGGCCCGGCGCCGAGTCGCCAGGACTGCAACTGATCCAGCAGGTGCGCGACGAAGCGCACCGCTTCGCCATCACCGGCCACCGCGGGCGGCGCCAGAAGACGCGCGAGACCAGCCGCCTCGAGGACATCGCCGGCATCGGCCCGCGCCGGCGCGCCAGCCTGCTCAAGCATTTCGGCGGCCTCACCGGCCTGCGCAATGCCGGCATCGAGGAAATCATGCGCGTGGAGGGGGTGAGTGCGGCCCTCGCGCAACGCATCTATGCTTCACTACACGGGCTCGAAGCCCCCGTTGCGCCGCCAGCCACCGTTCCGCCCCAGGAGTCGCCTTGAACCTGACCGTTCCCACGATGCTCACGATCCTGCGCATCGTCCTGGTCCCGGTGCTGGTGTTCTGCTTCTACTGGAGCAACCGGTGGAGCAACGTGCTGGCCTGCGCGGTGTTCGTGCTCGGCGCGCTGACCGACATCCTCGATGGCTGGATCGCCCGCCGCTACCAGTTGTACTCGGCCTTCGGCGCCTTCCTGGACCCGGTCGCGGACAAGCTGGCGGTCACCGTGGCGCTGTTCCTGATCGTGCAGTGGCACCACACGGTGCCGATCGCGCTGCTGTCGGCGGTGATCGTCGGTCGCGAGATCACCATCTCGGCCCTGCGCGAATGGATGGCGCAGGTCGGCGCGCACGGCTTGGTGAAGGTGGCCGGGCTGGGCAAGCTCAAGACCATCGTGCAAATGACCGCGATCAGCTGCCTGATCTTCCGCGAGCCGCTGCTGGGCCTGCCGATATTCCTGATCGGTGAATGGCTGCTGGGCGTGGCGGCGGCGCTGACGCTGTGGTCGGGCTGGGACTACCTGCGCGCGGCTTGGCCGACCATGCGCAAGCGCGGCTGACGCGCGGCGAGGGTTGACAGCCGCCGCCGGATCGCGAAAAATAGGCGTTCTCCGCGGGAATAGCTCAGTTGGTAGAGCACGACCTTGCCAAGGTCGGGGTCGCGAGTTCGAGTCTCGTTTCCCGCTCCAGAATCCCAAAACCCCGTTCCGCGGGGTTTTGTCTTGTAAGGGGTCCCGATCCATCGGGATCCGGTTTATCCGGGTGCCGCCCAGTGCGGTAAGCTTCCCCCCGGACGTCACCGGCCAGGTGGCAGAGTGGTCATGCAGCGGCCTGCAAAGCCGCGTACGCCGGTTCAATTCCGACCCTGGCCTCCATCCCTTCCGTCCCGTCCGACGCGAGCGACCCGTCGGGGATTCGCGCGCACCCGCCCGGGTGGCGAAACTGGTAGACGCATGGGACTTAAAATCCCCCGGCCGCAAGGCCATGTGGGTTCGATCCCCACCCCGGGCACCACGGCGATCCGATCCTTCGCCCTTCGATGAAGAGTCCGTAGCCGCGTCGTTCCGCGTCTGCAATTGACGCTGCGTGTCGCATTGTGCGACTGCGTTGCCACGCAGTTCGCGATGGCGTGACAAGCCTACTAGCACGATGGTGCAGGCCTACCATTGGAAGGCAGCGACCGCTTGTTAGCATCGCTCAGCCGCCGGGGGGCGGTTCAATAGCAAGGGGTTTCACGATGCGCAACATCCGTACCACGGCCAGCCTGCTGGCCATCGCCTGCCTGGGCTTCAGCGGCGCCGCCATGGCGCAGTCGCCCAACGGCTTCGCTTCGATCATCCACGTTCCGGTGGTGGTGCAGTCGGGGTCCTACTCCAGCACGATCTTCGTTCACAACCCGAACGGTTCGGCCATCGACGTGCAGTTCAACTACACCGGTTCGGCGAGCACCACCAGCGCCGGGCCGCTCGATTGTGGCTTGCGCTCGATTCCCGCCGGCTCCACGTCCGCATTCAACTTCTCGTCGATCTGTGCACTGACCGGTCCGAACAACTTCGGCAGCATGCGCATCCACGAGACCTCGCCGATCAATCGGCCGATCGCCGTGTACAGCCGCGTCGAGAGCCCGGTCGCCGCCAACGGTTTCTCGGTCGAGGGTTTCCCGATCGGTGGCTTCGCCAACGACCAGGACGCCAGCGTGGTGCTCGGCCTCAAGCACTCCTTCGTCGCTCCCGGCTACCAGAGCAACTGCTTCGTCGGCTCGATCGGCGAGCCGGTCAGCGTGGACGTGGCGCTGTTCAACGCCGAGAACACGCAAATCGGCACGACCCAGACCATCGCGGTACCGGCGGGCGGCCTGCACCGCATGCTCGACGTGTTTGCTGCCTCCGGCGTGCCGGCCGGCGAACAGTCCAATGTGCGCGCGGTGTTCCACCAGAGCCCGACCCAGGTGGGCAACCCGTCGTTCTCGGCCTTCTGCACGGTGCAGAACAACACGACCTTCGATGCCGATTTCCGCATCGCCAAGGCGGTCTTCCCGGATGACCTCGGCCACCAGTACACCTCCACGGTGAACAAGGACGCCCTCGGCAACAACGTGGAGATCCCGGCCGGCGGCAAGGTCGTGTTCGCCAGCTTCGCCAAGCACCCGGACTACCTGAGCTGCCGCGTCATCGGCGACGGTGCGCCGAACGCCGAGCTGCGCATCCTCGATCCGTCCGGCAACGTGGTGGCGGGCGGCGACAACATCGCCGACACCGGCGAGTTCTTCACCGGCGAGAAGTCCACGGTGGCCAACGGCACCAACGGCATCTGGCGCATCGAAGTCGGTGCGCGCGACGGCGCCGGCATCCCCGCGGCGAACTTCAACCTGCAGTGCCGCAGCGGCAACGGCGCCTCCAAGCCCTTGGTGGTGGCCTCGCTGGCCGACGACTTCTGAGTCCGGCGGCAACGCGTCGCCCTTGTCGGGGCGACGTGCTTGCGGTGACACTAGGGCCGCGCAGGTTCGCCTGCGCGGCCTTTTCATTGCCTGGAGTCGGCGTGGCCAGATCGTGGCGTGGGTGGTGGGTCCCGGTGCTGGTGCTGGCCTTGTTGGCGGCCTGGTGGTGGCGCGACGGGCCGGGCGCCGCAGCGGAGGATCCGCCCGCTCCGGAGGCCGTCCCCGCCGTGCACGCGGATCCAGCGAACCGTCCTTCGATTGGCCCGGCACAGACGCCCGTCCTGCCCGGCGGATACGTCGGGCCGGATCCGTCCAGCCTCTCGCCCGCCGAACGCGATGCGCTTCGCGACGCGGAGGTGGAGCGCAGCGCGGCCGCGCCGCCGCCCGCGACCTTCAAGGACATCGACGGACGGCGGAAGGCGTTCCGCTATCCGGACCCCGTGGCCGCGGAATCCGCCGAGCGCACGCGCCAGGCGCGACGCGAGCAGCTGATGCGCGAGCTGGAGGCCGATCCGGCACGCTTCGCGCGCACCCATGGGCTCTCGCTCAAGCAGGTGCAGTGGATCGTGGACGGCGAAACCGACTTTCCCGACCGCTTGCTCGAAGCCCGCTGATGCCGCCGGTCCGGTACTGGCCATTCCTCGCGAGCCTGCTGCTCGCGCTGGCTTCGCTGGTTGGCCTGGTGTTCGATCGCCACTGGATCTGGCCTGCGCTGGCGTTTGGCGTGCTGGCGGCGGTGGGCATCGCCGACCTGCTGCAGCCGAGCCAGACCCTGCGCCGCAACTATCCCTTGCTCGCGCACCTGCGCTACTTCCTCGAGAGTGTCGGCCCGGAAATCCGCCAGTACTTCATCGAGTCCGACAACGACGAACGGCCGTTCTCGCGCGCGCAGCGCTCCATCGTCTACCAGCGCGCCAAGCACGTGCTCGACAAGCGACCCTTCGGCACCCAGCTCGACGTCTACGCGGAGCGCTACGAGTGGATCAACCATTCGTTGCTGCCGACCTCGCCGCCGTCCCATGACTTCCGCGTACTGGTGGGCGAGGGCAGCGCGCAGCCGTACTCGGCGAGCGTGTTCAACATCTCTGCGATGAGCTTCGGTTCGCTCTCGGCCAATGCCATCCGCGCGCTCAACGAGGGCGCGCGGCGCGGCAACTTCTACCACGACACCGGCGAAGGCTCGATCTCGCAGTACCACCGCGAGAACGGGGGCGACCTGGTGTGGGAAATCGGCTCGGGCTACTTCGGCTGCCGTGACGCCGACGGCCACTTCGACGAGGCGCGTTTCGCCGCGAATGCGAATTCGCCGCAGGTGAAGATGATCGAGGTGAAGCTTTCGCAGGGCGCCAAGCCCGGGCACGGCGGCGTGCTGCCCGCGGCCAAGGTGACGCCGGAGATCGCCGCGGCCCGCGGCGTGCCGCTGGGGGTGGACTGCAATTCGCCGGCGCGGCACTCGGCCTTCGACACGCCGGTGGGCCTGCTCCAGTTCGTGGATCGCCTGCGTCGGCTGTCGGGTGGCAAGCCGACGGGCTTCAAGCTGGCGATCGGCCATCCCTGGGAATGGTTCGCGATCGCCAAGGCCATGCAGGAGACGGGACTGTTGCCCGACTTCATCGTCGTGGACGGCGGCGAGGGCGGCACCGGCGCGGCGCCGCTGGAGTTCACCGACCATGTCGGCGCGCCGCTGCGCGAGGCCCTGTTGCTGGTCCACAACACCCTGGTCGGGCTGTCGCTTCGACACCGGATACGGATCGGCGCGGCCGGCAAGATCATCACCGCCTTCGACATGGCGCGGGCCATGGCGCTCGGGGCCGACTGGTGCAACGCGGCGCGCGGTTACATGTTCGCGCTCGGCTGCATCCAGTCCATGAGCTGCCACACCGACCGCTGCCCGACCGGCGTGGCGACGCAGGATCCGTCGCGGCAGCGTGCGCTCGTACCCGCCGACAAGGCCGAGCGCGTGCAGCGCTTCCACGACAACACCCTGGCCGCCCTGCGGGAATTGATTGCCGCCGCAGGACTGGACCATCCCGGGCAGCTGGGTCCCGAGCACATCATCCGGCGCGTGTCGGCGACCGAGGTGCGCTCGCTTTCGGTCCTCCTGCGCTTCATGCAGCCGGGCGAACTGCTGGCCGGCGAGACCCCCGCCCATCCCGTGTTCGAGGCGTTCTGGGCCGATGCGCGCAGCGACTCATTTCGTGCGCCAGAGCGCGTCATGGCCATGCGGGGCACCAAGATCCGCTGAGAGCGGCGTGATTCTGTGACCGTCCCGGCTTTCCGCGCGCCTTGCCGCCACGGCAAAAGGCGTAGTATTTCCGGGTGCGTTGGTGCACCGGCACGTGGGCGGGGCAGGGTCTGGATACCACCGGGGAAGCCATTCCGGGAAGCGACAGCATCCGGCAGGCGCCGCCGCGCCGGCTTTGGCAGTCGCTGCCCGACGGTTTGCTGGTGATCGACACGTCCAGCCGGATCCGATACGCCAATCCGGCGCTTGCCGCGCTGTTCGGACATGCCGAAGGCAGCCTGCTCGGCCAGCCGCTGTCGCTGCTGCAGCCGGAGCGCTTGCGATTGCCGCACGCCGAGGGCCTGGCCCACTACACGCGCACCGGGCGTCGGCGCCTGGAATGGTCGCCGGTGGAGGCGGTCGGACTGCACGCCGACGGCCACGAATTCCCGATCCAGATCACGCTCTTCGACGTCGAGGACGCAGGGGAGCGGCTGCTGGGAGGCCTGGTGCGCGCCGAGGGCGGGCGGGCGTCGGCGATGCAGGCCGCCTTGCACCGCATCTCCGAAGCCGCCCATGCCGAGCCCGACCTGCCGGGACTGTTCCGCAAGATCCACACGATCGTGTCGGACCTCATGCCGGCGCGCAATTTCTTCGTCGCCCTTCACGACCCCGAGTCGGACATCGTCAGCTTTCCCTACTGGATGGACGAATTCGATCCGGTCCCTGAGCCCAGGCCCCTGGCCGAGCGCCGCGGCCTGACCGACGTCGTGCTGCGTACGGGCGAGCCCTTGCTGCTTTCGCCGGAGATGGGCGATTCCCGCGACGTGCTCGGCGATGCGGCGGACCTGGTCGGTACCGACGGCGTGGACTGGCTCGGCATCCCGCTAAAGACTGCGCGCGGCACCATCGGCGTGTTGACCGTGCAGAGCTACTCGGGCGAGTTGCGTTACACCGACCGCCACAAGCAGCTGTTGCAGTTCGTTTCCGACCAGGTGGCCTCGGCGATCGAGCGCAAGCAGGCGCAACAGTACCTCGAGCTGAGCGAGGAGCGCTTCCGCAGCGTATTCGACCAGAGCCCGATCATGATCTGCCTGCTGAGCTTCCCGGAAGGGCAGTTCCAGGAGATGAATGCCGCGGCGGTCGAGGGATTTGGCTGGCAGCGCGAGGAAATCCTCGGCAAGACGTCCACTGACCTGAACGTGTGGGTGGATCTCGACGACCGCAGGCGCTACCTCGAGATGTTGCTGGGGCAGGGCGGCGTCAGGAACTTCGAGACCAGGATGCGCCGCCGCAACGGCGAGATATTCACCGTGCTCTACAGCGGCAGCCTGGTACAGCTGGGCGACCGCACTTACAGCCTGAATTCGATCCAGGACATCGACGAGCGCAAGCGCGCCGAGGCTCGACTGCTCGAGAGCGAGCAGCAATTCAGGAGCGCGTTCGACCACAGCACGATCGGCATGGCGCTGGTCGCGCGCGACGGCCGCTTCCTGAAAGTGAATTCCTGCCTCTGCGCCCTGGTGGGTTACGGCGAGGACGAACTCCTGGCCAGGACCTTCCAGGACATCACCCATCCCGACGACCTGGCGCAGGACCTGGCGCTGCTGTCGCAGCTCGAATCGGGCGCGATTCCCAGCTATTCGATGGAGAAGCGCTACCTGCACCGGGAAGGAGGCACCGTGCTGGCACGCCTGGTGGTCGCCCTGGTCCGCGACAACGCCGGCAAGCCCAGGCACTTCATCTCGCAGGTCGAGGACATCACCGAGCGGCGGCGCGCCGAGGAGTGGCAGCGCCATTACGGCGACATGCTGAAGATGATCACGGCCGAGGCCGCGCTCCCGGACGTGCTCGATTCGCTGGCGCGCTTCGCCGAGCGCCAGTCCGAGGGACTGCTGTGCTCGATCCTGCTGCTTTCGGCCGACGGAAAGCGTCTGGTGCATGGCTCGGGTCCGAGCCTGCCGACCTTCTACACGGCCGCGCTCGACGGCACCGAGATCGGCCCCGAGGTGGGGACCTGCGGCGTTGCGGCGTACAACGCGAAGCCGAGCATCGCCGAGGACATCCGCACGCATCCCAACTGGGTGCCCTGGCGACCGCTGGCCGACCGGGCCGGGCTGCGCGCCTGCTGGTCGCATCCGATCCTTTCTTCGGACGGCCGCGTGCTGGGCACCTTCGCCGTCTACCGCGCAGTGCCCGGCGCACCGCGGCCCGCCGAGATCGAGCTGATCGAGCGCTCGGCCGGACTGGCGGCGATCGCGCTCGAGCGCGCGCGCCACCACGAGGAGCGGCGGCTGGCGAAGGTGGTCTTCGAGCAGAGCCTGGAAGGCATCATGGTCACCGACCTCGACAACCGGGTGCTCATGGTCAACCGCGCCTTCGAGCAGCTCACCGGCTGGAGCGGCCTCGAGCTGGCGGGCAAGCAACCGGTCATCGTCGATCCCGCGCGCGAGGACGCCCCGTTGCGCGATGCGCGCACCGAGGCCGTGGCGACGCTGGGTCGCTGGTCGGGCGAGGTGTGGGGCCGCAAGAAGTCGGGCGAGTCGTATCCCCTGGCGTTGTCGGTGGCGAGCGTGTCCGATGCGAGCGGCGCGCGCAGCCACACCATCAGCATCCTGTCCGACGTCAGTGACCAGAAGATCCAGGCCGCGCGGATCGAACAGCTGGCCTTCTACGACTCGCTCACCGGCTTGCCCAACCGGGCGCTGTTCCTCGACCGGCTCGAGCAGACGCTGGGCAACTGCCGGCGCCACGGCAGCCATGGCGCGATCCTGTTCCTGGACCTGGATCGCTTCAAGGAAATCAACGACAGCCTCGGCCACGCGGTCGGCGACCTCGCGCTGGCGGAAGTCGCGCGGCGCTTCCAGAGCGCCTCGCGCAAGGAAGAGACGCTGGCGCGTCTGGGCGGCGACGAATTCGTGCTGATCGCCGAGGGCGCCGACCACCAGACCGCGGTGCGCATCGCCAGCCGCCTGCAGCGCGTGCTGGTCGAGCCGCTGGACCTGATGGGGCAGCCCTACAGCGTCGGCGCCAGCATCGGCATCGCCTTCTACCCTGCCGACGGCCAGACCTCCGAGGACCTGATCAAGCGCACCGATATCGCGATGTACCAGGCCAAGGCCAGCGGCGGCGGATACCGGCTCTACCAGGCGGAGATGGGCGTCGAGCTCGAGAAGCGCCTGGCGATCGCGAAGAAGCTCGGCCATGCCATGGACGCAGGCGAACTCCGGCTGCATTACCAGCCGCAGATCGACCTTGCCAGCGGCCGCGTCATCGGCGCCGAGGCGCTACTGCGCTGGACCGACCCGGTGCTGGGCTTCGTGAGTCCCGCCGACTTCATCCCCATCGCGGAGGAGCGCGGCATGATGGGCCCGCTGGGCGACTGGGTGCTGCGCGAGGCTTGTCGCCAGGTCAACGAATGGGCGGATGCGGGCTTGCGGCTGGATGGCCGCCTGGCGATCAACGTCTCGGCGGTGCAGATGGAGGACCCCGACATCGTCGGCCGCCTGCTCGAGATCGTCCACGAAGCGGGACTGGATCCGGATCGCTTCGAACTCGAGCTCACCGAGTCGAGCATGATGGCCGACCCGGAGCGCGCGGTGGAAGTCATGGAACTGCTCAGCGCGGCGGGCTTCGGCCTCGGCATCGACGACTTCGGCACCGGTTATTCCTCGCTGGCCTACCTCAAGCGTTTCGCCGCCGACCAGATCAAGATCGACATCAGCTTCGTGCGCAACATGCTCACCGACGCCGACGACCACACCATCGTCACCACCATCATCGCGATGGCGCGCAGCCTGGGCCTGAAGACCACCGCCGAGGGCGTCGAGGAGCGCGGGCAGGCCGAGGCGCTGCTCTCGCTGGGCTGCGATTTCGCGCAGGGCTACCATTTTGGCCGGCCCGAGGCGCCGCAGGCCTTCATGGAGCGCTGGCTCGTGGCCGACGCGAAGCCCGTCCGCGGTTGACCACCCCGGCCGCCCTCCGTAGAATTCCGCCACTCTCCGGGCGGTTAGCTCAGCGGTAGAGCACTGCTTTCACACGGCAGGGGTCACAGGTTCAAGCCCTGTACCGCCCACCACATCGCGAACGAACGGGCGCTCCGGCGCCCGTTTCGCCGTGGGCGGCCGAGGCTCAGTTGCGGGGAGAGGCTGTCCGCGGGGTGACGCGGGCGCGCGGACGCTGCGGAAGCGGCGGTACTTCGTCCCCCGGCTCGGCGCCCACGAAACGCGCCAGGTAGGTGATCAGCGACATCCGGCCGACCGGCGCATCGTCGCTGGGATACAGCGCCTGGGCTTCGCCTGCGCAGGGATCGGTGTGCACCAGCACGACGCGGTGGAGGGTGCCCTCCGGCATGCGACCGGGATAGACGACGCTGCCCTCGCGGCCGGACACGATCGGCCGCTCGCAGATGCCGCACCGCAAGGTGGGCTCGGCATGGCCTGCTTTGCATGTGATCAGCAGCATCGTTCTCCGGCCACCACTCACCCACAGTCCACCGTGACGACGACGCCGCGCTGGCGGCGCGAAGGGCAGGGCACCCGTGGACTCTGCGGGGGGCGCAGCCCTTTCCGTGAGGTCCGGGAACGCCCACGGGCGCCACTGCCGACGCAGTATGTGCGTGCTCCCATAAACGATTCGGTAATGTGCGGTTCAATGCGCGTTAACTCCCGCCTCGATTGCAGGCGGCAGTATCCGGCGCGAAGCGGCAGTACGCGGCACGCGCACGCGAACCAGCCCCAACCGTAGGTGACTACGGCATGTCCCGTGCCCTGCCGAGGCGGCGTTGGCTAGGGCAACCATGGAAACGTCCACCCTCGATCCGCTTATCCGGCATGCCGCACTCCCGCAGGCGACCGCGCATCGTCGCGCTGGCGTCGACGTGTGGCTGCTGCCGCTGGAAGCGTGGCGGCCGCACGCGGACGAGCTGCAGCCGGTCGTGGATGCGATGCAGCGCGGGCGGATCGCCGCGCTTCGCGATCCCGGGCTACGCCGCGATCGCCTGCTGGCGCATGCACTGCATCGGATCATCCTCGCGCAGGCGCTCGGAGTTCCGCCGGTCTTGCTTCCGCTCGACCGCAGTCCTCTCGGCCAGCCCGTCCTCGGCCTGCAGGGCTGGCATACCAGCCTGAGCCACGCGGCGGACGTGGTCGCGGTGGCACTCGCGGGCGCAGCGGTCGGCGTGGACGTCGAGTCCCGCGAAACTGCTTCGCTGTCGCCGATCGCCGACCTGGTATGCGCACCGACCGAACGTGCTGCGCTGCCCGTCGACGCGCCTGCGCGGCAGGCGCGACTGTTGTCGACCTGGGTGCGCAAGGAAGCCGCGCTCAAGGCCGCAGGCATCGGCCTTGCCCGCGAGATGGCCAGCTTCGCGCTGGACGAACAGCCGATCGCGCTCGCCGATGCCGGCGGGCGCCCGATGCACTTGCACGTGCACACGCATGGCGAGGGCACGCCATGGATGGCCGCGGTGGCCTGTGAGTCATCCGCTCCGCCGCAATGGCATTGGCGCACGCCCGCGCATCCACCTTTCCAGTTCAACTAGCAGGAGACAGGCCATGGACGGCCCCCGGAACCACCACGATTCCCGATCGACCACCTGCGATGGAGGCAGCCATGGCCGCGCGCGCGTCGAGTAATGCGCGCCGCGTGACCGCCGGCCTCTGGCTGGCGGACGTGCTGCTGATGCTGCTGGCGGTGCTGGCGGCCGAGCGCCTTCGCTTCCTGGGGCAACCGGAGGGACTGCAGACCTTCCTGGCAGCCGGCGCATGGCGTCCGCTGCTGTTGCCTGCGCTGGTCACGCTGGCGATGGCCTGCTTCGGCCTCTACGAGACCCACGTGCGCCACGATCGCTGGGACCTGTTCCTGCGCCTTTCCCTCAGCTTCGGGTTCGCCGGCATCGCCCTGGTGGTGACCTACTACTTCGTGCCGATGCTGTACATCGGCCGCGGCATCCTGCTGATGTCGCTGGCGATCGGCTTCGTCGCGGTGCTGGCGTTCCGGGTCGGCGCGCGCGAGTTCTGGCATTCCGACGTCTTCAAGCGCCGCGTCCTCGTGCTCGGCGCCGGGCGCAACGCCAGCCTGATCAACAGCGCGATGCGGCGCAAGGCGGATCGGCGCGCCTTCTCGGTGCTCGGCTTCGTCGCGTTGCCGGGCCAGGAGTGCCTGGTGCCCGCCGACCAGATACTCGGCTCCGACAACGACCTGCGCAAGCTGGCGCGGCGCTGCAACGCCCATGAGATCGTGGTGGCGCCGGACGAGCGCCGTGGCGGCCTGCCGATGGACCAGATGCTGGCCTGCGCGCAGATGGGCATCCAGGTCACCGACCTCACCAGCTTCTTCGAACGCGAGGCGGGTACCGTGCGACTGGGCGTGGTGGACCCGTCGTGGCTGGTGTTCTCCGGCGGCTTCGACAACTCGCTGCCGCGGCGCCTGAGCAAGCGCTTCTTCGACATCGTCGCCTCGACCCTGCTGCTGGCGGTCGCCTGGCCGGTGATGCTGCTGGTGGCGGTCGCGATCTGGATGGAGGGCGGCGGCCCGGTGCTGTACTGGCAGACCCGCGTCGGGCTCGGCGGACAGACCTTCAAGCTGGTGAAGTTCCGCAGCATGCGCACCGACGCCGAGAAGGATGGCGTCGCGCGCTGGGCCAGCCTGGACGACGACCGCAGCACGCGCCTGGGCAAGTTCCTGCGCAAGAGCCGGCTCGACGAACTGCCGCAGCTGTTCAACGTGCTGCGCGGCCACATGAGCTTCGTCGGCCCGCGGCCGGAGCGGCCGCAGTTCGTGGACATGCTCAACCAGGAGATCCGCTTCTACACGGTGCGTCACTCGGTCAAGCCGGGCCTGACCGGCTGGGCGCAACTGCGCTATCCCTATGGCGCCTCGGTACGCGACGCCGAGGAGAAGCTGATGTTCGACCTGTTCTACGTCAAGAACCACGGGTTCCTGTTCGACCTGATGATCATGTTGCAGACGGTCGAGGTGGTTCTGTTCGGGCGGGGCGCGCGGTGATCGCCCGCGGCCCGGCGTCAGTGGGGCGCGTTCGCCAGTTGCCAGGCCACGAAGCCGAGCAACGGAAGGAAGATCAGCCAGCGGCGGATCGCCGAGTGGCGTGGCGACCGCGTGCCGCCTCGCAGGTGGGCGAAGACCGGTCCCGGGCGCAGCCCGGGGTTGGCGCCCGGAAGCCGACCGTGGCGGCGATGGAACTCGGTCGCGCGCGCGTGCAGGCGGATCAGCTCGCGAAGCCGGGCCTGCGACTCGCTGTCGGCGGCGTCTCCGCCGCGGTCGGGGTGCAGCTCGGACACCGCGCGGCGGAACGCTCGGTGCAGTTCGTCCAGCGTGCAGGCCGGCGTCAGCCGCAACTGCACGTACAGCTGGTCGAACTCCGCGTCCAATCGAGTCTCCATGCGCGCCGGCGAGTCCCACCAGTATCCAGCCAAAACCTTTGAAACTCGGGGAGTTTTCTGAATGAATCGTGAGGCGCAAGTGACCCTGCCCGCCGGGTCGGACGACCATGGCGGGGATGCCGGCGTGTATTGGCGTGTCGCCCTGAAGGGCGCGCCTGCCGCCCTGGAACTACCGACGGACCGACCGCGGCCGGCGGGCGGCGCGCGCCGCCGCGGCCGCCATGCGTTCGAATTCCATGCACCGCTGCTCGCCCGCATCGAGCACGTCGCCCGCGCGCATGCGATCGAGCCCGACCTGGTGATGGCGACGGGCTGGGCGGTGTTGCTGGCACGCCTTGGCGGGCAGTCGGAGGTGGTGCTCGGCACCTGCCTGCCGATGTCAGGCGGCGACTGCCCGGTCCCGCTGCGGGTCGACCTGGGCCGTGATCCCGACATGGGTTCGCTGTTCGCGCGCGCCTCCACCGAACTCGCCCTGGGCCAGGCCCACGCGCTTGCCGCGCCGGAGTTGCAGCGCGTACTCGGACAGCCGCTTCCCAGCGACTTCCACCCCGTCTACCAGGCAGTGGTTCGCGTGGATATCGCCGAACCATGGCCCGATGTCGGAATCGCCCCCGACCTGTTGCTGGACCTCGAGATCACCGACGGCGGCGTGCAGGCCTGCATCGAGTACGCCGAGGAAATGTTCGACGCCGACACCATCGCCCGCTGGGCGATGCACTACCAGAACCTGCTGGGTTCGATGGAAGGCGAGGGCGTGCGTGCCAGCGCGCTGGAACTGCTGGATGCCCGCGAGCGCGACCACCAGCTGCATGGCCTGAATGCCAGCGCGCGCGACCTCGGCCCGGCGGCGCTGGTGCACGGATTGTTCGAGCGCCAGGTCGAGCGCACCCCCCGGGCCATCGCGCTGGTGAGCGGCTCGCGGCGGCTGGATTACGGCGAGTTGAACGCGGCGGCCAACCGCATCGCGCACCGCCTGCTGGCGCTGGGCGTGAAGCCCGACGATCGCGTCGGCCTGTGCGCCGAGCGCGGCGTCGAGCTGATCGCCGGCATGCTCGGCATCCTCAAGGCAGGCGGCGCCTACGTGCCGCTCGATCCGTCCTATCCGGCGGACCGGCTGGCCTACATGGTCGCCGACAGCCGCCCCGTCGCGGTGCTCACGCAGGCGGTGCTGGCAGGGACGGTGCACGGCTGGCTGGATGCGTCCGATGCACGGCCGGCGCCCGTGCTGGTGCTCGACGGTGAGTCCGCGGATCCCGCGCTCGCGACCCAGCCCGACACCAATCCGGATCCGGCCGAGCTCGGGCTGACCGACGCGCACCTTGCCTACGTCATCTACACCTCCGGTTCGACCGGCAAGCCGAAAGGCGTGATGAACCAGCACGACGGCGTGGTGAACTCCCTGCGCGCGGCACAGCTGCACCTGCAGATGGGCCCCGAGGACAAGTGGCTGCAGAAGACCTCCTACTCCTTCGACGTGTCGGCCTGGGAAATCTTCATCACCCTGATGACCGGCGCGACCTTGGTGATGGCGCGCCCCGGCGGCCACCGCGACCCGGATTACGTTTCCGACGTCGTCGAGGCCGAAGGCATCACGCTGATCCAGTTCGTGCCCTCGATGCTGCAGATCTTCCTCGACCACGCCGACCTGTCGCGCTGCGGCAGCCTGCGGCTGGTGGTGAGCGGCGGCGAAGCCCTGCCGCTCGCGCTGCAGAAGCGCTTCCATGCGCTGCTGCCCAGGGTGGAGTTGCGCAACGTCTATGGCCCGACCGAAGCGGCGATCTACGTCACCCACTGGCGCTGCACGCCGGCCGACGAGTTCGTGACCATCAGCGAGCCCCTGGCCAACTGCCAGTTGCACGTCCTCGACGGACGCGGCGAGCCGGTGCCGCCCGGCGTGGTCGGCGAGCTGTTCCTTGGTGGCGTGCAGGTGGCGCGCGGCTACCTCAACCGCGAGGAGCTGACCGCGGAGCGTTTCATCCCGGATCCTTTCTCGAGCCGTCCGGGTGCACGCCTGTACCGCACCGGCGACCTGGCCCGACGTCGCGCCGATGGCCGCCTCGAGTTCCTGGGGCGCAACGATTTCCAGGTGAAGGTGCAGGGCCATCGCATCGAACTCGGCGAGATCGAGCAACGCATCGAGCAGGTGGACGGCGTGCGCGAAGCCGTCGTGGTGGCGCGCAGCGACGGCGGCGGCGAGCCGCGGCTGGTGGCCTACTACACGCGCGGCGCGGGCGCCGACGTTTCGCCGCAGTCCCTGCGCCGCCACCTCGCGCAGGCGCTTCCCGCGTACATGGTCCCGGCCTTCCTCGTACCGATGGCGGATTTCCCGAGCACGGCCAATGGCAAGCTCGACCGCGCCGCGCTACCCGCGCCGGACGCGGGTCGCGACACCCTGGAGGTCGCTTTCGCGCCCGCCGCCGACGACCGTGAACAGCGGATCTGCGCCGTTTTCGCCGACCAGCTCGGCGTGGCGAAGGTCGGCCGGGACGACAACTTCTTCGACCTCGGCGGCACCTCGCTGCTGGCGTTGCGCGCGTTGGCAGCCCTGCAGCGCGAAGAGGGCCGGTCGCTGCCGGCGCCGCTGATCTTCGGCAACCCGACGCCTTCGGCGCTGTCGCGGGCGATCGCCGCCGGCGGCGAAGAAAGCCTGGAGGCCGGCCGCCTGCCCAGCGCGCATCGCTCGGTGGCCGCGGCGGCGGACCAGCTGTCCGGGCGCGGCGCCGGCACGCTGCGCGAGCCGATCGCGATCGTGGGAATGGCCGGGCGCTTCCCGGGCGCGCGCGACGTCGAGCAGTTCTGGGACAACCTTTGCCAGGGCCTGGATACCATCACCAGCTTCCGCGACGAGGACCTCGATCCGTCGGTGCCCGCGCAGGACCGCGCCAACCCCAATTACGTGCGCGCGCGTGGCGTGCTGCCCGACTTCGACCGCTTCGACGCCGCCTTCTTCGGCATCCAGCCGCGCGAAGCCGAACTGATGGATCCGCAGCAACGCATCTTCCTGGAGCTGTGCTGGGAGTGCATGGAGCGCGCCGGCGAGGTGCCGGATGCGGCGACCGTGCCGGTGGGCGTGTTCGCCGGCACCTGGGACTCGACCTATTTCCGCCGCCACGTCAGCGCGCACCCGGACAAGATCGCGCGGATGGGCGAGTTCAACGTGCTGATCGGCAACGAGAAGGACTACATCGCCACCCGCGTGGCGCACAAGCTCAACCTGACCGGCCCGGCGATCAGCGTGTACACCGCGTGCTCGACCGGCCTGGTCGCGGTCTGCCAGGCGATGGACAGCCTGCGGCTGGGCCACTGCGACATGGCGCTGGCCGGCGGCATCTCCATCGCCTGCCCGCCAAATACCGGCTATGAATATCTGGAAGGTGCGATGTTCTCGCCCGACGGCCACACCCGCACCTTCGACGCGGACGCCAAGGGCACGGTGTTCAACGATGGCGCGGCGGTGGTGCTGCTCAAGCGCCTGTCCGATGCGCTGGCCGACGGCAACCCGATCCATGCAGTGGTGCTCGGCGGCGCGGTCAACAACGACGGCGGCGCCAAGGCCAGCTTCACCGCGCCCAGCGTGGAAGGGCAGGCGGCATTGGTGGCGATGGCGCAGGCCAACGCCGGGGTATCGCCGCGCAGCATTGGCTACGTCGAGGCGCACGGGACCGCCACGCCGATCGGCGACCCGATCGAGGTGGCCGGTTTGACGAAGGCCTTCCGGCGCTTCACGCCCGACACCGGCTTCTGCCGGATCGGCTCGCTCAAGAGCAACGTCGGCCACCTGATCACCGCCGCCGGCAGCGCCGGCCTGATCAAGGCGGCGCTGGCGCTGGAGTCGCGCTCGATCCCGCCGACGATCAACTTCTCGCGCACCAATCCTTCCATCGATTTCGATGCGTCGCCGTTCGTGGTCAACGACCGGCTGACGCCGTGGGAGGAGGGCGAGACCCCGCGTCGCGCGGGGGTCAGTTCCTTCGGCGTGGGCGGCACCAACGCGCACGTGGTGCTCGAACAGGCGCCCGAGCGGGCGCCTTCCGACGCCGCCGGCGCGCCGTCGCTGCTGTTGCTGTCGGCACGCACGCCGACGGCGCTGGCGAGTGCCTGCTCGCGCCTGGCGGAAGCGCTCGAAGGTGTCGAGCCCGGCGATCCTCGCGGCAACCTCGCGGATGTCGCCTGGACGCTCGCGACGGGGCGCAAGGCGTTCGCGCATCGCGTGGCGGTGGTCGCCACCGATGCGAGCGATGCGGTCGAGCAACTGCGCAGTCCGGTGCTGGCCTCGGCGGTGCGGCGCAGCGCGCCCGCGCAGGCGCTGCAACCGGTGTTCGCATTCCCGGGCCAGGGCTCGCAGTACCCACGGATGGGCGCCGCACTGGCGGCCGACGAGCCAGCCTTCGCGGCGGCGCTCGAAGCCTGCTTCGAAGCGATGCCCGAGGGCAGCGGCGCCGAACTGCGCCGTCGCCTCGAGGACCCCGATCCGCAAGCCCTGCTGCCCACGGAATGGATGCAGCCGGCGATCTTCAGCGTCGAGTACGCGTTGGCGCGGGCGTGGATGGCGCGGGGCGTGCAGCCCGCGGCGATGATCGGCCACAGCATCGGCGAGTTCGTCGCCGCTACCCTGGCCGGCGTGTTCTCGCTTCCGGATGCGTTGCGCCTGGTACGGGCGCGTGGCGCGCTGATGCAGGCGCAGCCCGCGGGCGGCATGATGACGGTCAAGCTGTCCCTGGCCGCCGTGCAGGAGTGCTTGCCCGCCGACCTCTCGGTGGCCGCGGAGAATGCACCCACCAGTTGCGTGGTGTCCGGGCCGCACGAGGCGCTCGCGCGTTTCGGCGAGCATTTGGAAAAGCTCGGTGTACCGCACCGCCTGCTGCAGACCTCGCACGCCTTCCACTCGCAGATGATGGACGCGGTGGTGCAGCCCTTCCGCGAGCTGGTCGCTTCGGTCGAGCGGCACCCGCCGCGGCTGCCGATCCTGTCGACGGCGCGTGCGGACTGGCTGGACGCCGAAACCGCGATGTCGCCCGACTACTGGGCCGAGCACCTGCGCAAGCCGGTGCGCTTCGCCAGCGCGCTCTCGCGCCTGCTCGCCGACGGGCCGCGCCTCCTGCTGGAAGTGGGGGCGCGCACGACGCTGGCCACGCTCTCGCGCCAGCATCCGGACCTGGGCAACACGTCCAGCCGCGCGCTGTCCTCGCTCGGCGATGCCGAAATCAACGAGTTGGCCAGCCTGCGCCAGGCGGCCGGCGACCTGTGGGCAAGCGGCGTGGCCGTGGACGTCGCGGCCTTCGACCGCCGCACGCGGCGGCGCAAGCTGGTGCTGCCGACCTATCCCTTCGAGCGCCAGCGCTTCTGGGTGGATGCGGCCCCGGCCGTGCAAGCACCGGAGGCGTCGGCGCGGATCTCGGCGGAGCAGCCGGCGCTGGCGCCCGCGGCAGCCGCGGCGGCGCCGCAGGGCATCGGGCTGGCGCGCAAGCTGGCCGGACTGTTCTCCTTCGGCTCGGACCGCCGCGAATCCGTCACCGCGGCGGACGCGACCACCCGCGTCGCGCCGCCCGTGCCGGTGTCCGCGCCAACCGCGACGCTGCCGGATGAGGACGCGCGGGCCGCCGGCTTGCGCGTGGACCCGGGCCTCGACGACTTCCAGGACGCGCGCGAGCGCTGGCTGGCGGGGCTGTTCGCGGATTTGTCGGGCGCCGGCGAGGTCGGCCGCGACGACAACTTCTTCCAGCTCGGCGGCGACTCGCTGGCCGCGGTGCAGCTGATGCGCCGGATCGAGCAGGCCACCGGCGTGCGCCTGAACCTGCTGCGCCTGGCCAAGGGTACGGTCGGCTCGCTCGCGCGCGAGCTGCCGCCCATGGAAGCTGCGGCCACGGCGGGCCCGCGTCCCGCGAAGACGTCGGAAGGCGCGCGCGCCAGCGGCTAGCGCTTACGCCTGGGGACGATGCAGCCGGCGCAGGAAGATGCCCGGCTGCGGACCCGCCGAGATGCGCGGGATGCGATGCAGGGACTGGCTGGACGTCGCGAAGCCGGGCTGGGTGATCAGCGCGGCGCGGTAGTGGCGCTTGACCAGGTCCACCAGCGCGGCGTCGTGGCTGCCGTTCGGATAACAGAAGATGTCGGCGGTGCTGCCCAGGGCCTGTTCGATGCGGCGCCGGCTCTCGACGATCTCCTGCTGGCGTTCCGCCGTGCCGAGCGTGGTCAGGATCGGATGGTTGAGGCTGTGGCTGCCGATGGTCGCCAGCGCCGGGTCCATCGCGCGGACCTGTTCCCAGCGCAGGGGCGCGTAGCGGTCCACCATCGCCTCGTCGGGCTGGAACTGCCGGGTCGCGGCGCGCACGGCCGCCTCGAATTCGCGGCGCGGCTCCGGGGCCAGTTGCTTGGCGCGCTGGATGATGCGTTCCACCTGCGCGCCCACGGCCTTGATGGACAGGGCCAGCCGCAGCCGGCTGCGATCGTCGAGCAGGCGCAGCCGCACCCGCATCTCCATGTTCCAGATCCACCGGCCCGAATCCATCAGCCCCGGGCAGACGAAGAACGTCGCGGGCACGCGGTGCGACTCGAGCAGTGGCCAGGCCTGCGTGTAGTGGTTGCGCACGCCATCGTCGAAGGTGATCGCCAGTTCTTCGCCGGTGGTCGTGCCTTCCTGCAGGCGGCCCACCAGTTCGGGGACCGCCACCACCTCGAATTCGTCGCGCACCATCCGCAACTGCCAGTCGAACTGTTCGTGCGGCGTGTCCTGCGGGCCGATCGCGTGGTAGGTCAGTACGCGTGGGCGGCGCAGGCGCCGAATTTCACGCATCGCGTGGCCCGACCGCCAGGACAGCCAGTGGTACGCGCGGGCAAGCAGCCTGCTCATCGATTCATCCGTGAAGTCGCACCGATCCAAACGCGATTGTCCACCACTCGCGGCCGCTTGCCACCCTTTTCCGTAAACCGGGCGTGAAGCGGCGGTCGGCGAGATTGGCCCGGCCACCGCGCCACGCGCGTTTTCCTCGGGTGTGGATGGCCACGAGGACAAGGATTGCCTGTGATGAGCGTGGGACCGTTCCAGCCCTTCTGGATCGAGGCAGGCGGGCGACGCCTGTATGCGGCGTGGCATGCGGGCGACCCTGGCCTTGCCCGCGGTGACGCACCTGCGGTGCTCCTGCTACCGCCCCTGTTGCATGAGAACTACCGGACCGTGCGCTTCCTGTGCGAGCTCGCCAGCGAATTCGCCGAGCAGGGCATCGACTGCCTGCGCTTCAGCCACGCCGGCGCCGGGGATTCGGAAGGAGCCGGTGCGGAGGCGGACCTGGACCGGGCCGCGGAGGATATGGCTGCGGCGAGCACCGCGTTGGCCGAATGCAGCAAGGCGCCGCGGCAGGTCGTGCTGGCGTTCCGCAGTGCGGCCCTGACGCTGCCGCGCTGGTTCGATGCCGGCGCGCAGTGCGACCTCGTGGTGGGCTGGGATCCGGTGCTCGACGGTTCGGCCTGGCTCGACGCCCGTCGCGCCGAGGACGCCGCCAAGCGCGCGACGATCCGCCCGGAACCGGACATGGATTGCGAGGGCGACACGGACCTGATGGGCCTTGAGGTGTCGCCGCGGCTGCTCGAACAGATCGGGCAGACGCGCTGGAGTCCGGCCGGCACGGCGGGCCGCGCCGCGACCTGGCAGGTCCTCTACGCCGGGCAGTCGCCCGCGCCGGGCGTGTCGCGCAGTTTTGAACTGCCCGCGACGGTGCCGCCGTTCGGGGAGGGCGTTCTGATGGACGCGTCGCTGCTGTTCGCCTCGCCCTTGCGGCGCACGGTGCGGGAGTTGGGCTCGGCGCTGGCGGCCGCCGCATGACCCGGGATCGCATCCTCTCCTTCGGTCCACAGGACCGACTCAGCGGCGTGCTCAGCGGCCAACCCCATCCCGACGGGGAGGTGCTGGTGCTGCTCAACGCCGGCACCATGCCGCGGGTCGGGCCGTTCCGGCTCTACGTGGACCTGGCCAGGCATCTGGCGGCGCGCGGCCGCGCCGTGTTCCGCCTCGACCTTCCCGGTGTCGGTGAGGCGCCCTTGCTTTCGGACGCCGGCGAACTGGAGGTACTGGCCTCGGCGCTCGACCGTCTTCAATCCGAGTTCGGCTGCCGGCGATTCGCGGTCGGCGGCATCTGCAGCGCCTCGGACGTGGCCTGGCGGCTGTCCGAGCGCGACCCCCGCGTGTCGGGTCTCCTGTTGCTCGATCCGGTGGCGTTCCGCGGGCCCTGGTTCTGGTTCGAACGGTGGCGCGAATTCCTCTCGCGCTCGCCGCTGCGCTGGTGGCAGGTGCTGCGGCGCCGGCTGCGACCGGCGGCGACGGCCGTGGCCGCGCCAGCCGCCGGCGATTTCCGCGACTGGCCCACGCGCGAAGAGGCCCATGCCCACGTCACCCATTTGCTGGCGCGCGGCGCGCGCATGCTGGTGGTGTTCACCGGCAGCGCGCGCGAGCGCTTCGTGCATCCGCGGCAAATGTCGCACAGCTTCGGACCGGCGGCGCAGGGCGGCGGCGTGGAGCTGCATTTCTTCCCGGGCAGCGACCATCTGTTCTACCTGCGCTGCTACCGCCAGCGGCTCACGGCGGCGATCGAACGCTGGCTGGCACCGGGATGAGCGCGCCTGGGGTTCCAGGCCCGACGGCGCCATCGGCGACGCCGGCGCCGGGTGTGCGTCCGACCAGCGTGGGCACGCACTACCTGCGCTACTCGACCGCCAACGTCGCGGTGCTGCTCGCCGGCTTCGTCTCCTTCCCGATCCTGACCCGGCTGCTGGACAACACCCAGTACGGCATCCTCGGCTACTACGAGACCTGGATCATGCTCGCGGTGGCCGTGCTGAAGTTCGGCGCCCAGCACTCGGTGATGCGCCTGTATCCGCATGGCGCCGACGAGCAGCGCCTGAGCCACTTCGCCACCAACATGGTGCTGTTCCCGATCGTGGCGATGCTGGCGGGCTGGGCCACGGTGGCGATCGCCATCGTCACGGCCGCGCTGTGGGGTGGCTACCGCCCCGGCCCGGTCCTCTGGAGCGCGCTGTTCCTGGTGCCGCTGGTGGCGATCAGCAGCCTGATGGACATCGTGCTGCAGGCCAGCGAGCGCTCGCGCCTGCTGATGGTGACGCGGGTGTGCAAGCGCTGGCTGGAGCTCGGCCTGGTGTTGTCGTTCGTGGTCGCGGTCGAGCGCAGCGCGTTCGCCGTGTATGGGGGAAAGCTCGCGGCCGGCGTGCTGGTGGTCGGGTTCTACGCGGCCTGGCTCGCGCGCAATCTGCGCTTCTCGCTGCGCCTGCTGGATTTCCCGTCGATCCGCGGCTCGGTGGTGTACGGCCTGCCGCTGGTGGCGAACGAGCTGGCCTGGGTGTTGCTGGACTCGGTGGACCGGGTGTTGCTCAAGCACCTGCTGGGCAGCTTCGCCGCGGTCGGCGTGTACACCATCGGCTACGCGCTGGCGATCAACGTGCGGCTGTTCATGAGCTCGACCTTGCTCGAGGCCTTCGTGCCGGTGGCCAACCGCCAGTACGAGCAGGACGGGGCGGCCTCGGTGGTGGCCCTGAAGGACAAGATCCTGATGCCGATGACCTACGCCAGCATCGGCGCGGCCGTGTTGCTGCTTGGGGTCGGGCAGGAGGCCCTGGTGGCCTTGAGCGGTCCGGACAAGGCCGCCTCCGGCATCGTGTTCGTGGCGGTCGGCGTGGCGTTCGCCTTGTACCCGCTGGTGAGCGTGAGCGGCTACGGCCTGCTGCTGCACAAGCGCTCGATGCTGACCTTCTGGCTCACGCTGGCCTCGGTCGCGCTCAACATCGCGCTCAACCTGGTGCTGGTGCCGCGCATGGGCATCATGGGCGCGGTGTGGGCGGCGGTGGCGAGCTACGCCGCGGTGGCGCTGCTCAACCTGGCCTTTTGCCCACGCGAGCTGCGACGCTTCCCGCGCATCGGCGCGCTGGCGCTCGCGCTCGCGCTCGGCGCGGTGACGCTGTGGGCGATGCACGCCACCATTCCGGGCGCGGCGCATCCCTGGCGCAGCCTTTTCATCGCCGGCGGCCTGTTCGCACTGCTGTACGCGGCACCGGCATGGATGCTGGACGCGCGCTTGCGCGAGACGATGCGACGCTGGCGCGGAGCGCCATCCTGAGCCGTGCGGGCGCTGAACGGGCCTTGTCCCCAGTTGCGCGGCACGCGCGTTGAATGCATGGAAACGGAGCCAAGGACGGCATGAACAAACGCATAATCTCCCAGTGGCTGCGCGGTCGCGCCGCCGTGCAACGGCGGGCGCATCGTCGCCTGCGCACCCCCAACGCGGCGCGAGCGACGGGAGCCAGCGCCCGCCCGCCATCGGCGCCGGCGGCCGCGGGCCAGCGCATCGCCTACATCCTGTCGATGTTCCCGGCACTCTCGGAAACCTTCATCCTCCGCGAGATCCTGGAGCTGCGCCGGCGTGGCGTCGAGATCCGCATCCATTCGCTCAAGCCCTGCAGCGACGCCATCGTGCATCCGGAAGCGAAGACCCTGGTCGCAGAGGGGCGCGTGCAATACGCGTCGCCGGCCCGCGGCCTGCTGCGCTTCGCCGGCCTGGCGCTGCGGCATCCGCGCCGGGTCTGGGGCGCGATGGCGGATTTCCGACGCAGCTTCACCGGCTCGGGCCTGTCGCTGGCCAAGAGTTTCACCTCGATGGCGCTCGCCGCCGACCTCATCCCGGCGCTGCGCGCGCAGGGCATCACCCACATCCATGCACCGTGGGCGACCTATCCTTCGACCGCAGCCTGGTTCTGCTCGCGGCTGGCGGGTTTCTCCTTCAGCTTCACCGCGCGTGCCCACGACCTCTTCCTCGAGGACCACGGCCTGGCGGTGAAGCTGCGCGAGGCGCGCTTCACCCAGACCATCACCGAGTACAACCGCTCGCTGATCCGCCGCCGCTTCCCGGATCCGGAGCCCAAGCCCCTGCACGTGATCCACAGCGCGCTCGACCTCGGCGATTTCAATGCGCGGCGCGCGCCCGTGCAACCTTCGCTGATCCTGAGCATCGGCCGCATGGTGGAGATGAAGGGTTTCCCCGACCTCATCGACGCCTGTGCGCTGATGCGCGACCAGGGCATCTCCTTCCAGTGCCTGATCATCGGCCGGGGCCCGCTGCGCCAGGCGCTGCAGCGGCGCATCGAAATGCGCGAGCTGCAGCATTGGGTGCGTATCGAGGACCCGATGCCGCAGGCCGGGATCCGCCGCCTGCTCAGCCAGGCCAGCTGCTTCGTATTGCCCTGCGTGACGGCCGCCGATGGCGACCAGGACGGCATCCCGAACGTGCTGATGGAGGCGATGGCGGCGCGCGTTCCGGTCGTGAGTTGCCCGACGTCCGGGGTGCCCGAACTGGTACAGCACGGACGCACCGGCTTGTTGGCCGAAGCGCGCAATCCGCATTCGCTCGCCTTCCAGGTGCGCAAGCTGCTGCACGACCCTGAGCTTGGCCTGCGCCTGGCCGAGGCGGGTCGGCTCAAGGTCGAGGACGAGTTCAACATCCGCAAGAACGCCGCGCGCCTGGCCGACCTGTTTCCGGCGAGCTAGGGCGATGGATCTCCTGCTTTCGCCCCTGGCCTGGCTGGCGGCGGCCGGCCTGCTGGCGGGCGTCGCCGGCTGGCTTCCGTATCCGGGCGTGTTGCGCGTGATCGCATTGCTGGTGGGTTTGGGTTCGTTGGCGGCGATGACGCCGTGGGTCGCGAACCGCCTGCTGGGCCAGCTGGAACGCGATGCGCCACGGGCCGCCTGCGCCAGCGCGCCCGAGGTGTTGGTGGTGCTGGCCGGCGGGGTGGACCTGCGTCCTCGCGACGCCGCGGATTTCGGCGCGCTCAACGGCGCCAGCCGGCGCAGGATGGATGCGGCGATCACCGCATGGCGGGCGGCTCCCGGCACGCGCCTGCTGTTGACGGGCGGAGCCAGCGCGCGTCATGCGCCGCCGATCGCGGAACTGATGGCGGCCTACGCGCGTTGGGCCGGCGTGCCGGAGTACGCCTTGCGCCTCGACGTCGAGTCGCTCGACACCTGGCAGAGCGCGCGCGCGGTATCGGCGCGCATCCCGCCCGGCACGCGGCTGGGCCTGGTCACTTCGGCGTCGCATTGGCCGCGGGCGCGCCTGGCTTTCGACGCCAGCGGATTGCGGCCCTGCGCGGTGGTCGCCGACGTGCGCCGCTTGCCGGCCGGGCTTCCCTGGGCGCTGATCCCGCGACTGGGCGCCCTCGAGAAAACCGAGGACGCACTGCACGAGATCGTCGGCCTCGCCTGGTATCGCTGGCGGGCCCGCGACGACGCCTAGTCGATGGCGTTGGCGCGCGCGCGCCGGCCTTCCCGCAGCTTCGGCGAGGTTGGAGACGGCGAGCTTTCGGTGGACGAGGTGGCGAGCAGCAGCGTGGAGCTCGTCGTCTTGGTGAGTTTGGTCTTGACCCCGAACGCCACCGGCGACGACTGGCCCGCGTTGGCGGCCTTGTCGTAGGCGACCGCCACCAGCGAGTGGCTGCCGCTACCGAGCTTGCCGCTGGGAAGCGACAGCGAGTACGGCGCCGTGCTGTCGGTGCCGCGCAGCACGCCATCCACGATGAAATCCACGGCCGCCACGCCGACGTTGTCGCTGGCGGTGGCCGACAGGGTCACGGTCCTGGCGTTGGCCGACGAGGATGCGCTCACCGAAGGAGCGATGGTATCGGTGGTCGGCGGCGGCGGCGTGGTTGGCGGGGGCGGCGTGCCGAAGGCGTCGTCCGGCAAGCGTGCCAGGTAGGTGTCGACGTCCATGTCGGAGGTGCTGCCCCAGTTCGAATTGAACACCACGCGGCTGAAGTCGCGGCTTACCGTCGCGTGCGGCTGCGTCCAGTAGCCGTTGTAGAAGCTGTGGTGGCGCGCGAGGTTGATGATCTTCGGGCTGGCCTTCATCTCGATCGCCATCAGGCGTTCGCTGACCCACTGTTCGCCGTTCTTGCTGTTGAAGGTGGAGTAGAGGACCCAGCCCGGGCGCGAGAAGGCCTTCGCCGACAGGTGCCCGGAGGTGGACGAACCGTTGATCCAGGTCGGGATCAGGCGGGTGGATGTGCCGGTGTCGATGTCGATCATCGTCACGTAGCCGTCCACGGCCTGGTTGATGAAGACGAAATAATCGTGCCCGTCCGCGCCCAGCGCGAGGTCGGAGTGTTGCGACCCACTGAGCAGCGTGCGCGAGGTGGTGAAGGTCGCGTTGTAGGCGGTCGTGCCCGATACCACGCAATAGCGGCCCGAGGGACTCATGCTCACCCAGTTCGGATTCACGCTCAGCGTCTTGCTGCCGACCACCGCCTGCGCCTGCAGGTCGTAGGTGAAGACGCCGAGGATGCCGGCCGTGCTGGTTTCGGCGGCGAAGCACCAGTAGCGACCGTCGGCGGAGGGACTGCCTTCGCCCTTCTGCCAGACGCGTGCCGCGGTCGACCAGGGAAGCTTGCCGGTGAAATCCGCCGCGACCGTGCTGGTGTTGCTGGCCACGTCGAGCTTGTAGAGCTTCATGCCGCCCTTGCTCGGCACGTAGTACAGCACGTTGGGGTCGGTCGCGTGCCACTGGGCTTCCGAGGTGCCCGAGATTCCGCCGAGCTGCTTGATCCAGGCCAGCGTATTGGCGTCGTAGAGGTGCCAGCCGCCTCCGCTCGCGTAGACGACGAAGCGCGTGTTGTCGGCGTTGAAGGCCTGGCGGCGCGAGTAGTCGTTGCGCGCGAACGAAGTCGGCGGTTCCAGCACGTGGTCGGTCGCGCGGAAGAGGCAGGTCCCGAAATCGGCGTCGCGTTGCAGCACGCCCTTCAGCGGGCGCAACAGCGAGGTGACCGCCTTGGTGACCTGTCCCGTCGACAGCGTGGTCCCGGTGGCCGCGTAGGCCGAGGCGCACTCCTTGTCGACGTCGGCGGCGAACGCGGCCGGAGCGCAGGAGAGGAGGGCGAGGGTGGCCAGCAACAGGCCGAAGTAAACCGCCGGACGGCGGTCCGGGCGAAGGACGGGGACGTGCATGGGGGGACGAATCCTTGCGAGTTGGATTGGTTGGCCCGCCCCCCTCGGGCCGAAGCCAATCTACGAAGCGACAGCGCTTCGTGAACCCGCGATAAATCACAGAACCGGCAGTAAGTCCGTGCCTTCGTCACAGTAACTGCCGCTTGCCGCAGTGCAGCAAGAATGGTTCAGCGTTGCCCGGGGAATCCTTCAGGCAAGCGCATCATGTAGGCGTCCACGTCGTCGGCGGACGCCGCCCCCCAGTTTGAATTGAACAGGATGTGACGGAAGTCGCGGCTCACGGTGGCCTGCGGCTGCGATGCATAGTCCTTATAGCGGCTGCGGTGGAAGCCCAGGCGCAGCACCTGCGGGTCCGGTCGCAGCTGAACGGCCAGCAGCTGTTCCTGCAGCCAGGACGCGCCCTTCCTGGCGTTGAAGCTCGACACGAGCACCCAACCCGGCCGCTCGAAGGCTTTGCCGGAAACGTGGATGGAAGTGACGCTTCCCGCGATCCAGGTCGGCAGCAACGCCGTTCGCCTGCCGCTGTCGAGGTCCATCATCACCAGTTCGCCGCGGCCCTGCTGGTCGATCCAGACGTAGGCGTCGCCGCCGCCGGGCAGCCGGGCGATGTCGGCGTGCTCGGAGTCCTCGTAGATCCGGCGCGAGCGGCCGAAGTCGCGCGCCCAGGCGACGGTTCCGCCGTGCCGCTTGTCGGCGGAGATCACGCACCAGCGGCCGGAGGGGGACGCGCTGATCGAGTCCGGCGAACCCTCGAGCGGTTTCGAGCCCAGGATCTTGTCCGCCACCAGGTCGTAGCTGAATGCACCGAGCGTGCGTCCGCCCGCGTCCTGGGCCAGGAAACACCAGAACCGGCCGTCGGCGGAGGGGCTGCCTTCGCCCCGGGTCCAGACGCGAGCGGCCTGCGGCCACGGGAGTCGGCCACGGAAGTCCACCACGCTGCGGCCGCGGTTGGCCTCCACGTCCATGCGCGACAGGCTGAGCCCGCCTTTGTCGGGCAGGTAATGCAGCACGCGCGGGTCGCGCGGATGCCACTGCGGTTCGGCGTCGCCCTTCGGACCGGCCAGCCGCCGCAGCCAGCGAAGGGAGCGCGCGTCGTAGAGATGCCAGGCCCCGCCGCCGGCAGCGACCAGAAAACGGCTGCCATCGGCGTTGAAGGCCTGGCGACGCGAGTAGTCGTTGCGGGCAAAGCGCTCCGGCGGTTCCCGCGCGTGGTCGGTCGCGCGCACGATGCAGGTGCCGGCGACCGGCTCGCGGAAAACTTCGCCCTTGCCGGGCCGTTCGCGGCGCGGCGCGGGCTTGTGGCCGCGGCCGACCAGCGCCGAGAAGCCGCGACCGTAAAGCGCTCGGCACTCGCGCTCGACGTCCACCGCGTCCGCCATGGGCGGGTTGCGCTGCCTGTACGGCGCCGCGTCGTGCGCCGCCAGGGCCAGCACGCCCGGCAGGGCGAAGGCCGCGGCCGCCGCCAGCCAGGGCAGCCTAGCGGGCACCAAAATTGCCCATGCCGGTCGCGGAACGGGCGCGCTCGACCAGCGGGAACCGGCCGGGCATCGGCGCCACCGCCGTGCTCGCGGCCGGCACCGGCGGATGTGCACGCTCGTGCGCCTTGAGCGCGCCATAGCGTTCGACCAGCCCGACGAAGGCCCAGACGCTTCCCATCGCCAGGCCCTGCAGGAAGAAGCTGCCGAAGCTGTTGCCGAGCGCGAGTGCGATCACCATCAGGCTGAAGCCGGTGCCAAGCGCGCGCTGTTCGCTGTCGCCGGGCGCGGCTTCGCGCTGCACCGTGCGCGCCATGCCCCACAGGCGCCAGAGCAGGAACACCAGGGCCGCCAGGCCCAGCGGGCCGGCCTCGGCGAGCATCAGGACGAAATAGTTGTGGGCGTCGAAGCCGCTGTAGCTGGTGTAGTCGCCGATGTTAGCCTTGAACCGGTTCAGGCCGACGCCTTCCGGGTGGTCCGTCCACATCTGCAGCGCGCCGGTCCAGATGTCGAAGCGGCTCGCGGTGCTCTGGTCCAGTTCGGTGGTGCCGACCTGGGTGACCTGGCGGGTTTCCGACACGCGCTCGGTCACACTGTCCGGCAGCGCAGTGGTGGCGGCGAGCATCAGCAGGCCGATCAGCAGCGCGGCCGCCAGGTTGCGCCGCAGCGCCAGCAGCAGCACGCACAGCAGCGAGATTGCGTAGGCCTGGCGCGAGAAAGTCGCCAACACCGCCAGGCCCAGGATGCCCGCGCCGATGATCGCGGCCATCCGCAAGCGCGGCTTGCCCTTGAGGAACAGCGCGCCGGCGATGAAGAGCGGCAGGAAGCCCGCGTAGAAATAGCCCGCCAGGTTGGCGGTCAGCGCATTGGTGCCGAACGGACCGGAGGCGCGGTTGTCCTCCGAGTACGTGCTCAGCATGCCGGTGGTCAAGCCTTCGTGCACCGCCTCGATGCCTGCCACCACGGCCACCACCAGGGTCACCACGATCAACTGCCGCGTTTGCCGCAGGTCGGCGCGGCAGTTGCGGTAGAGAAAATAGAACATCGGGTAGAACAGGGCGGTCTTCAGGATCGTCAGGTCCTCCATCAAGGTTGCGGACGAGCGCCAGACGGCAATGACGAAGGCCACCACGTAGGCGAGCGCCAGCCACAGCAATGCCGGGCCCAGGCGGCCGAAGCCCGCCAGCCGCGGCGCGCCGGCCGGCGAGAAAACCGGGATCGCGACCAGCACCAGCAGCAACATCAGGTTGCTCAGGTTGAGGCCGGCCATCAGCGGCGCGCCGGAGAAATGCAGCGCGTTCGGCAGGAACAGCAGGGGCAGGGCGAGCAACAGCTTCAGCACGTCAGCGGATCTCCATGCGGGCTTCCTGCAAGGGGTTCTGTGCATCCCCGCGGCCGCCGCGGTAGGCGTCGAGCAGGCGTTCGAGCACGCGGGGCAGCGCGGCATAGGCCTCGACCGCCTGCCGTGCGCGCTGGCCCATGGCCTGGCGCGCCGCCGGCGAGGCGGCGATGGCCTGGCGCAGGCAATCGGCGAGGCCGGCACGGTCGCCGGGCTCGCACATCCATCCATTCTCGCCGTGGCGCACGAGGTCCTCGCTGCCGCTCACCCGCGTCGCGACCATCGGCAGTCCGGCCGCCATGCACTCGAGAAGGGTGTTCGACAGGCCTTCCTGGTGCGAGGGAAGCACCGCGACATCGGCATCCGCCAGCACCTGCTCCAGGTCGCTGCGATGGCCGTCGAAGCGGACGTGGGCGGCGATGCCGAGCGCCTCCGCCTGCGCGCGCAACGCCGCTTCCTGGTCACCCGCGCCGACCAGCTGCAGCAGGGCGGGGTGGCCGTCGCCCAAGGCCAGGGCGAAGGCATCGAGCAGGACGTCGACGCCCTTGATGCGGGCCAGGCGGCCGATGAACACCAGTCGCGGCACGGGGGACGGAGTGGGCGCGATCGCCTGGAAGCGCCGCGTGTCCACCGCGTTCGGGACCACCAGCAGGCGGTCGCGGTCCACGCCCTTCTCGACCAGCGCGCCGGCGATGCGCTGGCTGATCGCATGCCACCGCGTGGCCTGCGACAGGCCATGGAAGGTCAGCGCCGAAAGCGGCCCGCGGTCCGCGGAAAGCGCATGGGCGAATTCCCAGCCACCGGCGATCTTCACCAGCACCGGCTTGCCGAGCAGGCGGCCGAATACGCAGCACCAGGCGGCCAGGTGGTGGCCGATGTGCGCGTGCCAGGCATCGTAGCGGTGGCGACGACGCCACAGGAAGGCCAGCAGGCGCATCCACAGCACCGGCGCGCCAAGCACGCGCATGCGCGGGAAGGGGAGGCGGCACACCGGCACGCCATCCACCCGCGACACGCGTTGCTGCGGCCCCAGCCGCGACAGGGGCGTGAGGATGGTGACGCGATGGCCGCGCTCGCGCAGTCCGCGCGCGAGCGTACGGACCTGGCTTTCGGCGCCGCCGCCACCGCGCGCCGGATAATGGCTCTCGATCACCATCAGCACGTGCACCGGGCGCGACGGGCCGCTCATTGCCGCACCTCGGTGGGTCGGGCTTCGGGCAGCTTGCGCCTGCCTGCGCGCAGCGCGCGTTCGTAGACCGCCTCGGTGGCGCCCGCGAGCGCCAGCGTCGAATGGCGGGCGCGTGCCGACTGCTGCGCCTGTTGCGCCAGCGTCCGTCGCAATGGTTCGTCGCTGCACAGCTGGCCGATCGCCTCCGCCAGCGATGCGGGATCGTCAACCGGCACCAGCAGGCCGTTGCGCGCATGCTCGACCAGTTCAACGTTGCCGCCCACCGCGGTGGCGATCACCGGACACCCGGCGAGCATGGCCTCGATGAGCGCGTTCGACAGGCCCTCCTGCCATGAGCAAAGCACCAGGAAATCGGAGGCCTGCATCAGCCGCGTTGCGTCGGCGCGCTCGCCGAGGAAATGCACGTCCTGCGCGAGGTCGAGCTGCGTGCGCAGTTCCAGGAGTCGCGCGGATTCCGGACCGTCGCCGGCCACGGCCATCCATGGACGGTCCTGCGCCGGCATCAGGGCCAGCGCCGTGAGCAGCCCCGGGAGGTTCTTCACCGGCGACAGCCTGCCCACGAACAAGCCCAGCCGCCGATCCGGCGGAACGCCCAATTCGCGCCGGACCCGCGCCCGGGCGTTGGCGTCCATCGGCGGCGGCTCGGGGGAGCCATTGCCGATCACGGCGATGCGCGACTCCGGCCAGGCCGCCAGCTCGGATGCCGTGCGCGCCGCCGCCCGCGAGTTGGCGATGGTGGCCGCGCTGCCGGCCAGCACCAGGCGCTTGAGGCGCCACTGCCAGCGCGATGCGTCCAGGCCAAGGTTGCGCAGCGAAGACACCAGCGGAGGCGCGCCGGCGAAGCTACGCAGGGCCACCAGCGACCACAGCTCCGCGGTGATCGAGAACGCATGCACGAGATCGTAGCGTCCGCGCCGAAGCAGCTCGCGGTAGTCGCGAAGGAAGCGCAGGTCGAGCGCGCGACGCTTCGGCAGGTAGTGCACCGGCACCTCGAGGCGGCGCAACTCGCCGACCAGGAAGGATTCGCTGCGGAAGTACACCAGCTCCGGCGCCCACTGCCTGCGATCCAGCGCACCGAGCAGGTGCACGATCTGGCGCTGGCTGCCACCCACCTCCATCTCGTCGATGGCCACCAGCAGTCGCCGCGGCGCGGAGACGCTCACGGCGCGGCGCCCTCGGGGCGAGTGGTGCTCCACAGGTGCGATTCCGGGTCGCGCAGGAAATCCACCAGGGCCAGTGCGGCACTGAAGTTCAGCATGAAGAAGGCCGTGCACAGCCGAACCGGCGTCCACGACTGCAAGGTCGGGCGCCAGCGTCCGAGCAGGACCGATCCATAGGCGAACACCTGCAGTGCCAGCAGGCTCGCGTAGACCCATCCGCCCGGCGCCAGCGCCGCGTTCGAAACGAAGGCCAGCACCAGCAGCCAGGGCGCCAGCAATCGCAGCCACTTGTGTCCCCACAGGCGCCAGGCCAGGGGGTGCGCGCCCGGCAGTGCCAGGTCGGGCCAGCGCAACAGGAGCTGGAAGTTGCCCGCGAGCGTGCGGCGCTTGCGCCGTTGCTCGACCTCCGGCCGCGTCGACGCCAGGTCATAGGCCAGCGCCGTCGGTACGAACACGACCCGATAGCCGACCGAGGCGACGCCCAGCGGGATCCACATGTCGTCCAGCACCAACCCAGGCGGCACTTCCGGCAGCGCCTCGCGCCGCGCCGCGTAGATCGCACCGGTCACGCCCACCAGCGAGCCGCTCGCCGACTCCCAGCGCCGGATCAGCTTCTCGTAGCGCCAGTAGGCATCGATGCCGCGGCCGAAATCGTTGCTCGCCTGCAGGACCAGTTCGCCGCTGGCGGCGCCGACATTCGGGTCGCCGAGCACCGCGGCGAGCTCCCGCGCGGCCTGTGGATCCAGGCGCTGGCGGACGTCGGTGAACAGGACCAGTTCGCGGTCCAGCACCGGCAGCACGTTGCCGATGCAGGCCGACTTGCCGCGCCGCGTCGGGAAGGCGTGCAGGCGCAGGCGCGGCGACAGGCGGCGCGCGATCAGCGTGGCGGTGTCGTCGCTGCAGCCGTCGCAGACGATGTTCACCCGCAGCCGATCCGGCGGATAGTCCAGTGCCAGCAGGTTGTCGATCTTGTCCTCGATCATGTCGGCGGCGTCGTGCGCGACCACCACCACGTCCATGGCTGGCGCCTGCGACAGCGGTCGGATCGGCAGTGGCCGCAGCCGCGCCAGCAACGCCATCAGCAGTGGGTAGCCCGCGTACGTAAAGGCCAGCAAGGCCAGGCTGGACCAGAAGAGCAGGGCCATCAGCGCGTCCGGATGATGGCGAAACCGATGACGTTGTCGCGGTAGCCCTGGCCCTGTTCGGTGCTGTCACGGCGCACGTGGCTGGCCTCGACGCGCCAGCGCCAGTTGCGCGCCGAGCGGTCGAGCAGCGCCACGCTGATGCCGCGCACGGTGTCGTTGCGATCGAGATTGCGGTAGGTGACGTCCTGGTCGAAGGCACGCACTGCCAGGTTCAGGCTCGGGCGCAGCTTGTACTCGAGTTCGACGGCCTCGCCGCGGCTGCGGCGATCGAGTTCGGTGGAGCCCGGCGACAGCTCCTCGAGGTAGCGCACGCGCTGCACGTAGGGATGCACGCGCAGGGTGACCCGGTCGCCCTCGTAGCGATAGCCCAGGTTCACCCGGCGCTCGCGGTAGGCATCCGACCCGACCACGATGTTGCCGCTGCCGAGGGCGTCGTAATGGTCCAGCAACTCGCTGCTGGTCACGACGCTGGTGTAGGTTTCCGCGGCGAAATCGGAGCTGCGCTGGATCAGCCGTTGGGCGGCGTCGGCGAGCTGGTAGTCGAAGCGCCCATTGAAATGGTGGCGGCCCGCCGGGTTCCAGTTGACCTGGGTGCGCACGAGCGGGGAGCTGGCGCGCGTGGTCGAGTTGTCCGGCTCGATCCGCGTGTAGCCGAGGTCCGCGCGCAGCCTCAAGGCCGGTACCCGGCGGTCGAAGCGCAGGTAGGCGTCCAGGCGCTTGTAGTCGTCGGCGACCGATTCGCGCAGGCGAACGTGGCTCGCTTCCAGGTGGAGGGAGCCGGTGGTGCGCGGGTTGATCTCGCGGCGGATCGAGGCGCGGCCGATCAGGCGCTGGCCGTTGAAGGAGTCGGTGTCCTCGGCGTAGCTGTCCATGTAGCGCAGGTCGAGCTGGCCGGTGTTGGCCTGGCCGAAGCGGAACAGGAAGGTCGGGCCGGTCAGGAACACGTTGACCTGCTGCTGGTTCGACGGATCCGGACGGCCGAGCACGTCGACCTCCTGGCGGCTGGCGTAATCCTCGACCACCCAGTGCAGGCGATTGGGCAGGATGGTCCAGTCGAGCTGGGCGGAGAGTTCGCCGCGCAGTTCGTCCGGGTAGGTGTCGCCGAGGTAGTTCACGTAGCGCACGTTGCCGCGAGCCCGCAATTCCAGCCGCGGGGTGTCGTGCAGCGCCACGAAACGCACCGATCCGAACAGCATCGTGTCGGCCTCGGGATCGTCCTCGCTGAGCGTGACGTTGTCCTCGTGCCGCAGGCCCGCGTCGAGTTCGTAGGTGAACACGGTCGTCGCCGCGGCGGGTTGCGCCAGCGCCAGGGCCAGCGCCAGCGGGAGCAGGGCCCTGGCGGGGCGGCGCATCGCGTCAGAGTCCTTCATTGAACACCACCCCGGCGAACTTGGCCGGATCGAAATTCGACGCCGCCTGTGCAATCTGCGCCGGCGTGTCGTGTCCATAGCCGGCGACCAGCACGACGACGTCGCAGAGGCCGGCGAGGATCTTCGCGTCGGGCCCGCCGAGCGCCGGCGGACTGTCGAGGAAGATGTAACGGTCCGGGTACCGGCTGCGCAACGAGTCCAGCAGCAGGCCCATGCGGAAGGAGGCGAAGTACTCGCTGACCATCTCGCGGCTGCTGCCGGCCGGTAGCAGGCGCAGGCGCGGCACCCCGGTGGGATAGAGGACCTCGGCGACGGAACGGTCCGGGTCCTCGAGCAGGTCGATGAGCCCGCCGCGGTCGGCGATCACCCGCATGGTGTCGTGCTGCGAGGGCTGGCGCAGGTCGCAGTCCACCAGCACCGCGCTCTTGGCTTCGTCGAAGGCCATGGCGGCGGCGACGTTGCGGGCGACGAAGCTGCCACCGCTGCCGCGCGTGACCGGCGCCACCAGCGCCACGAAGTTGCCGCCGCCGAACATCGCCAGCAGGCGCGTGCGCAGTTCGCGGAAGGCATCGACGGCGGGGCGCGCCTGGCCCTTTCGATGGATGATCGCCCGTTCCTCGAGTTGCGAGGGCGTGAGCTGCCGTGGCTCTTCCATCCGGGCGATCGACAGGCTGCCGCCGCGCCGGGCCACCAGCGGATCGATCGCAGCGGGGGAATTGGAGAGGTCGTTCATGAGGGGTTCGCCAGTTTGATGGCCAGGATCAGGCCGAAGACCACCGGGACGGACAGCACCATCAGCGAGGCGAAGGCCATGCGCCGGGCGCCACGGACGCGCTGGGCGCGGGTGGAGTAGTGCGGAATGGCGCCGATCACCGGCAGGCCGGCGACGCGCTCGATCTGCAGCGGCGTGCGCACGCGCGGGTCCATCTTCACGTAGCCCACCACCAGCAGCAGCGGCGCGATCAGCGCGAGCATCAGGCCGGCGACGGCGAAGTGCATCATCCGCAGGCCGCTCGGTCGCAGCGGCATCTGTGCCGGCTCCTGCACGCGGAAGGCCAGGCCCTCGCGCTTGGCGTCGAGGTCCATGGAAACGCGCGCGTTCTCGCGGCGCTTGAGCAGGTCCTGGTAGAGGTCGCGGTTGACCTCGTAGTCGCGGGTGAGTTCGGACAGCGAGCGCTCCGAGCTTGCGATGCGCGTGCTACGCGCCATTTCTTCGGAAAGCAGGGACTGGCCGGTGGACACGCGCGAGGCGGACGCCGCCTGGCGCTGGCGTGCGGCGGCCAGGCGGCTGCGCAGCTCGGTGTAGAGCGGGTTCATCGTCGCCGAAGCCTCCAGCGCGATGGGCGAACCGGCCATGCTGGAGCGCGCCGAGCGGCGGGACCCGGACAGTTCCTTCTGCAGGTCGTCGATCTGGTGGTTGATGCGCACCACGTCCGGATACTGGTCGGTGTAGGTCAGCAACAGCTGCTCACGCTGCGCGTTGAGTTCGGCCAGCCGCGCGCGGATCTGCCCCGAACGCGAAGTGATGGCGCTGATCTCGCTCTCGCCGGACAACTGCGACTGCAGCGCGGCCACTTCCGAGCCGCTGTCGATCAGGTCCATGCGGGCGCTGTCCACCAGCCGGCGCAGTTCGGCGATGCGGCTGGTGACGTCGGTCTCCACGCCTTCCCGCGCGTCCGGGTTGGCGATGCGGTAGTCCTCCAGCCGCGCCTCGGCCTGGGCCAGCTTGGCGTGGTACTGCTGCACCTGCCCGTCGATGAACTCGAAGGCGGCGCGGCTCTCGCGCTCCTTGTTGGACAGGCTCTCGCGGATGATCAGCTCACCGAAGCGCTTGGTCACCAGGTAGGCGCGACGCGGGTCGGCGTCGTGGTAGCTGACCTGGATGAGGTTGCCGATGACCGGCGTCTTGGCATTCGCCGCCGGGATCGGCGTGTTGATGGTCGTGCGGCTCTTGATCTGCTCGATCAGGCGGTCCTTCTCGATCGGGCTGGGATTGTCGGCAAGCCAGCCGCCGGCCTCGAGGATCTCGTTCATCACCTTGCGGCTGAAGGCGACGTCCCGCGCCATCATGGCGCGGTTGGACACGTTGGTGGACACCGCCCGTCCTTCCATCAGCGGCTCGAGGATGTTGCCGTGCTCGACCAGGATGCTGGTGGAGGCGGTGTACTTCTTCGGCACCAGGGTGCCGATCAGCACGGCCAGCAGGGCGATGCCGGCGAACACCGCGGCCAGCATGACCGGGTGCCGCCGCGCGACCCCCAGTCCGACCGGAACGGCGGTCGCCATCGACGGCCCGTCGCTGACGACGGGCCAGTTCCCCTGCCCGGAAGTCACAGCAGCCGCTCCGGGACCGTGATGACGTCGCCAGGGGCGACCGCGAAGTTGGTGCTCAGGTCACCGTGGTTGAGGATGCGGTCGAGCGAGACCTTGTAGGTGCGGGTGCCGTCGCCCTGGCGGCGATACAGTTCGGCGCGGTCGGACGCGGCGAAGTTGGTCAGCCCGCCGGCCGCGAGCACCGCGTCGAGCACCGTCATGCCCTGGCGATAGGGGATGGACACCGGGTTGCGCACCGCGCCGGTGACGCGCACGCGGGACAGGTACTCGTGACTGCGCAGGTCGGTGAGGATCACCGCCACCTGCGGGTCGCGCACGAATACCGCCAGGCGTTTCTGGATGTCCTCGGCGACCTCGTTCGGCGCCTTGCCGCCGGCGACCACGTCGCCGATCAGCGGCACCGAGATCTTGCCGTCCGGGCGCACCGGCGCGGTGATCCCGAGTTCCGGGTTCTTCCAGACGGTGACCTGGACCATGTCGTCCACGCCGATCTGGTAATCGCTGACCGCCGGGCCGGTGGCGATGGGTGGGGCTTCGCTGGTGCTGCCCATGGACGAGCAGGCGGACAGCAACAGGGCACACAGTGAAAGGGCCAATCCTTGGCAGATACGCATGACCGCAACTCCGTTTGTAGTCACCCACAGCGAACGGGCCGCTTGGTGCAAACAGGTCAGCGCGAATCACGCTTCGTTCAGCGACCCAGCGGCCGCCGTTCAATCGTCGTTCATGCCTTGCGCGCCGCGCGACGCGTCACTCGATCTGCGCGCGCGCGTATTCGCCGTCGAGCGCTTCCATGGCGTCGCGCGGCTTGAGCTTGCCGGCCTTCTCGAGAGCCTTGGCGGCGGCGGATTCCTTCTTGTCGCCGTGCAGCAAGAGGAGCAGGTTGGCGTGCTCGACGTGGGCTATCGGCGAGTCGGGCGTGAGCTTGAGCGCGGTCGCGATGTGCTTCTCCGCCTCGGATGCCTTCGCGCCGTAGGTCATGCCGCCGATCAGGGCGCCGATCTTGCCGATGATCTCGGCGTGGTAGAGCGCGAGCGCGGTGTGCGCTTCTGCATGCCCGGGTGCGATCTCGAGGGCGCGGTCCAGGCTGGCGCGGACCTTGCCCGCCAGCCCCATCTTGAGCGCGCGGGTGATGGCGATGCGCTGGCTGTAGCGGCCGAGCGCGAAGGCGTGGCGGTAGTGGCTGTTGGCCTCGCCCGGCAGCGCGGCGATGGCGGTCTCGGCCAGGGCGGCGCCGCGTTCGAAGCGCGCGATCTGTTCGTCCTCGTCCTCGACCAGGTAGGTGGCGTGGATGCCGATCGCCTTGACCGCCACCGAGGCGCCGACCGGACCGAGCGCTTCGCCCGCCTCGAATGCCTGCTGGAAGTCCCCGCGATGGAAGGCTCGCCACGCTTCCTGCAGTGCGGCCGCCAGGGCGGGGGCATCGAGGCCCTTCGGCGCGCTGCGCCCGGCGACCTTGATCAGCGCGGCGGCGCGGCGTTCGTCGGGGAAGGGCTCGGCGTCGCCGGCGTGCAAATGCGGCCATGCCTTGGCCAGGGCCGCGCCAGCATGGGCGTAGCCGGTGTTGGCGTGCGGAAATACTGCCCAGTTCGACTTCTTGCGCTTGGCCATCGATCGGTCCCCCGTTCTCGTGCCCAGCATCGCCGGTCGGGGGCAGGGCCGCAAGCTCCTTCATGCGCTCGTTTCAAACACTAGTGTGAAAGCTCGGCCGGGCCTGCGGACACTCGGGAATGAGACATCCCGGCCACGGACCGGCCCCTTCCCTGATGAGGTGATGTATGGCCCGCAAGTCCCGTCCGCGCCCGGCCCCGGCCGCGCGTTTCAATCCCCAGCCCCGCGACCTGCTGCTGGCCGGCATCGGTGCGGTGTCGCTCGGCCGCAAGCGCTTGATGCGCGAGTACACCACCGGCTTCCGGGGCGTCCAGGCTATCGGCGAACGGGCCCAGGATGCGGTGTTCGCCGCCGCCGCTACGCTCGACGACCAGCTGGCCGTCTTGGCCCGCAAGGCGGCCCGCTGGCGCAAGCAGGCCGTGACGCTTCGCGACCAGGCGCAGTACCGGTTCGCGCCGGTGCTCGAGCGCCTTGGCGCCGCCAAGCCGGCCAAGGCAGCGCGTCGCAAGCCGGCGCGGCCGGCGGCCTGACGTCGCCGGGCGGTCTGACCACGGATTCCGCGACGCGTGGCCTGGCGCCCGGGCGGCTTTCGCGGCCGGGCGCCAAGGGCTAGACGGCTAGCCGTGCTGCTTGCGCGCCGCTTCGAAGGCCGCCAGCTGGTCGGCGGTCGCCTCGGGCTGGAAGCGTGCCTTCCACTCGGCGAAGGGCATGCCGTAGATCGCTTCGCGCGCCTGGTCGCGATCCATGTCGCGGCCCGCGGCCAGCGCCGCCTCGCGATACCAATCGGCCAGGCAGTTGCGGCAGAAGCCCGCATTGATCATCAGGTCGATGTTCTGCACGTCCCTGCGCGCGTCCAGGTGCTGCAGCAGCCGACGAAACGCCGCCGCCTGCAACGCGATGTCCTCGTCCATGCCTGCCTCCTGCCGGCTTCGTGCGCCGGAATCGGCAATAATAGGCCATGACCGCACGCATCCTCGACGGCAAGCGCATCGCCGACGCCCTGCTCGACGACCTCGCCAAGCGGGTGCAGGCGCGGGTGGCCGCCGGCCATGACCGGCCGGGCCTGGCCGTCGTTCTGGTCGGGGAAGATCCGGCGTCGGCCGTGTACGTGCGCAACAAGCGCCGCGCCTGCCTGAAGGTCGGCATCCAGGCGCATGACTTCGACCTGCCGGCGACCAGCACCGACGCCGAGATCGCCGCGCTGATCGATCGCCTCAATGCCGATCCCGCCATCCACGGCATCCTGGTGCAGCTGCCGCTGCCCGGCCACCGCGATGCCAGCGACCTGATCCACCGCATCGACCCGCGCAAGGACGTTGACGGCTTCCATCCCGAGAACGTCGGCCATCTCGCCCTCCGCCAGTTCGGCCTGCGGCCCTGCACCTCGCGTGGCATCACCACGCTGCTGGCCTACACCGACCGGCCCGTGCGCGGCGCGACGGCCGTGGTGGTCGGGGTGAGCAACCACGTCGGCCGGCCGATGCTGATGGAACTGCTGATCGCCGGCTGCACCACCATTTCCTGCCACAAGTTCACCCCGCGCGAGGTGCTCGAGGCGCAGGTGCGGCAGGCCGATATCCTGGTGGTGGCGGTCGGACGGCCGGAGCTGATCCCCGGCGAGTGGGTGAAACCCGGCGCGGTGGTGATCGACGTCGGCATCAACCGCATGGAAGACGGGCGGCTGGTGGGCGACGTCGGTTTCGAGGCGGCGGCGCGGCGCGCCAGCTGGATCACCCCGGTGCCCGGCGGCGTCGGCCCGATGACGGTCGCCACGCTGATGCAGAACACGCTGGAAGCCGCCGGATCCTGAGCGCGGGGCGGCCTGCGATCAGGCTATAATGTCGCGCTTCCCGTTCCCGGAGCCGCCCATGCTGCGCATCCAGGCCGAAGCGTTGACGTTCGACGACGTCTCCCTCGTTCCCGCCCACTCCACGGTCCTGCCCAAGGACGTCAGCCTGGTGACCCAGCTGACCCGCGGCCTGAAACTCAACCTGCCCATCCTGGCCGCGGCCATGGACACCGTCACCGAGGCCCGCCTGGCCATCGCGATGGCGCAGCTTGGCGGCATCGGCATCCTGCACAAGAACATGTCGCTCGCGCAGCAGGCCGAGCACGTGTCGCGGGTCAAGCAGTTCGAGGCCGGCGTGATCCGCTCGCCCTTCACGGTGCGCCCCGACACCACCATCGGCGAGGTGCTCAAGCTCACCCGCGCCCGCAACATCTCCGGCGTGCCGGTGGTGGATGGCAGCCAGCTGGTCGGCATCGTCACCAGTCGCGACATGCGCTTCGAGACGAAGCTCGACGACCCCATCCGCAACATCATGACCAAGAAGGAACGCCTGGTCACGGTGAAGGAGGGCGCCACCGACGAGGAAGTGCTGCAGCTGCTGCACAAGCATCGCATCGAGAAGGTGCTGGTGGTCAACGACGGCTTCGAGTTGCGCGGGCTGATCACCGTCAAGGACATCCAGAAGGCCCGCGATAATCCGAACGCCGCCAAGGACCTGAGCGAGCGCCTGCTCGCCGGCGCGGCGGTGGGCTCGGGCGGCGACACCGAGGCGCGGGTCGAGGCGCTGGTCGCTGCCGGCGTGGACGTGATCGTGGTGGACACCGCGCACGGCCATTCCCAGGGCGTGATCGATCGCGTGGCCTGGGTCAAGAAGAACTATCCGGGCGTGCAGGTGATCGGCGGCAACATCGTCACCGGCGACGCCGCGCTCGCGTTGATGGATGCGGGCGCCGATGCGGTGAAGGTCGGCGTCGGCCCGGGTTCGATCTGCACCACGCGCATCGTTGCCGGCGTGGGCGTGCCGCAGATCACCGCGATCGCGATGGTGGCCGAGGTCTTGAAGGGCCGCATTCCGCTGATTGCCGACGGAGGCATCCGCTATTCCGGTGACATCGGCAAGGCGCTGGTCGCCGGCGCGAGCTGCGTGATGATCGGCGGTCTGTTCGCTGGCACGGAAGAAGCGCCGGGCGAGGTCGAGCTCTATCAGGGTCGCAGCTACAAGAGCTACCGCGGCATGGGCTCCTTGGGCGCGATGGAGCAGGGCAGCAAGGACCGCTATTTCCAGGACGCGTCCGACGCCGACAAGCTGGTGCCGGAAGGCATCGAAGGCCGCGTGCCTTACCGCGGCCCGCTCGCCAATATCGTCCACCAACTGGCCGGCGGCCTGCGCGCGAGCATGGGCTACGTCGGCTGCTCGACCATCGAGGAAATGCGCACCCGGCCCAAGTTCGTCCGCGTGACCTCCGCCGGCACCCGCGAGAGCCACGTCCACGACGTGCAGATCACCAAAGAACCCCCGAACTACCGCGCAGGCTGATGACCGACATCCATGGCGACAAGCTGCTCATCCTCGATTTCGGGGCGCAGTACACCCAACTGATCGCGCGGCGAATCCGCGAGTTCGGCGTCTATTGCGAGATCTGGGCCTGGGACCATGACCCGGCCGAGATTGCGGCCTGGGGCGCGAAGGGCATCATCCTGTCCGGTGGCCCGGAGTCGACGACCGAACCTGGGTCGCCGCGGGTTCCGGAGGCGGTGTTCCTGGCCGGCGTGCCGATCCTGGGCATCTGCTACGGCATGCAGGCGATGGCCGTGCAGTTGCCGGGCGGCGCCACCGAAGGCGGTCACCATCGCGAATTCGGCGCCGCCGAGGTCGAGGTGACCGCGGAGTGCACGCTGCTCGACGGGCTCAAGGACCATCCGGGTTCGCCGCCGAGCCTGGACGTGTGGATGAGCCACGGCGACCGCGTCACCGCGGTGCCCGCCGGTTTCAAGGTCGTCGCCCGCACCGAGTCGGTGCCGATCGTCGCCATGGCCGACGAGGCGCGGCGCTGGTACGGCGTGCAGTTCCATCCGGAGGTGACGCATACGCGTTCGGGCGAGTCGATCCTGCGGCGCTTCGCCGTGGAGATCTGCGGCTGCGCGACCCTGTGGACCGCCGCCAACATCATCGAGGACCAGATCGCCCGCGTGCATGCGCGGGTGGGCGAGGGCAATGTGCTGCTCGGCTTGTCCGGTGGCGTGGACTCGTCCGTGGTGGCGGCCCTGCTGCACAAGGCGATCGGCGAACGCCTGACCTGCGTGTTCGTGGACACCGGCCTGCTGCGCTGGCAGGAAGGCGACCAGGTGATGGCGATGTTCGCGCGCCACATGGGCATCAAGGTGATCCGCGTGGACGCGGCCGATCGCTACTTCGCCGCACTGGCGGGCGTGGCGGATCCGGAAGCGAAGCGCAAGATCATCGGCCGCCTGTTCGTGGAGATCTTCGACGAGGAGGCCGCCAGGCTCACGGATGTGAAGTGGCTTGCGCAGGGCACGATCTATCCGGACGTGATCGAGTCGGCCGGCAGCAAGACCGGCAAGGCCCACGTCATCAAGAGCCACCACAACGTCGGCGGCCTGCCCGCGGACATGAAGCTGGGCCTGGTCGAGCCGCTGCGCGAGCTGTTCAAGGACGAAGTGCGCCGGATCGGCGTCGAGCTCGGGCTGCCGCGCGAGATGGTGTACCGGCATCCGTTCCCGGGGCCGGGCCTGGGCGTGCGCATCCTGGGCGAAGTGAAGCCGGAGTTCGCCGAGTTGCTGGCCCAGGCCGACGCCATCTTCATCGACGAGCTCCGCCGCTCGGGCTGGTACGACAAGACCAGCCAGGCCTTCGCCGTGTTCCTGCCGGTGAAGTCGGTCGGCGTGGTCGGCGATGCACGCGCCTACGAATGGGTGATCGCGCTGCGCGCCGTGGAGACCGTGGACTTCATGACCGCCCATTGGGCCGAGTTGCCCTATGAGCTTTTGGGCACGGTGTCCAGTCGTATAATCAATGAGTTACGCGGCATATCTCGCGTAGTTTATGACATCAGCGGAAAGCCGCCCGCCACCATCGAGTGGGAATGAACCCCGGCACGCCGCCACCCGAACCCCGCGCCGAAACCGACCTGCGCTGGATGCGCCACGCGCTCTCGCTGGCGGCCCGCGCCGAGCGCGAGGACGACGAGATTCCCGTGGGCGCCGTGGTCGTGGACGCCAACGGCGGGCTGCTGGCGGAGGGCTGGAACCGCAACATCACCGAGCACGACCCGACCGCGCACGCGGAAATCGTGGCGATGCGCCAGGCCGGATTGCGCCTGGGCAACCACCGGTTGCTCGGCTGCACGCTGTACGTGACGCTGGAACCCTGCGCCATGTGCGCGATGGCGATGGTGCACGCGCGTGTCGCGCGGGTCGTCTACGCGGCGCAGGACCCGAAGACCGGCGCCTGCGGCAGCGTGTTCGACCTGCTGGCCGATCCGCGCCACAACCATCGCGTCGTGGTCGAGCGCAGCCCGCTCGCCGACGAGGCGGGGCGGGCCCTGACGGAGTACTTCAGGCGCAAACGCCAGCGCGGCGCCTGAAGATCAGGATTCGCGCCCGACACCTTCGAGGTCGAGTTCCTCGTCGAAGGTGCGTACCGCCAGCGTGACCTCGAGTCCGAGATAGAAGCTGGCGGCGAGCAGGCACAGCACGCCGGCCAGCGCCAGCGCCGTCGGCAGCAGCGGCAGCCGGAAGCCGCTCCATGCATCCACCGCCAGGGCAAGGCTGGTGCCGACGAAGCCACCGACGGCGAAATACAGCAGCACGCAGGCGTGCAACACGTAGCGACTGCGGCGGCGGTGGCGGACGATCTGCAGATCGAGACCGGGCAGGCGCGCCGCCGTGGCATGCGGTCGTTGCGCCACCAGGGAGCGCAGGCGATCCACCACCCGGGCCAGGCGATTGTTGGCCGAGACGAGCAGGGAGCCCGTCGCCGCCATCAGCAAGGCCGGGGCCAGCAGCGAGGTCAGGATCTGGTAGTGGTCGAGCACCGCGCCCGGAATCATGGTGTTTCCTCGTGTTCGTCGTGTCCGCCCGCGTCTATCATGGCCGAACCCGTCGCCCGACCCAAGCCAAGGACACCAGGCCCGCATGAGTGCATTGCCGCAGGACACCCGCCTGATCTGGATCGACCTGGAGATGACCGGCCTCGACCCCGACACCGACAGCATCATCGAGATCGCGACCCTGGTGACGGACCAGGAGCTCACCGTCCTGGCGGAAGGGCCCGACATCGCCATCCGGCATCCGCTGGAACGCCTGGAGGCGATGGACGACTGGAATCGCACCACCCACCGCAAGTCGGGTCTCTGGGATCGCGTGCTGGCCAGCACCGTGGACCATGCCGAAGCCGAGGCGAGGACGCTCGAGTTCCTCGCGCAATGGATTGCTGCCGGGAAATCGCCGATGTGCGGCAACTCGATCTGCCAGGACCGGCGCTTCCTGGTGCGCGGCATGCCGCGCCTGGAGCGGCATTTCCACTACCGCAACCTGGACGTGAGCACGCTGAAGGAACTCGCGCGGCGCTGGTCCCCGGCCTTGCTCGAGGGCTTCAGCAAGACCGGCACGCATACGGCGATGGCGGACGCGCGCGAATCGGTCGCCGAACTCGCCTACTACCGGCGTTTCCTGGGAAGGCTGGGCGGCGTCGCCTGAGTCCGCGCCCGGTTAGAGCCTGGGCGTGATGGCTTCGTCGGTGGCGGCCACGTCGTCGGTCGGCGGGCGATCGTGGTGGAACACATGCACCTCGCGTTGCGGCAGCGGCGCCTTCAGCCCGCGTCGCCCGTAGTCGGCCAGCACCGCCTCGTGCAACCAGGCCTGCGTGGGCCCGAAGTCGATCGCGCGGGCCCAGGCGCGCAACTGGACGGTGACATTGCCCTCGCCGAATACGGTGATCACCGCATCGGGGGCGGGTTCCGCCAGCACCCGCGCATCAGCGCGCGCGATCGCCAGCAAGCCGTCGCGAAACGCCGTGAAATCGTCGTCGAAGGCCATCGGCAGGTTGATGTCTATCCGCCGCGCACCGCGCCCGCTGAAGTTGATGATCGGCGAGCTGGTGATCTGGCTGTTGGGCAGGATGATCTCGCGGTTGTCGGCGGTATGCATGCGGGTCTGGAAGATGCGCACGCTGTCCACCACGCCGTCGAGCCCGGCGATCTGCACGGCGTCGCCGGCGCGGAAGGGCCGCAGCGCGATCAACATCACGCCGGAGGCGATGTTGGAGAGCGAGTCCTTCAGCGCCAGACCGATCGCGAGGCCGGCCGCGCCGACCACGGCCAGCAACGAGGTCGTGGGCACGCCGACGAAGTCCAGGGCCGCGATGAACACCACCACCAGCGCGATCGCATAGGCGAGGTTGCGCAGGAAGTTGCGCATGATCTCGTCCACGTGGAAGCGCAGCATCAGCCCGTCGAGCATCCGCGCCAGCAACTTGGCGAGGAAGTAGCCGGCGATCGCGATGGCGATGCCCACCAGCGCGCGCCATGCCCAGTCCTGGGAGACCGCGGCAAGCATCCAGGCCTCGAACTGCCGGGTCAGGGCCTCCATGGCGTCAGCCGGCCTTGATCTTCGCCAGCCGCAGCCAGGTGTCGATCACCGTGTCCGGGTTGAGCGACACCGACTCGATGCCCTCGGCCATCAGCCAGTCGGCGAGGTCGGGGTGGTCGGACGGGCCCTGGCCGCAGATGCCGACGTACTTGCCGCGCGCCCGCGCTGCCTGGATCGCCATGGACAGCAGCTTCTTCACCGCCGCGTTCCGCTCGTCGAACAGGTGCGCGACGATCGAGGAATCGCGATCCAGGCCGAGGGTCAGCTGGGTCAGGTCGTTGGAGCCGATCGAGAAGCCGTCGAAGATGTCGAGGAACTCGTCGGCCAGCAACGCATTCGACGGCACCTCGCACATCATGATGACCTTCAGGCCGTTCTCGCCGCGCTTGAGGCCGTTGGCCTCCAGCACCTCGATGACCTTGCGGCCTTCGTCCAGGGTGCGGACGAAGGGAATCATGATCCAGCAATTGACCAGCCCCATCTCGTCGCGGACCTTGCGCACCGCGCGGCACTCGAGCGCAAAGCAGTCGGCGAAGCTCGGATCCACGTAACGCGAGGCGCCGCGGAAGCCGATCATCGGGTTCTCTTCATGCGGCTCGTATTGCGCGCCGCCGACCAGGCCGGCGTACTCGTTCGACTTGAAGTCCGACAGGCGCACGATCACCGTCTGCGGCGCGAAGGCCGCCGACAGCGTGGCGATACCTTCGGCAAGCCGGTCCACGTAGAAGTCCACCGGGCTGGCGTAGCCGGCCATCAACGGGGCGATCTGCGCCTTGATGTCGGCCGGCTGGCGTTCGTACTCGAGCAGGGCGCGCGGATGCACGCCGATCTGCCGCGCGATGATGAATTCCAGGCGCGCCAGGCCGATGCCCTGGTGCGGCAGCTGCGCGAAGTCGAAGGCGCGCTCCGGGTTGCCGACGTTCATCATGATCTTCAGCGGGGCCGGCGGCATGTTGCCGAGGTCGGTGGTGATCTTCTCGAAGGGCATCAGGCCCTGGTAGATGAAACCGGTGTCGCCTTCGGCGCAACTCACCGTCACGTCGGATCCGTCGGTGATGCGGGTGGTCGCGTCGCCGCAACCCACCACCGCCGGCACGCCCAGCTCGCGGGCGATGATCGCCGCATGGCAGGTGCGGCCGCCGCGGTTGGTGACGATCGCGGCGGCGCGCTTCATGATCGGCTCCCAGTCGGGGTCGGTCATGTCGGCCACCAGCACGTCGCCGGCCTGGAACTGGTTCATCTCGG
>CAMPGW010000004.1 GCA_946885735.1 uncultured Gammaproteobacteria bacterium
AGCACCACCGCCGAATCCATCCCGCCTGATACCAGCACTACGGCTTTTTCCATTCGCGTATTTTCCATTGTTTGCGGGCCGGTGTCCGGTCTGCAGGGAGGGGTTTGCTGCGGTCGGGACTCAGCACGCTGCGTCCTGCCAGCTGAGTCCCGCCCGCTTGGCCATCCCTGGCCAAGCTCCGCTGCAAACCCCTCCCTACAGCCCGGACACCGGGACCGACTTTGGCAATCGCATTGGAACAGCCGCAGTGCTTCTGCTTTTCCCAACATCGAGAGCAAGAGCGCCGGCGCTCTTGGACTCTGCCAAAACCCCACGCGACGAAAAGGGCCGCCCCGCTCCCGCCGTGCTTGACGGGGACGGGGTGGGCATTCGCGGCGGAGGTCGGCCAGGGATGGCCAAGCGGGCGGCACTCAGTTGGCAGGACGCAGAGTACTGAGTGCCGACCGCAGGAAACCCCTACCCCGGCACCGGCAAGCACCCGCCAAACCGACTAACGGCCCTTTTCGTCACCCCAGAGGAATTTATGCAGCTGGGTCTGGAACCGAACCGGCAGGCGGTCTTCGAGGATCCACTCGGCGAGTTCGCGGGCGGACTGCTGGCCGAAGCTGGGCGAGAACAACACCTCGCAACGCTCGGTGATCGCATGCTCGGCCACCATCGCGCGCGCCCACTCGTAATCCTTGCGATCGCAGACCACGAACTTGACCTGGTCATGCGGCGTCAGCCATGGCAGGTTCGACAGCAGGTTGCGATGCATTTCGCCGGACGCCGGCGTCTTCAGGTCCAGCACGCGCGAGACACGGACGTCCACGCCGGCGATGTCGATCGCACCGGACGTTTCCAGCGACACCGCGTAGCCGGCGTCGCACAGGCGCTCGAGCAGGCGCAGGCAGCGCTTCTGCGCCAGCGGCTCGCCGCCGGTGACGCAGACGTGGCGCACGCCGTGCCGGGCGACTTCGGCCAGGATGGCGTCGATCTCCCACCACTCGCCGCCGTGGAAGGCGTACGCGGTGTCGCAGTAGGTGCAGCGCAGCGGACAGCCGGTGAGGCGCACGAACACGGTCGGCCAGCCGGCGCTGCGCGACTCGCCCTGCACCGACAGGAAGATCTCGGTCAGGCGCAAGCGCTCGGCGGTGGCGGTATCGGGCTCGGCGAGCATGGCGAAGCGGCTGCGGAAACGTGGCGACGCGCGCTCAGCGCGCGTCGAGGCTCAGGGCGCGCAGGCGGCGGGCGGCGAGGCGGGCCGCGTCGCTGCCCGGGAACTCGTTGATCACGCGGTTGAGCGTCTGGCTGCCGGCGCCGGCATCGCCGAGTTCGATCTGGCTGTAGGCCTTCTTGAGCATGGCGTCGGCGGACTTGGGCGAATCCGGGAACTGGCGCAGCAGGGTCTCGAAACTCTGCAGCGCGATCGGATAGTTCTGGGTGGCGTAATAGCTCTCGCCCAGCCAGTACCAGGCATTCGGCGCCAGCGCGCCGTCGGGGTACTGCGACAGGTAGGCCTGGAAGCCGCGGGCCGAGGCGACGTAGTCGCTCTTGCGCAGGGCCGACAGGGCGACGTCGTAGCTGGCCTGCTCGCCGGCTGGGTCACCCGCCATCGCGGATCCGGCCGGCGCCGTCGGCCGCGGGCCCGCGGGGGGCGCAGTGCGCGACGGCGGAGGTTCGGACGCCGGCGCCGCGGCAACGGGCGCGGACGCAGCGCCCGCCTCCACCCGCTGCAGGCGCGAGTCCAGGTCCACGTACTGGTCGCGGGCCTGTTGTTTCAGTTGCGCGTTCTCGTTCTGCAACTGCTCGAGCTGGTTGCGCAGGGCCTGGATCTCGCCCTGCATCTGGGTCATGCGGTTGAGCAGCTCGACGTTGGCCTGGCCGGCATTGGCGGCGGCGGCCGCCTGCTGCTCGAGCCGCGTGACGCGGTCGCCCAGGCTCACGCGTTGCGCGGCGACCGGCGCCGCGCAACACAGGGCCAGCACCAGCGCGCCGGCGATGCGAACAGTCGGGTGCATGGATCAGCGCGTCGTGTAGACGATCTCGACGCGGCGATTGCGCGCCCAGCAATCCTCGCTGGAATCGGCGCAGGTCGGGCGCTCCTCGCCGTAGCTGACCACGCTCATCTGGCCGGCGGAACCGCCATTGCCCTGGATCGCGGCAGCCACCGCATTGCCGCGGCGCTCGCCGAGGCCGAGGTTGTACTCACGGGTGCCGCGCTCGTCGGCGTTGCCTTCCAGGTTCATGCGCGCCTCGGGGCGATCGCGCAGGTACTTGGCGTGGCAGGCCACCGCGGCCTGGAATTCCGGACGCAGCGTGTCCTGGTCGAAGTCGAAGTACACCACGCGCTGGCGCAGGCAGGCGTCGGTATCGAGGTCGCCCGGCTGGTAGCGGCCCGTGGTGGTGTCGGTGACGCCGCCCGTGGTGGCGCCGGTGTCGGCGGGAGCGGTGTCGGTCGGCGGGACTTCCTTGACCTTCTTGGTGCAGGCGCCGAGGCTCAGGGCAACGGCGAGGGCAATGGCGATGCGGGAGGCGTTGTTCATGGCGACGTCCTTGATGTTATTGGTATGACGTGGTGACGGAGATTGTTAAGCCAGTGTGCCTGCGGCCGCTTCAGCGCTGCCTGAACGGGCCCCAGGCCGGCTCGCGCACGTCGCCGTTCTCGGCGCTCGACACGCGCTGGCGAACCCGACCGTCGGCCGACACCGCATAGAGTACTCCCCGCCGTCCTTCCTTGGTCGCGTACAGCAGCAGGCCGGCGTTGGGCGCGAAGCTCGGGGATTCATCGAGGTTGCCCGGCGAAACCGTCAGCCAGCGGGCGCCGCCGCCGTAGCTGCGGTCCTGGATGGCGATGCGGTAGATGTTGCCCGCGCCCTGCGCCATGGCGATCTTCTTGCCGTCGAAGCTGATGGTCGGGCGGGCATTGGACTCGCCCTGGAAGCTGATGCGGGTCGCCTCACCACCGGTGGCCGCGACCGAGTACACCTGCGGCTTGCCGGCGCGGTCGGAGGTGAAGACCAGGGTCTTGCCATCCGGCATCCAGGTCGCCTCGGTGTCGATGCCGTAATGGCGGGTCACCTGGGTCAGCGCCTTGCTGGCCAGGTCCATCACGTAGATGTCCGGATTGCCGCCCTTGGACAGGGTCAGCGCCAGCCGCCGGCCGTCCGGCGAGAAGGACGGGGCGCCGTTGATGCCGCGGAAACTGGCCACGGCCTCGCGGCCGCCGGTGGTCAGGTCCTGCACGTAGATGGTGGAATTGCCGCGCTCGAAGCTCACGTAGGCCAGGCGCCGGCCGTCCGGGCTCCAGGCCGGCGACAGCAGCGGCTCGGGCGAACGCACCACCACCTGCTCGTTGTAGCCGTCGGAATCGGCCACCACCAGCTTGTAGCGGGTGCCCTGCCCCAGCCCGTCGGCTTTCACGTAGGCGATGCGGGTCCAGAACGGGCCGCGCACGCCGAGGATCTTCTCGTAGATCTCGTCGGCGATCTGGTGGCCGGCATCGCGCAGCGCACGGGCGCGCGCAGTCACTGGCAGGCCGAGCAGGCGCTGGCGCTTGGCGACGTCGTAGAGGTCGTACTCGACCTGGTAGCTGCCGTCGGCGCCATCCACCAGCCGCCCGACCACGATGAAGTCCTGCTTGCGCAGGCGCCAAGCGGCGAAGTCGATCTCGTTGCCGCGGGTCGGCAGCGGCGGCGGCATGTTCTCCAGTGCCAGCGCCTTGAACTGGCCGGAACGGTTGAGGTCGTCGCGGATCACCTTGGCCACGTCGGTGTCCGGGCTGGCATTGCGGCCCAGGTACTGCATCGGCAGGACTGCGATCGGCAGCGCCGCCTCGTTGCCCGACACCAGGCCGATGTCGAGGCCCTGGGCCTGCGCCGTCGGAATCGACAGCAGCAGCCACAACGCGCACAGGAGCAGTCGTTTCATCACAGGCATTCCTCTTTCGGGTAACAGAAGGTCAATTCGACCCGGGGCATGAAGACGGTCTCGAAGCCCTGGTAGGGCATGGGATCCTTGCGCAGCGCGCGATCGACGAACTCGCGGCCCTGCTCATCGTACGGGCAATCGATGAACTCCACCTTTGTGATCATGCCGCCGGGGATCTGCGCGAAGCGCACCTTGCAGCGGGTCAGCTCGGGCGCGCCGATGTGGTTCCAGTTCTGCTCGGCGGTCTGCAGCATCAGCGCGCGGTAGCGCGCGCGCAGCCCTTCGTCCACGCCGCGCTCGCCAGGGGGCGCCTCGGCCGGGCGCGCGGGCGGCGCGTCCCGCGGCGCATCGCGCAGGTCGGCCAGCTGCTGCAGGCGCTGTTCCTCGATGCGCCGCTGCTTGCGCGCCGCCTCGAGCTTGCGCTGGATCTCGGCCTGCTGCTCGCGCAGGCGCTGGCGGCGCTCGGCCTGTTCCTGCCGCACCAGGTCCTCGGTCAGCTCGACCTGCTCCTGGCGGCGTTTTTCCTCCTGCTCGCGGCGGCGCTCGGCGGCGAGTTCGGCGATGGCGACCACCTTCTCCTGCTCGACCGGGTCGGGCAGGTCCTGCGGCGCCTGCGGTTTTTCCTGCAGCGGCGTGTCGCTGTCCTGCGGGCGCGGCTCGGGAATCGGTTGCGGGCGCGCCGGCGCGGCCGGCGTCGGCGGCTCGGGCCTGGGCTGGGCCAGCAACTGCTCGATGCGGCGCTGGTCGGCGCGCGAGAGTTCCAGGCTCGCCTGCACCGGCTCCCCCGCGGCGGGTGGCTCTGGCCGCGACCAGCGCAGCACCGCGCCCAGCCACAGCACGCCGAGCACCGCCACGTGGATGGCGAGCGAGAGCAGAAAGGCGCGAAGGTCGCCGGTGGACTGCATCGGCGCGGAAGCAGGCATCAGCTCACTGGCCCTCGGGAGGCTTGCTCAGCAGGCTCATCTTTTCCACGCCCGCGGTCTGCAGCAGCCCCATCACCTCGTACACGGTCTGGTAGCTGGCCTTGCCGTCGCCGGCCACCAGGACCGCGAAATCGGGGTTGGTGGCGGTCAGCGACTTGATCTCGGCGACCAACTGGCTCGCGTCGACGACGCGGCGTTCGGACTCTGGCAGCTTGAGCGTGTAGCGCCCCTCGGCGTCCACGCTCACCAGCACCGGGTCCTTCTTGGTCTGCACGCCGCGCGCCTCGGAATCCGGCAGGTCCACGTCCACGCCCAGGTTCAACAGCGGCGCCGTCACCATGAAGATGATCAACAGCACGAGCATCACGTCGATGTAGGGAACGACGTTGATCTCGGACTTGAGCTTGCGCGTGCGCAGGCGGCGGGAGAAGGCGGCACTCATGCGGAGGTCCTCAACGCGCGGGGGCGGCGGATGGGGTCACGCGGTTTCATCGATGTGCGATTGCCGCTGCAGGATCGAGCTGAACTCCTCGGCGAAGCTCTCGTAGCGCACGCTCAGGCGCTCGACCCGGGTGGCGAAGCGGTTGTAGGCCCAGACCGCGGGGATCGCGGCAAACAGGCCCATCGCGGTGGCGATCAGCGCCTCGGAGATGCCCGGCGCGACGGTGGCGATGGTCGCCTGCTTGTTGTTGGCCAGGCCATGGAAGGAAATCATGATGCCGAAGACGGTGCCGACCAGGCCCACGTACGGCGCCGTGGATCCGACATTGGCGAGCAGTTCGAGGTTGTGCTCGAGGCGGTCGATCTCGCGGGCCAAGGTCGCGCGCATGGCGCGCTGGGCGCCCTCGAGCTGGCTGCGGGCGTCGATGCTGCGGTGCTGCTGGCGCAGCCGGGTGAACTCGCGGAAGCCGGCTTCGAAGATGGCCTCCAGCCCGGTCACCACGCGATTGCGCTCGGTGGAGGTTCGATACAGGGCGTTGAGCTCGGCGCCCGACCAGAAACGGCCCTCGAACTCCTCCGCCTCGCGGTTGGCGCGCTGGAAGATCGCGTTCTTGCGGAAGATCACGAACCAGCTCATCACCGAGGCGACCAGCAGCAGGATCATCACGATCAGCACCGGCCAGCTGGCGTGCAGCACCAGGTCCACGTAGTTCAGGCCGGTCTCGACCGCGGGCTCGGCCAGCACGGCCTCGACGGGGGTGGTGGTTGCGGCGGCCAGCAGGTTCGTCAGGGTCAGGGACATCGGTGGTGCTACTCCGTTCTGTCGTTGCTGTCGTCGGCCGGGGCGGGCCCGGCCAGCATCCACCCGGGCAAGGGGCGGGGCTTGAAGGTGGACGCGCGCAGGCTCGCGATTCGAACCCGCGCACGGACAAGACACTCGTCGCCGCGCCAGAGTTCCTGGGCGACGCTGAAACTGGCGGACCGGCGTTCCTCCAGCACCACCGTCACCCGCAACTCGTCGTCGAGCCGGCCCGGGCGCAGGAAGTCGATCTGCATATCGCGCACGGCCAGCACGAGGTCGTCGCTGGCCCGCAGCGCATGCTGGCCGATCCCCTGCGCGCGCACCCACTCGGTGCGGCCGCGCTCGAGGAAACGAAGGTAGCTGGCGTGGTAGACCACGCCCCCCGCGTCCGTATCTTCCCAGTACACCCGTATCGGGAAGCTGAACGTCGGTGGAATGGGGGCCGGGGCGTCGGAGGACGACCCGCTCATTCGAAGAGATCCGGGCGCCGCGGCGGCGTCAGCCCCAGGTGCTGGTAGGCCCGCGCCGTGGCCATGCGCCCGCGCGCGCTGCGCACCAGGTAGCCCTGCTGGATCAGGTAGGGCTCGATCACGTCCTCGAGGGTGCCGCGTTCCTCGCTCAGGGCCGCGGCCAGCGACTCCACGCCGACCGGCCCGCCCTCGAAGTTCTCGATGATCATCCGCAGCATGCGCCGATCCACTTCGTCGAAGCCCTGCGGATCCACGCGCAGCATGTCCATGGCCTCGTCGGCCGCCTGCTTGGTGATCTGGCCACCGGCGCGCACCTGCGCGTAGTCGCGGGCACGGCGCAGCAGGCGGTTGGCGATGCGCGGCGTGCCGCGCGAGCGGGTGGCGATCTCGCCGGCGCCCTCGGGCGCGCAGGCGATGTCGAGGATCGAGGCCGAGCGGCGCACGATCCGCGTCAGCTCCTCCGGCGTGTAGAACTCCAGGCGCTGGACGATGCCGAAGCGGTCGCGCAGCGGACCGGTCAGCAACCCGGCGCGGGTGGTCGCGCCCACCAGGGTGAAGGGCGGCAGGTCGAGCTTGATCGAGCGCGCGGCAGGGCCCTCGCCGATCATGATGTCGATCTGGAAATCCTCCATCGCCGGGTACAGCACTTCCTCCACCACCGGCGACAGGCGATGGATCTCGTCGATGAACAGCACGTCATGAGGCTGCAGGTTGGTCAGCAGCGCGGCCAGGTCGCCGGCGCGCTCGATCACCGGGCCCGAGGTCTGGCGCAGGTTCACACCCATCTCGTGGGCGATCACGTGCGCCAGCGTGGTCTTGCCCAGGCCCGGCGGCCCGAAGATCAGCACATGGTCGAGCGCTTCCTGGCGGCGGCGCGCGGCCTCGATGTAGATGGTGAGCTGCTCGCGGACGGTTTCCTGGCCGAGGTAGTCGGCCAGCCGGCGCGGGCGGATGCTGGCCTCGACGGCCTCGTCTTCGCGGGTGGCCGAACCGGCCAGGACTCGGGCGTCTTCCATGCCGACCATCATATGGCCACCTGCGTGCCGAGCTCCACCAGCCGATTGCCCGGAATGCCGAAGAACTCCGTGGCCGGCGTGGCGTTGCGCGACATGATCAGGAACAGCTTGTCGCGCCACTGCACCATGCCCTCGCCCGGGGTGGCGGTCAGGGTCTCGCGGCTGGCGAAGAAGGTCGTGTCCATCGGATCGAATGGCGGGCCCGGGATGCCCCACTGCGCCAGCGCCTTGGGCACGTTCGGGTCCTCCAGGTAGCCGAAGCGCAGGCTCAGGCGCGAGAAACCGTGGCCGAGCTCGGTCATCACCACGCGTTCGCTCTCGTCGGCGCGCGGCACGTTCAGCGTTTCCACGCTCAGCAACACGTTCCGCTCGTGCAGCACCTTGTTGTGCTTGAGGTTATGCAGCAGCGCCGGCGGCATGTACTCGTTCGACGGCGTCATGAAGATCGCGGTGCCGGACACCCGCACCGGCGGATCCACCATCACCGACTGCACGAAGTGCTCGATGCGCAGGCTGTCGCGGTTGACATGCTCGCGCACCAGGTCGCGGCCATGGCGCCAGGTGCGCATCACGGTGAAGGCCAGGATGCCGAGCGCCACCGGGAACCAGGCGCCTTCCAGGAACTTCACCGCGTTGGCCGACAGCAGCGCGCCGTCCACCGCCAGGAACAGGATCGCCAGCGGCCAGATCACCTTGCGCGGCAGGCGCCACTTCTGCGCCGCCAGGATGATCAGCAGGATCGTGTCGATCAGCATGCTGCCGGTGACCGATACGCCGTAAGCGGAGGCCAGGTTGCTCGAACTCTGGAAGGTGACCACCAGCAGCATCACCAGCACCAGCAGGATGCGGTTGACCCAGGGCAGGTAGACCTGGCCGATGGTCTCGGCCGAGGTGTGCACCAGCACCAGCCGCGGCAGGTAGCCGAGCTGGATGGCCTGGCGGGCCAGCGAGAAGGCGCCGGAGATCACCGCCTGCGAGGCGATCACCGTCGCCAGCGTCGCCAGCCCGATCATGGGGAACAAGGCCCAGGTGGGCACCAGCGAGTAGAACGGGTTTTCCGCGGCCGTCGGATCGCTGAGCAGCAGCGCACCCTGGCCGAAGTAGTTGAGCATCAGCGCCGGCATCGCGAACCACATCCAGGCCAGGCGGATCGGGAATCGCCCGAAGTGGCCCATGTCCGCGTACAGCGCCTCGGCGCCCGTCACTGCCAGCACCACCGCGCCGAGCGCCAGCCATGCGGCCACCCCGTGGTGGATGAAGAACTCCACCGCGTAGGCGGGGTTGATCGCCGCCAGCACGCCAGGGTTGCGCACGACCTGCGCCAGCCCGAGCAGGCCGATCGTCAGGAACCACAGCACCATCACCGGGCCGAACACCTTGCCGACGCGGTCGGTACCGCGGCGCTGGAAGGCGAAAAGCAAGGCCAGCACCAGCAGCGTGATCGGCACGATGTAATGGCTCAGCGAGGGCGCGGCGACCTGCAGGCCCTCGACCGCCGACAGCACCGAGATCGCCGGCGTGATCACGCTGTCGCCGAAGAACAGCGCCGTGCCGAAGATACCAAGCAGGCCGACCGAATACGCCAGCGGCGAGGCGATCGGCAGGCTGCGCTGCACCACGGCCATCAACGCAAGAATGCCGCCTTCGCCGCGGTTGTCCGCGCGCATGATCACGTGCACGTACTTGAGCGTGACCACCAGCATCATCGCCCAGAACACCAGCGACAGGATGCCGAGCACGTTGGCCGGGTCCGGCACCAGGCCGTATTTCTCGCCGAAGGCTTCCCTCAGCGTGTACAGCGGGCTGGTGCCGATGTCGCCGAACACCACGCCGATGGCGCCGAGCACCAGCGGCCACTTGCGGGCGCCGGTCCCGTCCTGCGTTGCCTGGCTCATCGTGTCCCCTGCCCGGCCTCAGCCGCTGCGAAGCATGGATTTTAGCGCTTTCCGGATGATGTCCTCGGCGCTGTCGCCGGGGGCGGCCTCACGGAGCATCCGGGTGATCTCGGCGGGCTTGTAGCCCAGCTGCTGCAGGGCCACGCCGGCCTCGGTGGCCGGGTCGGCGGGAACACCCGGGGTGGCGCCCACCACCGCGCCACCGCTGAAATCGGCCGCGCGGTCGCGCAGCTCGACGATGATGCGCTCGGCGGTCTTCTTGCCGATGCCGGGAATGCGCGTGAGCGCGGTGACGTCGCCGCCCTGCACCAGCCGCGCGAACTCGTCGACGCTGGCGCCCGAGAGGATGGCGAGCGCGATCTTTGCACCGATGCCGGTGACCTTCTGCACGTCGCGGAACAGCCGCCGCTCCACCTCGCGGAAGAAGCCGTACAGCGCGACCGAATCCTCCTTCACCGCGTGGTGGGTGAACAGCACCACCTCGCGCCCGACCTCGGGCAGGTCGTAGAAGGTGGACATCGGCGCTTCGAGTTCGTAGCCGACGCCACCGACGTCGATCATCAGCCAGGGCGGCGACTTGTGCACCAGGATGCCGCGCAAGCGACCGATCATGCGAAGGTCCTCATTTGCGCCAGGCCAGGCGCGTGCTCACGCCCATGCGCTGCGCCGTCGTGCGCACGTGCGCGTGGGTGATCGCCACCGCCAGCGCGTCGGCCGCGTCGGCCTGAAGCTTGCCGCTCAGCGCCAGCATCACGCCGACCATGTGCTGCACCTGCACCTTGTCGGCGCCGCCCTTGCCCACCACCGCCAGCTTGATCTCGCTGGCCGCGTACTCGTGCACCGGCAGGTCGCGCATCACCGCCGCGCAGATCGCGGCGCCGCGGGCCTGGCCCAGTTTCAAGGCCGAGTCCGGGTTGCGCGCCATGAACACCTTCTCGATCGAAACCTCGTCCGGCTTCCATTGGTCAATGATCGCGCCCAACTGATCAACGAGTCGCTTCAGGCGCAGCGGAAAGTTGTCGGCGTCCAGCAGCACCAGCGGCGTGTGGAACACGTGCGTCGCGCGGCCGGTGGCGTCGCAATCCACGATGCCCACGCCGGTGCGCTGCGAGCCGGGGTCGATGCCGAGGATGCGGGTGCGCATTGATGCGGCCTCAGCCGCGGACACCCGTCACTGATAGGCTTCCTGCGGCAGCTCGGCGTTGTGCCAGACGTGCTGCACGTCGTCGAGGTCCTCCAGCAGGTCGAGCATCTTCACCACCTGCTCGGCGGTCTCGCCGGCGACGGCCACGTCGTTGTCGGCGCGCATCGTCACCGCCGCCTGGGCGGGCGGGAAACCGCCCTTCTCCATCGCGTCCTTCACCGCCTGGAAGTTCTCCGGCGCGGTCAGCACGTCGATGGCGCCGTCCTCCGGATACACGACCACGTCGTCGGCGCCGGCATCGATCGCGGCCTCGGTGATCGCGTCCTCGTCGGCGCCGGCCGGATACTCGAGCACGCCGACCTTGCGGAACATGAAGGCGACGGAGCCATCGGTACCCAGGTTGCCGCCGCACTTGTTGAAGGCATGGCGGACGTCGGCGACGGTACGCACCTTGTTGTCGGTGACGCATTCCACGATCACCGCGATGCCGCCCGGGGCGTAGCCCTCGTAGCGGATCTCCTCGTATTCCACGCCCTCGAGTTCACCGGTCGCCTTCTTGATGGCGCGCTCGATCACGTCCTTGGCCATGTTCTGCGCCAGCGCACGGTCCATCGCCAGGCGCAGGCGCGGGTTGGCCTTGGGATCGCCGCCACCGGCGCGCGCCGCGACGCTCAGCTCGCGGATCAGCTTGGTGAAGATCTTGCCGCGACGCGCGTCCTGCGCGTTCTTGCGGCCCTCGATTGCCATCAACCTGCCCATGCGACCACCCGTCTTTGCCTGGCGGCGATTATACCGGGGGCGACGGCAGGCGGCCGTCGCGGAAGAAGGCCGCGGCGAGATCGGCCGCCTCGCGCGACAGGATCAGCCCGGAATGGCTGGCGTGGATCACCGCGTGCGCGGCCAGGCCAGGCAGGCGGGTCTCGGCGACGGCGACGGTGCCGTCGTGCGCGCCCTCGAAATGCCCGAACAGGCGGCCCAGGCCGACTTGCCGCGAACCGGCGACCATGCCTACTTCGAAACCAGGCGGCAGCGCCGGCACGCCGGCGCGCAAGAGGGCGCCGCTGCGCCCGGGCATCCAGCCCCAGCCGCGCGACTGCAGGCCCAGCGCCGCCGCGCTGCCGACGATCGGCGAGCCGAGGCAGAACACGCGGCCGACCGGCACTTCCGGGTGCCGGCGAAGCGCTTCGAGCGCGATCAGCCCGCCCAGGCTATGGGCCAGCAGGTGCACCGGCCCCGGCGCCAACGCACGCAGCTGCCGGGCGAGCGCTTCGATCGCGATCTCCGGATCGGCCAGAAGGGTCGAGTAGCCGAACAGCCGCGGCGCGAAGCCGCGCCGCCGCAGCCGCCAGGCCATCGGCAGCAGCGCCGGCCGGCGCATCAGCAGCCCATGCAGCAAGACGACCGTCTCGCGCATGGGCGCGGGCTCAGCCTTCGCGCACGCGCACGTGCAGTTCGGCCAACTGCGCGTCTGGCACCGGCGAGGGCGCCGAGGTCAGCAGGCACTGCGCGCTGGCGGTCTTCGGGAAGGCGATGACGTCGCGGATGGACTCGGTGCCCGCCATCAGCGCGGCGATGCGGTCGATGCCGAAGGCGATACCGCCGTGCGGCGGCGCGCCGTAGCGCAGCGCTTCCAGCAGGAAGCCGAACTTGGCCTGCGCCTCGTCCTTGGAAATGCCCAGCAGGTCGAACACCGTGCTCTGCATGTCGGAACGGTGGATACGCACCGAACCGCCGCCGATCTCGTTGCCGTTGAGCACCATGTCGTAGCCGCGGCTCACCGCGTCGCGCGCATTGGCGGCCAGCTCGGCCACGTCGTCCACCTTCGGCGCTGTGAAGGGATGGTGCAGGGCGACGTAGCGCTGCGCTTCGTCGTCGTATTCGAACATCGGGAAGTCGGTGACCCAGAGCGGCTGCCAGCCGTCCTGCACCAGGCCGGCATCGCGGCCGGCCTTCAGGCGCAGCGCGCCCATGAAGTCGCAGACCGTTTTCCACGGGCCCGCACCGAAGAACAGGATGTCGCCGGCCTGCGCGCCGATCGCCTGCAGCAGCGCGGCGATCGTCGCATCGTCCAGGAACTTGGCGATCGGCGAATTGACGCCTTCACGGCCCTTGGAAAGATCCTCGACCTTCATCCAGGCCAGGCCCTTGGCGCCGTAACGCGCGCAATAGGCGGCGTTGTCGTCGATCTGCTTGCGGCTGAGCGCGGCGCCGCCGGGGATGCGCAGCGCGGCGACGCGGCCATCCGGATTCGACGCCCAGTCGGTGAAGACCTTGAACTCGCAGGTCTTCACCAGCTCGGCCACGTCCACCAGTTCCAGCGCCAAGCGCAGGTCGGGCTTGTCGGAGCCGTAGCGGCGCATTGCCTCGGCGTAGGTCAGGCGCGGGAAGGGCTTGGCCAGTTCGACGCCCTGCACTTCCGCGAACACCTCGCGGATCAGCTGTTCGACATGATCCTGGATGTCGCGCTCGGTGACGAAGGCGAACTCCATGTCGAGCTGGGTGAACTCGGGCTGGCGGTCGGCGCGAAGGTCCTCGTCGCGGAAGCAGCGCGCGATCTGGTAGTAGCGATCGAACCCCGCCATCATCAGCAACTGCTTGAACAGCTGCGGCGACTGCGGCAGCGCGAAGAACTCGCCGGCATGCACGCGCGAGGGCACCAGGTAGTCGCGCGCGCCCTCGGGCGTGGCCTTGGTCAGGATCGGCGTCTCGATGTCCTGGAAACCGCCGGCATCGAGCCGGCGCCGCAAGGCCTGCACCAGCGCGATGCGCTTGCGCATCTTGCGCTGCATGTCCGGGCTGCGCAGGTCCAGGTAGCGGTACTTCAGGCGCACGTCTTCCCCGGGGGTTTCGTGGGAATAGAAGGGCAGCTTGTCGGCCCGGTTCAGGATCTCGATGGACTCGGCGACGATCTCGACCTTGCCGGTGGCGATGCGCTCGTTGACGCTCTCGCGCGGGCGCACCGTGCCGGAGACGCGCAGGCAGTACTCGTAGCCGACGTCGGCCGCCACCGCGAACACCTCCGGACGGTCGGGATTGGCGACCACCTGGACGATGCCCTCGTGGTCGCGCAGGTCGATGAAGCAGACCCCGCCGAGGTTGCGGGCGACGTCCGCCCAGCCGCACAGGGTGACCGACTGGCCGACGAGCGCCTCGCCGACGAGGCCGCAGAAATGGGTACGCATGGAAACTCCGGGGCCGGATGGCCGAATCAGCCGTGCATTTTGCCAGAGACCGGCCGCGTCCGCCCTCGGCGCGGGGGTGCGCGGCACGGCCGGAAGGTTGACTGCGGGCCAACCGTCCGTTCCCGGACCGGACAGGAAGCGTTGCCGCCCCGTTGGGGTTGCTGACAGCCGCCCCAACCGGCGCGCCGCGCTTCAGCGGCGGCGCGGGCCCGCGCCGGTATCGTCCCTGCAACCGTGCCCACCCGGCACGATTGCAAGGAGACACTCACATGAACCTGCACAAGTCCCTTCTGGCCGCCGCCCTGGCGACCGCCGGGCTGATGGCCGCCGGATCCGTGGACGCCCAGGGCACCCGCGAACAGGTCCGCCTGATCGAGCGCGAGTACGCCCGCCTGCACAACGGCCGCATGATTCCCGACGCCCAGCTCGAGTACTACGTCGACCGCATGGATTCGGGCTGGAGCTTCAACCAGGTCAGCCGCGACATGGCCGGCTATCGGACCAACCGCAACGGCTGGCGCCCGCAGCAGGGCTACGTCGCCCGCGAGGTGATCTGTTCGAGCATCGACAGACGCTACCGCGAGTGCCGGGTGCCCTTCCGTGGCACCGCAGTCATCACCCAGCAGCTGTCGGACGCCTCCTGCATCAAGGGTCGCACCTGGGGCCAGCGCGCCGGTGAGGTCTGGGTCAACCACGGCTGCCGGGCGCGCTTCGGCATCGTCGGTGGCGGGGTGGCGCGGCGTGACACCCTCAACGACCGCAAGGTGGTCTGCGTCAGCACCCGCGGCGCCTACCGCGAGTGCGCCACCGGTTTCCGCGGCGACGTGATGCTGGCGCGCCAGCTCAACAACAGCAGCAACTGCGTCGAGGGCCGCAACTGGGGCCAGCGCCCCGGCCTGGTCTGGGTGCGCGGCGGCTGCCGGGCCCAGTTCGAGTCGGTCGGGCGCCGTGGGCCGCGTGACGACAACTACGCCCGCGCCGGCGGCGTCAACAGCGGCGGGCGCTACGACGTCTTCCGCCGTGACCCGAACTACGTCGTCACCTGCACCAGCGTGAACGGCCGTCGCGAGGTCTGCTCCTGGGATACCCGCTACGGCACCCCGCGCATCATCGAGCGCCTGTCCAATTCCGCTTGCGTGGCGGGCCGTGACTGGGGCTACAACGCCCGCGGCCAGCTGTGGGTGGACGCCGGCTGCCGCGCCCGTTTCGGCTACCGTTGATAGCAGCGGTTTCGGGCGTATGGTGGGAGGGCGGCTTCGGCCGCCCTCCTTCGTATCAACCTGATGCGTCCACCCGGAGACTTGCCATGAAACGCTTCCTGCTTGCCTTGCCCCTGCTCGGGTTGCTGGCGCTGCCGATGCCGGCGCAGGCCCAGTACAACGACCGCGACAGCTTCGCCTGCGAGAGCCGCGACGGTCGCTACCGCGAGTGCCGCGTGCCCTTCGGCGGACCGGCCGAACTCGTGCGCCAGCTCTCCGACACCCGCTGCGTCGAGGGCCGGAACTGGGGTTCCCGGCCCGGGTTGGTGTGGGTGGACAACGGCTGCCGCGCACGCTTCGCCGTCGCCCGCCAGGGCTGGCCTGCCTGGGGCAACAACCGCGGCCAGCGCGAGATCGTGTGCGAGAGCCGCGACGAGCGTTACCGCCAGTGCAATGCCGATTTCCGCGGCCGCGCCCGCATCAGCCGGCAACTCTCCGACAGCCCCTGCGTCGAGGGCCGCAGCTGGGGCCAGGGCAATGGCCTGATCTGGGTATCGCGTGGATGTCGCGCGCGTTTCGTGGACACCGGCTGGAACAACCGGCCCAACAACCGCCCCGACAGCTATGGCGAGACGGTCGCCTGCTACAGCACCGACGAGCGCCGGCGCACCTGCGCATGGAACCCGCGATGGGGCCGGCCGGTGCTGGTGGAACAGGTTTCCGACAGCGCCTGCATCGAGGGCCGCAGCTGGGGCTATGCGGGCGACCGCATCTGGGTGGACCGCGGTTGCCGCGCCCGCTTCGGGGCGCGCCGCTACTGAGTCAGTCGGCCGCCGGCGCCGGTTTCGGCGCCGGTTTGGCCTCGGACGCTGCCGGCTTGGCCGCTTCCGCGGCGGGCTTGGCTGCCGCCTTCTCGGCCGGCTTGTCGGCCGAAGCCGGCGCATCGCCCTTGTCGGCGAGGTTGCGCTTCTTGTCCCCGTCCTTCTTGAAGTCCGTCTCGTACCAGCCGCTGCCGGCCAGGCGGAAGCTGGGGGCGGTCAGCTGGCGGCGTACCGTCTCAGCCTGGCAGGCCGGGCATTGGGTCGGGTCGGCGTCGGACAGGCGCTGCAGGCGGTCGAACTGGTGGCCGCAGCTGGCGCATTCGAAGGCGTAGATCGGCATGGGTCGGGCTTCTGTCGTCGGATCGTGGGGGAGCTGCCGGGCAGCGGCGCTTAGCTGGGGGCGTTCGGGTCGGGACTCAAGCCGTTTCCTGGGCTTCGAGCAGCAGCAGCCACTCGGCCTCCAGGGTCTCGCGCTCGCCCTGCAGTTCGGCCTGGCGCTGGGACAGGCGCACGATCGCACCGCCGCCGTCGCTGTTGTAGACCGAGGGGTCGGCCAGTTCGTCGGCGATGTGCTTCGCTTCGGAATCCAGCGTGGCCAGCCGCGCCTCGATCTGGCGGATCCGGCGGGCATCGGCATCGACCGCCTGCTTGGAGCGCGCCGGTTTGGCCGGCGGCGGCGGGGTCGGCTTGCTGGCCTTGTCCGCCTTGCCGGCCTTGTCGGGCTTGTCGGTCTTGCCGCCGCGCGCGCGCAGCCAGGCCGCGTACTCGTCCAGGTCGCCGTCGAAGGGCTCGACGCGGCCGTCGGCGACGCGCCAGTAGGTTTCGCAGACCAGGCCGATCAGGTGGCGGTCGTGCGAGACCAGCACGATGGCGCCGTCGAAATCGCTCAGCGCCTCCGCCAGGGCTTCGCGCATGTCGAGGTCGAGGTGGTTGGTCGGCTCGTCGAGCAGCAGCACGTTCGGCTTGAGGTAGGCGATCAGCGCCAGCGCCAGGCGCGCGCGCTCGCCGCCGGAGAACCCGTCCACGCTCTCGAAGGCGCGGTCGCCGACGAAGTTCCACTGGCCGAGGAAGTTGCGCAGCTGCTGCTCGCCGGCATTGGGATCGATCTCGCGCAGGTGCCAGAGCGGGCTCTGGCCTTCGTGCAGGCTTTCGACCGTGTGCTGGGCGAAGTAGCCCAGGCGCAGGTCCGGATGGGCGACGCGCTCGCCGCGCAGCAATGCCAGTTCGCCAACGAGCGTCTTCACCAGCGTGGACTTGCCGGCGCCGTTCGGACCCAGCAGGCCGACGCGGTCGCCCGCCTCCAGGCCGAAGCCGACGTCGTGCAGGATCACCGTCGGGCCCGCCGTCGCCGGCGCATCGGCATGCGGCATGCCGCCATCGTCGCGCGAGGACGCCGGATAACCCGCGTCCACGTGGTTCAGGCGGATCAGCGAGTGCGGCAGCTTCAGCGGCTCGGCAAAGTTCAGGTGGATCGCGCGCTCGGCGCGCACCGCCTCGGTGTTGGCCAGCTTGGCCAGGCGCTTGACCCGCGACTGCGCCTGCTTGGCCTTGCTGGCCTTGGCCTTGAATCGGTCGATGAAGCTCTGCAGGTGCGCGCGCTCGGCCAGCACCTTCTCGTGGTTGATCTGCTGCAGGCGCAGGTGCTCGGCGCGCTGGTGCTCGAAGCTGGTGTAGTCGCCGGTGTAGAGCTTGGCCTTGCCTTCGTGCAGGTGCAGCGTGTGCGTGGACACGCCGTCGAGGAACTCGCGGTCATGCGAGATCAGCATAAGCGTGCCCGGATATTTGAGCAGCCACTGTTCGAGCCACAGCACGGCATCGAGGTCCAAGTGGTTGGTGGGTTCGTCGAGCAGCAGCAGGTCCGAGGGCTTCATCAGCGCGCGGGCCAGGTTCAGGCGCACGCGCCAGCCGCCGGAAAACGCCGACACCGGCCGCGAATGCGTATCCGCCGGGAAGCCCAGGCCGTGCAGCAGGCGGCCGGCGCGAGCGGTCGCGTCGTAACCGTTCAGCTGGTCGAGCTTGTGGTGGCACTCGGCCACGGCCTCGTAGTCCTCGGCGTCCATGGCGGCCGCTTCCGCGCGGATCACTTCGTACACCTCGGCGTCGCCGGAGAGCACGAAGTCGATCGCCGGATCCGGCAAGGAGGGCGTTTCCTGCGCCACGCTGGCGATGCGCAGGCGCGTGGGCATGTCCAGGTTGCCGAGGTCGGACTCGATCTCGCCCATCACGGTGGCGAACAGGCTGGACTTGCCGCAGCCGTTGCGGCCGATCACGCCCACGCGCCAGCCGGCGTGCAGGGTCAGGTCGACGTTGGACAGCAGCAGCCGTTCACCCCGGCGCAGGGCGAAGTTCTTGAAGGAAATCATGGGGTGCATTGTAGCAGTCGGACCTTGCCGGCCTCCGGCCGCCGGGTTGCCCCGGCCCGGTCCGGGCGGCCACACTCGGGGCATGGAACACCAAGCCCCCCTCGTCGCCCTGCTGGCCGGCGGCCTCGTGCTCGCCTTCGTGCTCGGCGCGCTCGCGCACCGGATCAAGCTCTCGCCCCTGGTCGGCTACCTGCTGGCCGGCATCCTGGTCGGGCCGTTCACGCCCGGCTTCGTCGCCGACACCGCGGTCGCTCTGCAGCTGGCCGACATCGGCGTGGTGCTGCTGATGTTCGGCGTTGGCCTGCATTTCTCGGTGGACGACCTGAAGGCGGTGCGGCGCATCGCGCCCTTCGCGGTGTTCCCGATGGCTTTCGCGACCTTGCTCGGTTGGGGCGTGGGCCGCTGGATCGGCTGGACCGGCTGGCAGTCGGTGGTGTTCGGGTTGTGCCTTTCGGTGGCCTCCACCGTGGTGCTGATGCGGGCGCTGGAAGCGCATCGCCTGGTGGACACCGACCGCGGCAAGACCGCAGTCGGCTGGATGATCGTCGAGGACATCGTCACCATCGTCGCGCTGGTGCTGTTGCCGGTGCTGGCGCGCGCGCTCGGCACCGGCGACGGGCCGATGCCGGTGGGCGAAATCGTGAAGGCGCTCGCGCTGACCGCCGGCAAGCTGCTGGTGTTCGGTGCGTTGACCTTGATGATCGGGCGCCGGGTGGTGCCGTGGATTTTGCGCAAGGTCGCCGGCACCGGTTCACGCGAGCTGTTCACCCTGGCGGTGCTGGCGATCGCGCTGGGCATGGCCTTCGGCTCGTCGGAATTGTTCGGCGTGTCCATCGCGCTCGGCGCCTTCTTCGCCGGCATGCTGCTCAACGAGTCCGAGCTCAGCCACAAGGCGGCGGCGGATTCCCTGCCGATGCGCGATGCGTTCGCGGTGCTGTTCTTCGTCTCGGTGGGCATGCTGTTCAACCCGAACATCCTGGTGCGCGAACCCTGGTTCGTGGTGGCGACCTTCCTGGTGGTCACCGTCGGCAAGCCGATCGCCGCCTACGCGCTGGTGCGGGCGATCGGCCAGCCGGCGCGCATGGCCTCGACCATCGGCGCGACGGTGTCGCAGGTCGGCGAGTTCAGCTTCATCCTCGCGGGCCTGGCGGTCGCGTTGAAAGTGCTGCCGCCCGAAGGCCGCGACCTGGTGCTGGCGGCCGCGCTGCTCTCGATCATCACCAACCCGCTGATCTTCCATTTCGTCGTGCGCTGGCAGAAGGAAGACAAGGCGCGGCGCAAGGCCGAAGCCACCGCCCAGGCCGACGCCGACGCGCCCACGGGGCCGCCGCTGCCCACCGAAGGCCACACCATCCTGATCGGCTATGGCCGCGTCGGCGCGCAACTCGCGGCGCTGCTGAAGGAACGCGGCGTGCAGGTCGCGGTGATCGACGACAGCCGCGACCTGATCGAGCGCGCGCACGCCGACGGCATCGCCGCAGTGCGCGGCAACGCCGCCTCGGTCGAACGCCTGGCGGAACTCTCGCCCACCACCGCCACGCATGCGCTGATCGCCATCCCCAATGCCTTCGAGGCCGGCGAGGTCATCGCGCGGCTGCGCAAGGCCAACCCGACGATGACGATCCTGGCGCGGGCGCACAGCGAGATGGAAATGCGGCACCTGCTCGGCGAAGGCGCCGACGGCGCCGTCCTCGCCGAACGCGAACTGGCGTACTCGATGGCGGAGATGGTGCTGGGGCGTTCCTGAGTTTGGGGCCTCCTTGGCGCTGGCCGGGCAGGGGGGTTCCTGCGGTCGGGACTCAGCACGCTGCGTCCTGCCAGCTGAGTCCCGCCCGGGCGGCCATCCATGGCCGCCCTCCTCCGGAACCCCCCTGCCCGTCCATCGCCGCGCGTCGGCGCACGAGGGCGTAACAGCACCCTCTCCGAACTTGGGGGGTTGGGAAGAAAAACCGGATCTCGCGGCTGCAATCAACCAACCCACACCGATATGGCGGGCGTTGATGGGGCGCGCCGCGGTCTGCTGTTCAAGTCATAACCGGGCGCGCAGGCGGGACCGTGGGGGTGGGTTCCGGAGGAGCCCGGCCAGGGATGGCCGGGCGGGCCCGACTCGGTGGTCATGGATGACGCGTCCGAGCTCGGGACCGCAGGAACCCACCCCCACGGTAGCGCCAAGCCCGGCCGGCAAACGTCAGGACTTGGAAAACGTGAGAACGACCCCGTCAGTATCAACGACCACCGTATCGCCAGAACCGAACTCGCCGGAGAGGATGCGGTTGGCGAGCGGATTCTCCAGCTGCTGCTGGATGGCGCGCTTCAGCGGCCGCGCACCGTAGACCGGATCGAAACCGATGTTGCCCAGCAGTGTCAGCGCGCCGTCGGTCAGTTCCAGCTTGATCTGCCGCTCGGCGAGTCGGCGCGCCAGGTACTGCGTCTGGATCGCGGCGATCGCAGCGATCTGCTCCTGACCCAGCGGGTGGAACACCACGATGTCATCGAGGCGGTTGATGAACTCCGGCCGGAAGTGCTGCTGCACCGAAGCCATCACCGCCGCCTTCATCTGCGCGTAGGCGGTGTCGTCGTTGGCGTCGCTGCGGTCGCTGATCTCCTGGATGTGCTGCGACCCCAGGTTGCTGGTCATCACGATGACGGTGTTGCGGAAATCCACCGTGCGGCCCTGCCCGTCCGTCAGGCGGCCGTCGTCGAGCACCTGCAGCAGCACGTTGAACACGTCCGAGTGCGCCTTCTCGACCTCGTCGAGCAGCAGCACCGAGTACGGGCGGCGCCGCACGGCCTCGGTCAGGTAGCCGCCTTCCTCGTAGCCGACGTAACCCGGGGGCGCGCCAATCAGTCGCGCGACCGAGTGCTTCTCCATGAACTCGCTCATGTCGATGCGTACCATCGCGTCGCCGGAATCGAACAGGAACTCGGCCAGCGCCTTGCACAGCTCGGTCTTGCCGACGCCGGTCGGGCCCAGGAACAGGAAGGAACCGTTGGGCCGGTTCGGATCCGACAGGCCCGCGCGCGAACGCCGGATCGCATCCGACACCGCCTTCACCGCCTCGTCCTGGCCGATCACGCGCCGGTGCAACTCGGCCTCCATGCGCAGCAGCTTGTCGCGCTCGCCTTCGAGCATCTTGCTGACCGGGATGCCGGTCCAGCGCGAGACCACCTCGGCGATTTCCTCCGCGGTGACCTTGTCCTGCAGCAGCGTGAAGCCCTTGCTCTCGGCCTCCTGAGCGACCTGCAACTGCTTGTCCAGCTCCGGGATGCGCCCGTACTGGATCTCGCTCATCTTGGCGTAGTCCTGGCGGCGGCTGGCCGCTTCCAGCTCCAGGCGCGCGGCCTCGATCTGCTCCTTGATCTTCGTCGCACCGGTCAGCGTCGCTTTCTCGGCCTTCCAGATCTCCTCGAGGTCGTTGAACTCGCGCTCGAGCAATTCGATCTCCGCCTCAAGGTCCGCCAAGCGCTGCTTCGACTCGGCGTCCTTCTCCTTCTTCAGCGCCTCGCGCTGGATCTTGAGCTGGATCAGCCGGCGTTCCTTGCGGTCCATTTCCTCGGGCTTGGAGTCGATCTCCATGCGGATGCGCGAGGCCGCCTCGTCCATCAGGTCGATGGCCTTGTCCGGCAGCTGGCGGTCGGCGATGTAGCGGTGCGAGAGCGTCGCCGCGGCAACGATCGCCGGGTCGGTGATCTCCACGCCGTGGTGCACCGCGTAGCGCTCCTTCAGGCCGCGCAGGATGGCGATGGTGTCCTCCACCGACGGCTCGCCGACGAACACCTTCTGGAAGCGTCGCTCCAGCGCCGCGTCCTTCTCCACGTACTTGCGGTACTCGTCCAGCGTGGTCGCGCCGATGCAGTGCAGCTCGCCGCGCGCGAGCGCGGGCTTGAGCATGTTGCCGGCATCCATCGAGCCTTCCGCCTTGCCGGCGCCGACCATCGTGTGCAGCTCGTCGATGAACAGGATGACGTTGCCTTCCTGCTTGGACAGGTCGCTGAGCACCGCCTTCAGCCGCTCCTCGAACTCGCCGCGGAACTTGGCGCCGGCGATCAGCGCGCCCATGTCCAGCGACAGCACGCGGCGGTTGCGCAGGCCCTCGGGCACCTCGCCGTTGATGATCCTCTGTGCGAGACCTTCGACAATTGCCGTCTTGCCTACGCCGGGCTCGCCGATCAACACGGGATTGTTCTTGGTGCGCCGCTGCAGCACCTGGATGGTGCGGCGGATTTCCTCGTCGCGGCCGACCACCGGGTCGAGCTTGCCGGACTCGGCGCGCTCGGTCAGGTCGATGCAGTACTTCTCCAGCGCCTGGCGATGCTCCTCGGCATTCTCTTCCTGCACCTTCTCGCCGCCGCGAACCTGCTCGATCGAACGGTTGATGCCCTCCTTCGTCGCGCCCGCGGCCTTCAGGGCCTGGCCGGCGGCGCCCTTGTCGTCGAACGCGGCCAGCACGAACAGCTCGCTGGCGATGAAGCCATCGCCGCGGTCCTGCGCGAGCTTGTCGGTGACGTTGAGCAGGCGGCCGAGGTCGTTTCCGACGCTGATGTTGCCTTCCTGCCCCGACACCTTCGGCAACTTGTCGAGCGCCTCGACCAGGCGCTGGCGCAGGGTGGCGACGTTGACGCCCGCTTGGGCCAGCAGGGGCCGCGTGCTGCCGCCCTTCTGGTCCACCAGGGCCAGCAGCAGGTGCGTGGGCTCGATCAGGTTGTGGTCGCGACCGACGGCCAGCGACTGGGCGTCGCTCAGGGCCTGTTGGAAGCGGGAAGTGAGTTTGTCCATGCGCATGGGAAGGGATCCGTGTCGGGGGCGCGTTCGCCCATGCTCGGAAAATGGTGCGGGCCGGCGTCTGATTCAAGTCAAAACCGGCAAAAAAGCGGCGGGCCAGTGCCCGCCGCTCGCGCCCCCCGAGACGTTCCCGAGCTTAGCGCTGGGACACCGACCCGGCGGTGTCGATGCGCAATCCGCTCGCGTCCACCCGCTTCACGCCGCGCACGCCCTGCGCCAACTCGATCGCCTGGCGCTTGGACGCCGCGCTGTCGGCGGTGCCGGTCAGCGAGACGACGCCGTCGCGGGCCTCGACGTCGATGTCGTCGGCATCCACGCCGGCGCTCCACATCAGACTGGAGTTGACCTTGGCGGCCACCCAGGTGTCGCTCATCGCACGGTCGCCTTCACCGGCTTCGGCCTGCGCGACCTGTCCATTCGGATCCACGCTCAGGCGGTTGTCGACCCGCACCACGCCCCGCGTGGTCCGCGCCAGCCGCGTCGCGGTGTTCTTCGACGCCTCGGTGTCGGCACGGCCGGTCAGCGTCACCACGCCGTTGCGGGCGCTGACCTGGATGTCGGTGCCGTCGGTCTGCGCATTCCACAGCAGGCGCGAGTTCACCATCGCCGCCAGGGTGTCGTCGGCCACGCCGCGGGTGAAGCCCGAGCCGGGCCGGTCATCGATGCGCGACTGCGCCGTGCCATCCATCCTGCGGTTCGCGTCGGTGTCCGTGCCGGTGCTGTTGCGCGTGGTGATCTCGCTGCTGACGGTGCTCGATCCGCTATTGGCATAGCTGGACGTGTCGTCCGTGGTCGAAGCGGTCCCATCCGTGCGGCTGGTGTCGCTCTGCATGTCCGTGCGCATCGGCTCGAACACCGCGACGATCAGCATTGGATCCACCTCGATGCGGTTGTCCACCTGCGTCACGCCCTGGGCGCGCTTGGCGATGCGCTCGGCGAGCAGCTTGTCCACCGCCGATTCGACCCGGCCGGTCAGCACCGCGCGGTCACCCTGCACGTCCACGCCCAGGCGATAGGCATTCAAGGCCGGGTTGGCGGCGTAGGTGCCCCAGATCAGGCCTTCGCGGTAGGCATCGCGGCCCTCGCGGCTGGTCTGCGCGTCGTACGGGTTGCCGGTCATGGCGCCCGTGCGCGCCTGGTTCTGGTTCTGCTGCTGGTTCTGCTGCTGGTTCTGCGGGACCTGGTTCTGCGGGTCCTGGTTCTGCGTCGACTGCGCCATGGCGAATGCGGGCGTCATCAGCACCGCCATCGCGGCGGCCAGTCGCGTCTTCCTCGCGTTGGTCTTGTTCATGGGTTCCTCCTTGTCGAAGCGCCGGTCCCTCGTCGCTCGGCGAAGTGCCGGGAGGACCGGCGTTGGGTGAGGCGGCAAGTCCACCCGAAGGTTTCGGGGCGCCTGCCTGACCCAGTCCGGACAGTCTACGCGGCAGCCTCTGAACTCGCGGTTAAATGCCGGTTGAACGAACTCGGGCTATGCTCTGCCCATGGCTGCCGATATCCCCTCGATCCCCGGCTACCGCATCCTCCGCGTGCTCGGCCAGGGCGGCATGGCGACGGTCTACCTCGCCGAGCAGGAATCGCTGGGCCGGCAGGTCGCGCTGAAGCTGCTGGCGGATCGCTACGCGTCCGACCCGGAAGCCTCCGAGCGCTTCGTCCGCGAGGCCCGCACCGCAGCACGGCTGGTGCACCGCCACATCGTCGGCGTCCACGACGTCGGCAGCCACGACGGTCGGCCCTACCTGGCGATGGAGTATCTCCCCGGCGACACCGTGCCGGCCACGCGCACGGCCCCGGCCGAAGCGCTGCAGGCGGTGCGCGAGATCGCGCTGGCGCTCGACCACGCGCACCGCGAGGGCGTGGTGCACCGCGACATCAAGCCCGAGAACATCCTGCGCCGCGCCGACGGTTCGCACGCGCTGGCGGATTTCGGCATCGCCCGCACCGCCGATGCCGCCGCGCCGATGACCCGCGACGGCGTCACCCTCGGCACCCCGCACTACATGAGCCCGGAGCAGCTGCAGGGCAAGCCGCTCGACGGCCGCGCCGACCTCTACAGCCTCGGCGTGGTGCTCTACCAGTTGCTCACCGGCGCGCTTCCCTACCAGGGCACCGACGGCTGGAGCGTCGGCGTGCAGCACATCAGCGCGCCGATCCCACGTTTGCCCGCCGAGCTCGCCCGCCTGCAGCCGCTGGTGGACGCGCTGATGGCCAAGGATCCGGCCGATCGCCCGCAGACCGGCGCCGAGGCGGCGCAGCGGATCGAAGCCGCGCAGGCCGGCCTGACGCCGGGCCTCGCGCAACCGACGCTCGCGCTGCCGACACGCACCCAGGCGCCGCCGCGTCGCGCCGTGGTGCTGGTGGCTGCAGCCGCCTTGTTCGCCTTCGCCGGCTGGGCCGGCTGGCAATTGCTGGCCAGGCCGGATTCCGCGGCAACGCCGGCGACGGTCGCCAGCGCCGCGCCCGCCGCGCGCGTGGACCGCAGCATCGCCGTCCTGCCGCTGGCCAACCTCGGCGGAAAGCAGGAGAACGAGTACTTCTCCGACGGCCTCTCCGAAACCATGCTCGACATGCTGGCCCGCGTGCCCGACCTGCGGGTGATCGCGCGCACCTCCAGCTTCGCCTTCAAGGACCGCAACGAGGACGCGCGCAAGATCGGCGCCGCGCTCGGCGCCGCACATCTGCTGCAGGGCAGCGTGCAGCAGAGCGGCAACCGCGTGCGCATCACCGCGCAGCTGGTGCGCGCCAGCGACGGCGTCAACATCTGGTCGCAAAGTTATGATCGCGAGCTGGCCGACGTCTTCAAGATCCAGGACGAGGTCGCCACCGAAGTCGTCACCGCCCTGCAGGGCGCCTTGCCACGCGCCGACCGCCAGCGCCTGCTGGCGCCGCGCACCACCAACCTCGCCGCCTACCGCGAATACCTCAAGGGCAATGCCCTGCTACGACTGCGCCGGGTGGACGAGCTGCGTGAAGCCCTGCAGCATTTCGAGAAGGCCATCGCGCTGGACCCGGCCTACGCCGCCGCGCACGTGGGTGCGGCCAATGCGCTGATCCTTCTCGAGACGCACGCGGGACTCACGCCGGAGGAAGAAAAGGAACGCGAGCGGCTGATCGCGCGCGCCCTCGAGCTCGACCCGGACTCGGGCGAGGCACACATCGCCCGCGCCGCCCTGTTCCAGTTCAAGGATCCGGTGGCGGCGGAACGCCTGTTCAAACGCGGCCTCGAGCTCTCTCCCAACTACGCGACCGGCTGGCAGTGGTACTCCGAACTGCTCAGCAACGACCTGGGGCGGTCCGAGGAAGCCCTGCCGGCGATCCAGCGCGCCGTGCAGCTCGACCCGCTCGCGCCGATCATCCTGGCCGAGCTGGCGCGCGTGTACCAAACCCTGGGTCGCAACGACGATGCGGTTCGCGTCGCCGAAGACCTGACCCGCCGCTTTCCCAAGTTCCCGCAGGGCCACGCGCTGGTCGCCGACCTGAGGCTCTGGCGCGGCGACCTGGCGGGCGCGCTACGCGCACAGGAACGCCGCATCGCCACCGATCCCTCTTCCGTGCGCGCGCGCATCGCCCGCTGCGGCACCTTGCTGGAGGTCGGCGCGCTCGATGCGGCGCGCCGCTGTCGCGATGCACTGGGTGGCCATCCGGATGCGCAGCGCTGGATCCAGGACTTCGAGGTGTCGAGCGCCCTGATGAAGGGCGACCTCGACGCGGCCGAGCGCGGCGTGGACGCCAATCCGAGCCCGGAGCCCTGGCAGAAGGCCTGGCTGTTGCGCATGCGCGGCCGGCCAGCCGAGGCGATGGAACTCTATCGGCAGCTGTGGCCGCAGTACCTGGCGCAGCCGCTCGGCACGCCGACGGTGTCCTCGCCTTACGACGCGATCGATTCCGCGGCGGCCTTGATGGACCTCGGGCGGCGCGAGCAGGCGGAGGCGTTGCTGCGCTACGTGCTCGACGCCACCGCGTCGCGGCCGCGCACCGGGCGGGTCGGCCGCGGCTGGTCGGAGGTGTTCGCGCATACCTTGCTGGGGGAGCCGCTGCAGGCCTGCCGCGTGATCGAGACGGCAGCCACGGAGCGTTACGTCAGCAGCCACCTGATGCTCGCGCACGACAGGGACCTGGCGCCCCTGCGCCGCCACGCCTGCTTCGCGCCCGCCTACGCCAAGGTACAGGCCGAGGCCCGCCGACAGGTCGCCGAAGCCGAGAAGGCCGGCCTGCTCTAGCCTTCAGTCCGACCCGAGCCAGACCAGGCTGGCCATGCGCCCACTCACGCCATCGCGGCGGTGGGAGAAAAACCGCGCCGGATCGCCGATCGTGTCGAACGAACCGCCGTACACGGCCTGCACGCCCACCGCGCGCAGCCGACGCCGCGCCAGCATCGGCAGGTCCACGCGCCAGTGGCCGGGCCGGGTTTCGGCGAAGGCTACCGCGGCCCCCGAATCCGCATCCACGAAGGCCGAGCGCACGTCTTCGCCGATTTCATACGACGCCGGTCCCGCGGCCGGGCCCAGCCACGCCATCAGCGAACCCGGCGCTGCCTGCATCGCCGCCACCGTCGCTTCCAGCACGCCGCCGGCCAGCCCGCGCCAGCCTGCATGCGCGGCGGCCACCTCTTCGCCGGCCATGTCGCAGAACAATACCGGCAGGCAATCCGCGGTCAGGATCGCCAGCACCACGCCGGACTTGCCGGTGACGGACGCATCGGCGACGGGCTCGTCCACGTGCCACGGCGGCCCATCCACGCGCAGCACGCCGGCGCCATGCACCTGCTGCAACCATGCGGGTTCAGCAGGTAGCGCCAGCAGCTCGCGCAACGCGCGCCGGTTCTCGCGCGCATTCGCAGGCTCGTCGCCGCAGCGCAGCCCCAGGTTGAAGTCGTCGAACGGCGCGGGCGACGCCCCTGCGCCATGCCGCAGCGTGCTGCAGGCGCGCACCCGCGGCGGCGCGGGCCAGTCGGGCGTCAGGAAGGCGCCCATCCGCGCCTAACCGGTGAAGGCGGCCGTATCGGCCCGCAGGGTCGCCACCAGCGCCTGCATGTCGGCCGGCATCGGCGATTCGGTGGTGATCTCTTCGCCGCTGGCCGGATGGCGGAAGCTCAGCTTCTCGGCGTGCAGGGCCTGGCGCCGGAAGGTGCGCAGCGCCTCCACCAGCTCCGGCGTCGCCGCCTTCGGCAACCTGAAGCTGCCGCCGTACAGCGGATCGCCGATCAGCGGGTGGCGGGCGTGCGCCATGTGCACGCGGATCTGGTGGGTGCGGCCGGTCTCCAGGCGGCACTCGACCAGGGTGTGCGCACGGAAGCGCTCGCGCACGCGGTAATGCGTCACTGCGTCCTTGCCCTGGCCTTCCTTCACCACCGCCTGTCGCACGCGGTCGGTGGGGTGGCGGCCGATCGGCGCGTTCACCGTGCTGCCGGCGATCATCGGACCCACGACCACCGCCACGTACTGGCGATGCACCTCGCGGCCCGACAGCTGCTCGATCAGGCCCGCGTGCGCGCGCAGCGAGCGCGCCACCACCATCAGGCCCGAGGTGTCCTTGTCGAGGCGGTGGACGATGCCCGCGCGTGGCAGTTCAGCCAGCTTCGGGTCGAAGTGCAGCAAGGCGTTGACCAGGGTGCCGCGCGGGTTGCCGGCGCCCGGATGCACCACCAGCCCGGCCGGCTTGTCGATCACCAGCACGTCGGCGTCCTGGTAACGGATCTCCAGCGGGATGTCCTCGGCCTCCGAACGCGTCTCCACGCTGGTGCGCAGGCTCACCGTCACCGTCTCGCCGCCGCGGACCGGGTCACGCGGGCGCACGGCCTGGCCGTCGAGCAGGGCGTCGCCCGCCTTGATCCATTCAGCCAGGCGCGACCGGGAGAACTCCGGGAACATCTCGGCGAGGGCCTGGTCGAAGCGTCGGCCGGCCAATTCAACCGGCACGGCGGCCTCCTGCAGCTCGAAATCGCCGTCCTCCGGCTCGCCTTCCATGGGGTGCGCTGCGGACGGGTCCGCGGGGGTGTTTGCTGGGTTCATGCGTTATTATCCCCCACTCCCGACCTACCCGCCCAGGCAGACGTCCTCGATGATGCGTTCCCACGGCTTCTTGCGCTTCGCCCTCCTCCTCGCGCTGGTGCTGGCCCTGCCGGGCTGCAAGACGGTCGGCGGCTGGTTCGGGAAAGGATCCCAGGACAAGACCGAGACGCTGCCGGTCGAGCAGCTGTACGCCGAGGCCAAGGAAAACCTGGACGACCGCGACTTCGCCGACGCCAACCGCTATTACGGGCGCCTGATCGCGCGTTTCCCGTTCGGCCCCTATTCCGAGCAGGCCCAGCTCGAACAGGCTTACGCCCTGTACAAGAGCGGCAAGCCGGAGGACGCCACCTCGGCCATCGAGCGCTTCATCCGCACCTATCCGCGCCACCCGCACATCGATTACGCCTACTACCTCAAGGCGGTGATCAACTTCGACCGCAACGTCACCTTCTTCACCCGGGTCTTCCGCTCGGACGTGTCGGCGCGTGACCTCAACGGGCCGACGCAGAGCTACAACGACTTCGCCGACGTCATCAGCCGTTACCCGAACAGCCGCTACGCCGCCGACGCGCGCCAGCGCATGGTGTACCTGCGCAACCAACTGGCCCGGCACGAGCGCAACGTCGGCCTGTACTACTACCGTCGCGGCGCCTACGTGGCCGCGGCCGGCCGCGGCAAGTACCTGCTCGAGGCCTACCCGCGTTCGGAATACCAGGCCGATGCCGTGGCGCTGATGGCGGCCTCCTACAAGGCCCTTGGCCAGAAGCAGCTGGCCGACGACGCGGCCGCGGTACTCAAGCTCAACGCGCCGGACCATCCGTACCTGGCGGGCGAATGGCCCCGCGAGCGCGGCGTGTGGCGCCGGCTCAATCCCTTCAAGGGCGAGCTGAAGTAGGGTTGGGCCTGCGTTGGGCGGCCACGGACGGGCGGTGTCCCTCGTCGGGGGACGCCGTGAATACGTCCTTGTAGGCTCGTCGGCGCCATCCATGGCGCCGAAGCCCCCGCTGAGGGACACCGCCCGCCCGTGACCACCCACCGCCGGATGTGTGTGGGGTGTGTTTACTTCACGTCCGGGCTGATCAGCAGTTCCGCGACGGGATAGCCACGGCGCTTGGCGCGATTCCTGATGTCGTCGAAGGTAGCTTTGTCGAGCGCCGGGGTTCTCGAGAGGATCCACATCGCGTCGCGGTCGGGGCCGCCTACGACGGCCCAGCGGTAGTCGGGGTCGAGATCCACGACCCAGTAGTCGGCCCAGACCGCGGGAATCCAGCTGAGCCATTCCGGGCCGAAACGTACCTCCAGGGCGCCGGGCTTGCCGGGCACGGGGCGGGCTTCACCGAGGGCGCGCTGGGTCTTGCCGTCTTTCGTGCGGCAGGCGTTGTCCACGGTGATATTGCCGTCGGGCTGGCGCGTGTAAGTCGCCGTCACGTCCGCCACGCACTTGCGCTGGAAGTACATCGGCAGGCGCGCGACCTCGTGCCAGCGGCCTTCGTAGCGGGCGAGGTCGAGGGCGGGCACGGGGGTGTTGGGCAGTGGCGCCGCGGACGCGGTCGCCGCGAGAAGCATCAGCGTGGAAAGGAGCATGAGCGGCCTCGCTTCAGACGGGGCCACCAGTTTCCTCCGATCGGCATGAAGCGGACTTTCACAAGCCTGAGCGCTGGCTAATCCACGTATCCGGAGCTGATCGGGTAGCGCCGCTCACGGCCGAAGGCGCGGCGCGAGAGCTTGGGCCCGGGCGCCGCCTGGCGGCGCTTCCACTCGCTGTTGCGCACCAGCCGCAGCACGCGGGCGACGGTGTCGGCATCAAAGCCGTCGAGCACGATCTCGGCGGGCGAGCGCTCCTGGTCCACGTAGCGCGAGAGGATGCCGTCGAGCACTTCGTAGGGCGGCAGCGAGTCCTGGTCGGTCTGGTTCTCGCGCAGTTCGGCCGAAGGCGCGCGGGTGATCACGCCCTCGGGGATGACCTCGCCGTCGCCCTGCGCATTGCGCCAGCGGCACAGCGCGTAGACCTCGGTCTTGTACAGGTCCTTGATCGGCGCGAAGCCGCCGCACATGTCGCCGTAGATGGTCGCGTAGCCGACCGCGTACTCGCTCTTGTTGCCGGTGGTCAGCAGCAGGCCGCCGAACTTGTTCGACATCGCCATCAGCAGGGCGCCGCGGCTGCGCGACTGCAGGTTTTCCTCGGTCACGTCCGCGGGGCGGTCGGCGAACATCGGCGCCAGCGCCTGCAGGAAGCCCTCGAAGGGCGGCGCGATCGGCACCGACTCCAGGCGCACGCCCAACTTGCGCGCCTGCTCCGCGGCAAGGTCGTTGCTCACGTTCGCGGTGTAGCGCGAAGGCAGCCGCACCGCGGCCACGTGCTCCGGCCCGAGCGCCTCGGCGGCCAGCGCCAGCACCAGCGCGGAGTCCACGCCGCCGGACAATCCCAGCCAGGCATCCTTGAAGCCGTTCTTGCCGCAATAGTCGCGGATGCCGCGCACGATCGCCTGCCAGTTCAGGGCCTCGGCGCATTCGTCTCCGGCCTCGGGCCAGGTGGTGCGGGTGAACTTGCGCGATGCCGCGTCGTAGTCGGCGACCAGCAACGCGTCGGAAAAGGCACGCGCCGCCGGATGCACTTGGCCGTCGCCGTCGGCGAGGTCCGACGCGCCGTCGAACACCAGTTCGTCCTGCCCGCCGACGACATTGAGGTAGGCGATGCCGACGCCTGTTTCGCCCACGCGCTGGGCCAGCAGCGCATCACGCTGCTCCGACTTGCCACGCTCGAACGGGGAGGCATTCGGCACCACCACCAGCTGCGCGCCCAGCGCCACGGTCTGCGCCAGCGGCTCGGCGAACCACAGGTCCTCGCAGATCACCAGGCCGACCGTCGTCTCGCCGACGGTAAACGTGCAGGGATCGGTATCGGCGCTGAAGTAGCGGCGCTCGTCGAACACCGCGTAATTGGGCAGTTCGCGCTTGTGGTAGGTCTGCTCGATCGCGCCGTCGCGCAGCACGCTGGCGGCATTGAACACCACCGGCCCGACCGCGCGCGGCCAGCCGACCACCGCGACGATGCCCTGCACCTGCGCGGCCAGCGCTTCCATCGCCTGCTGGCACTGCGCCAGGAAGGCCGGGCGCAGCAGCAGGTCCTCCGGCGGGTAACCGGACAGGGCCAGTTCGGGGAACAGCACCAGGTCGGCGCCGTGGACGTCGCGCGCCTCGGCAACGAGTTTCACGATGCGCGCGGCATTGGCCTGGATCGCGCCGACCGGGAAGTCGAACTGGGCGAGCGCGATCCGCAGGGCCATGGCCGGATCAGCCCTTCGCGGCCAGCCTCTCGGCAATCGCCTTGCCGAGGTCACCGGGCGAGCGCACCGTGGTCACGCCCGCCGCATCCAGCGCCGCGAACTTGCCCTTTGCCGTGCCCTTGCCGCCGCTGGCGATCGCGCCGGCATGGCCCATGCGCTTGCCTTCCGGCGCGCTGGCGCCGGCGATGAAGCCGACCACGGGCTTGGTCACGTACTCGGAAATGAACTCGGCCGCCTCTTCCTCGGCGCTGCCGCCGATCTCGCCGACCATGATGATGCCCTCGGTCTGCTCGTCGTCCTGGAACAGGCGCAGGCAGTCGATGAAGTTCATGCCCTGCATCGGGTCGCCGCCGATGCCGATGACCGTGCTCTGGCCGAGGCCGGCGTCGGTCGTCTGCTTCACGGCCTCATAGGTCAGCGTACCCGAGCGCGAGACGATCGCGATCTTGCCCGGCAGGTGGATGTGCCCCGGCATGATGCCGATCTTGCACTCGCCGGGGGTGATGATGCCCGGGCAGTTCGGCCCGATCAGCACCACGTCGTCGTAGCGCTTGAGGGCGTTCTTCACCCGCAGCATGTCCAGCACCGGGATGCCCTCGGTGATGCACACGATCACCCGGATGCCGGCGTCGGCGGCTTCCAGGATGGCGTCGGCCGCGAACGGCGGCGGCACGTAGATCACGCTGGCGTCGGCGCCGGTCTCGTCAACCGCGTCCTGCACCGTGTCGAACACCGGCAGGCCCAGGTGCTTGCTGCCACCCTTGCCCGGCGTCACGCCGCCGACCACCTTGGTGCCGTAGTCCAGCATCTGCTCGGCGTGGAAGGTGCCTTGGGTGCCGGTGAAGCCCTGCACGATCACCTTGGTCTTCTTGTTGACGAGAACGCTCATGCGGCTTCCTTGGCGGCGGCCACGGCCTTGCGGGCGCCATCGTTGATGTCGTCGGCGGCGATGATCGCCAGGCCGGAGTTGCGCAGCAGTTCCTTCCCCTTGTCCACGTTGGTTCCTTCCAGGCGCACGATCACCGGCACCTTCACGTCCACTTCCTTCACCGCCTCGATGATGCCCTCGGCGATCATGTCGCAGCGCACGATGCCGCCGAAGATATTGACGAAGATCGCCTTCACCTTGTCCGAGGACAGGATCAGCTTGAAGGCCTCGGCCACTCGCTCCTTGGTCGCACCACCGCCGACGTCGAGGAAGTTGGCGGGCGAGCCGCCCTCCAGCGAGATCACGTCCATGGTCGCCATCGCCAGGCCCGCACCGTTGACCATGCAGCCGATGTCGCCGTCCATGGTCACGTAGTTCAGGTCGTACTTCGAAGCCAGCACCTCGGTGTGGTCTTCCTGCGCGATGTCGCGCATCGCCTGCAGGCGCGGCTGGCGGAAGGCGGCGTTGTCGTCGGAGTTGAGCTTGCCGTCGAGCGCCATCAGGTCGCCGTGGGCCACCATCGCCAGCGGGTTGAGCTCGATCAGCGACAGGTCGAAGTCGTTGAACAGCTTGTACATGCCCAGCATGATCTTGGTCAGCTGGTTGACGTTCTTCGGCGACAGGTCCATCGCGAACCCGACCTGGCGGCACTGGTAGGGCTGCAGGCCCTGCACGTAGTCCACGTTGACGACGTGGATGGCGTCCGGGTTGGTCTCGGCGGTTTTCTCGATCTCCACGCCGCCCTCGGCGGAGCAGATGAAGGTCAGGGTCTTGGTCGCCCGGTCCACCAGCAGGGACAGGTACAGCTCCTTGACGATGTCGGTCGCCTCGGTGATCAGCACGCTGTCCACGGGCAGGGCCCGGCCGGCGGTCTGGTATGTCTCCATGCCGGTGCCGAGCATGGCCTTGGCGGCGTCGCGCACCGCGTCCACGGTCTTCACCAGCTTCACGCCGCCGGCCTTGCCGCGGCCGCCCGCGTGGATCTGGGCCTTCACCACCCAGTGGTGGCCGCCGATCGCCTTGGCCGCCTCGGCCGCCTCGGAGGGCGTGCGGGCGACGCGCCCGGCGGGCACCGGGATGCCGACCTCGGCGAAGAGTTGCTTGGCCTGGTACTCGTGGAAATTCATGCATCGGCCTCGGGCGTGGGGGGCGCTAGGATACCATCCGCCCGATGCCCCCTGCCCCCGCCCCGGCCACGCCGCAGCACCGCGAGCTGTACTTCTTCGCCCTGTTCCGGGTGCTGGAGGCCGGCATCCTCGGCATCGTCGCCTTTACGCCGCTGGGCGCCACCATGGCCGAGATTCGCGAGCCGGTGCTGCTGCAGATCGCGACCATGGGCTACTTCCTGGTCGGCCTGTTCCTGCTCTATACGAGTCGTCGGCCGGACTTCGGTCTGCGCCGGCAAGCGGCAGTCGGCCTGGTGTTCGACATCGCGGCCTGGGCCGTGGCACTGCTGGCCATGGGCGGCGGCGAGTCAGGCATGGCCATGTTCATGGTGTTCAACCTCGGCGCGGCGGCGCTGATCCTGACGCCGGCGGCCAGCCTGGGCTTCGCCGTCACCGCCGCGCTGATCATCCTCGGCGAGTACACCTTCAACCGCCTGTCCGCCCACGGCGAGGCGCGCACCGCCGCCGAGGCAGTGATGTTCTGCGTCACCTACCTGGGCACGGTGCTGCTGTGCCAGCAACTGCGCCGGCAGATGAGCGAGTCCGAAGCGCTGGCCATGCGCCGCGGCGAGGACCTGGCCAGCCTGAGCGAGCTCAACGAACTCGTCATCCGCCGCATGCGCACCGGCGTGCTGGTAGTGGATGGGGGCCACCGCATCCGCCTGTCCAATGAATCGGCCTGGGCGCTGCTCGGAGGCGGCACGCCGGAGAAGGACCTGCTCACCGTCGCGCCGGCCTTGCAGAAATCCTTGTGGGACTGGCGCAACGAACGCATCCCGACGCCACCGGCCATGACCTTTTTCGACGGCGGGCCCGAGGTGCTGCCGCGCTTCGTCTCGCTCGGCCTGACCGACAAGCTGTTCGTGATCTTCCTCGAGGACAGCCGCATCTACTCCGGCCGCGCCGAGGAACTCACCCTCGCCACCCTCGGCCGCCTGTCGGCGAGCATCGCGCACGAAGTGCGCAACCCGTTGGCGGCGATCAACTACTCCACTCAGTTGCTGGAGGAATCGCCCGACCTGAAGGAAACCGACAAGCGCCTGCTGGAGATCATCCACAGCCAATGCACGCGCATGAACGGCATCGTGCAGAACATCCTCGGCCTGGCCCGTCAGGAGCGCACTCAAACCGAAAGCCTGGAGCTGGTGGCCTTCACCCGCGAGTTCGTCAACGACTACGCCGAGAGCCATCCGCTGGAAACGGACCTGCTGGTCGCCACCGACCCCGGTACGCGGGTGGTGGCACTGGCCGACCGGCAGCAGCTGCACCAGGTGCTGACGATTCTTGTCCACAACGCACTGACCTACGGCCGTAAGCCTGGCGAGCCGGCAAAGGTGACCGTCGCCGTGCGCCGCGAGCAGGCCAGCGGTGCACCCATCGTCGAGGTCATCGATCGCGGCCCCGGCATCGCCCCGCGCGTGGCGCAGCAGATCTTCGCGCCCTTCTACACCACCAGCGCCCACGGCACCGGGCTGGGGCTGTACATCGCCCGCCAGCTCTGCGAGGTCAACCAGGCGGTGCTGACTTTCGAGCCCGTCGCGGCGGGAGGAAGCTGTTTCCGGATCCTGATGCCGGCGCCGCAGGCGCTGTGGGACGGCGCGCGCCCGGTGCCACTGTGACCGGAACCCGCTCTTGAATCGGTTCGGGGAACTCGAATCCGCTCTCGAGGGGAAGGTGATAACTGCCCTCGTGATGGCGTTGAGCATTGCGTGGGGCTTGTTCCTGGCGCTACCGCACGCACAGGAGGCCATCTGGCAGGACGAGGCGGTCACGCTCCTGTTCCATGCTTCCCGTGGCGTCATCGCACCCTTCCAGGACTACGTGTCGCCGAACAGCCACGTGGGTTTCACATCATTGTTGTCCGCCTGGATGCAGCTCCATCCCGACGGCGTCGATCTCTTCTCGCTGCGCATGCTGCCATTGCTCTTTTTCGCGGCTGCGATTCCCCTTGCGTATGCCGCCGCCCGGCGACTCGGAGGCGCGACCTGTGCGGCCATCGCCACGTTGATATTCGCGACCTCTCCCGTTAGCGAAAACTTCGCAACCCAATTGCGTGGATACGGGCCGTCGTGGCTTTTCATGGCCCTGGCGTTCCTGTCGTCCCTGGCGCTGGCCGCGAGCACCAGGCATGCGCGACGGTGGCATGCAGCGTACCTGGCCGCGTGCCTTGGATCAGTCGCCATCCTTCCGACCAACGTCTATTGGCTGTCCGTGATAGCGGGGGCTGCTAGCCTGAGCCTGTATTACGCGTCCGTTCCCGCGGCGCCCGCGAAGGTCTGGAGGACCGTTGCCCTGCTGCTTGCAGGCCCTCCCCTCGCGCTGGCACTCGCATACGCAGGCATATGGGGAGAGCTCGTAGGGTTTGCCGGGCATGACTTCAGTCCGTGGGGCCGCCTGGACTTGGTTGCCGAATGGCTACGCGCTTCGTCGGCGAATTTTCGATGGCTCTTCCCACTCACGGGCGCCGGACTCGCCGTCGCCATCATGGGCATCGCCAAGAGCGACCCCCGGCGATCGGACACGATCGTGCCGCTCACCGTTGCTCTGGGGTTCCTCACGCTGATCGTGGTGATGCCGAATCCTCCCTTCCCCCGCACGCTCGTTCCCTTCCTGCCCGTCTGGATTGCAGTCATGACGAAGTTCTTGCTGGAAGGTGCCCGCGCTCTCGTCGAACGGCGCCAGGTTGCGGCGGCTGCCGGTGGCCTTGTCGCACTCGGCTTGTTGCTGTTTGCGACTCCAGTCGGGACCGACTGCCGCGGCGCGAAAGGCTCTGGCGACCCCACGCACTACGACCTTTGTCACCAGTACTTCCGTGACGGCTACCTGCCCGAATCAATCCTCGATGCATGGGCTGCGGAAGGTGCGCAGCGTCCGATCGTCTCCGGCTACGAAGCCTTCTACGCGCTCCAGGTCCTGGGTGCCCCGGCAAGGCTGATCCACTACGACCGCTTACCAGGCGACCTGAAGTTGGCTCCGCTGGTCGTCGCCTCCGATCCGTCCGAATTTGAACTCATCCTGGGCCGGCTCGGCGTGGATGCCACCGACTACGCGCAGCTTGCCGATACCGGCTATTTCAAGGTGTACCGGCCGGTCGGCTTGCGCTAGAGCAGGGGTTAACTGTTAGAGTTATCTCGCGTTCACCCCCCAAGACCGGCCGTTCATGCCCACCCCCCGTAGCGCCCTCGTAATCGACGACGAACGCGACATCCGCGAACTCTTGGTGCTCACGCTGGGACGGATGGGATTGCGGGTGGACACGGCCCCCGACGTCACCTCGGGCAAGGCCCAGCTGGCGGCCAACAAATACGACCTGTGCCTGACCGACATGCGCCTGCCCGATGGCAGCGGCCTGGACCTGATCGCGCACATCAGCCAGCGCTATCCCGAGGTGCCGGTGGCGATGATCACCGCCTACGGCAACGTCGAGGCCGCGGTGGACGCGCTGAAGGCCGGCGCCTTCGACTTCGTCACCAAGCCGGTGGACCTGACGGTCCTGCGTCGGCTGGTGCAGAACGCGCTGGACTTGGGCGAGCAGCGCAAGGCGCAGCAGCCCACCGGCAATCGCCTGGTTGGTGACTCGCCGCGGATGCAACAGCTGCGCGCCACCATCGCCAAGCTGGCCCGCAGCCAGGCCCCGGTCTACATCGCCGGCGAGTCGGGCGTGGGCAAGGAGCTGGTGGCCCGCCTGATCCACGAGCAAGGCCCCCGCACCACCGGCCCCTTCGTGCCGGTCAACTGCGGCGCGATCCCGTCCGAGCTGATGGAGAGCGAGCTGTTCGGCCACAAGAAGGGCAGTTTCACCGGCGCCCATGCCGATAAGGAAGGCCTGTTCCAGGCCGCCAATGGCGGCACCCTGTTCCTGGACGAAGTCGCCGAGCTGCCCCTGCACTTGCAGGTCAAGCTGCTGCGGGTCATCCAGGAAAAAAGCGTGCGCCCGGTCGGCGGCCAGGCCGAGATCCCGATCGACGTGCGCATCCTGTCGGCCACGCACAAGAACCTGGCCAAACTGGTGGAGGACGGGCGCTTCCGCCACGACCTCTACTACCGAATCAACGTCATCGGCCTGCCGGTGCCGGCCTTGCGGGAGCGCAAGGAGGACATCCTTCCGATCGCGGAAGCCGTGCTCGCTCGCCTGACCGCCGAACTCGGCGAAACACTGCCGCCACTCTCCGCGGCGGCGCAGGCCGCGCTGCAGGAGTATCCATTCCCCGGCAACGTGCGCGAACTGGAGAACATCCTTGAGCGCGCGGTGGCGCTGTGCGACGGTGCTTCGATTGGCGTTGCGGACCTGAGCCTGCCTGAGCTGATGCCTGCCGCTGTCAACGGACAGCCGTCGCCCGCGCGCGCGTTCACTGGCGCCCTGCCGAGTGCACTGGAACAGATCGAACGCGAATCCATCCAGCGCGCGCTGGAGGCCTGCCGCTACAACAAGACCAAGGCGGCGGCACAACTGGGGATCACCTTCCGGGCGCTGCGCTACAAGCTGAAGAAGCTGGAGATGGAATGAGCGACGATCGACCGGCGCGGCCTCGCTACCCGCCCCTGACTCTGCGACATAAGCGAATTTTCGCGGTAGCGGCGGTCGTCGCCGTAGCCATCACCGCCGGCTTGGCGCTCTGGCGACTGTCCCTCATCCGTTGGTGGCTGGGGCACTGCGGCAAACAGAGCGAGGCCTGCACGTGGGCCGAGTTCGGGTTCGAGTGGGGCTGGGGAGTCGCACTCCTAGCGGGCCTAGGCATCATCGCACTCGTGGCACACCGGCTCACGGCGGACCGCCTGCTGTTGGACAAGCCGTGACCACAGCCGCCGAGGCGAGCCCGGCGGCCAGCAAGGTTCCGCAACTGCTGCTCCTCCTGTTGCTGGCGCTGGCGGCCTTCCTCCAGCTCACCGTGGTGTCGAAGACCGTGGTGGACCATCCGCTGCGGGCCGATGCCGGCGAGTACTTCTCGTACGCCTGGAACCTGCGCAACCACGGCGTCTATTCCTCGGCGCGACCCACCGGGGAGATCGGCACCCCACCCGCGCCCGACAAGGTTCGCTCGCCCGGCTATCCGTTGTTCCTGCTCGCCGTCGGCAACCCCGAGCCGAGCGAGCAGTACCTGCATCGGGTCAGCCTCGTCCAGGCGCTGCTCGGCGTGGGTTCGGTGTGGCTCATCTACCTGATCGCCGCGAGCTTCCTGCCACGCGGGCTGGCCCTGGTCGCCGGACTGCTGACGGCGCTGAGCCCGCACCTGACGATGACCAGTGCCTACCTGCTGACCGAAGCACCCTTCACCTTCCTCCTGCTGGCCGGCACGCTGGCGACGATCCGTGCGGCCAGCTCCTTGCAGCTTCGAACGGCGGCGCTGGCCGGACTCCTGTGGGGCGCCTGCGCGCTGGTCAGGCCGACCGTGCAGTTCCTGCCGCTGCTCTTCCTCCTGCTCGCGGTCGCGTTGCCGGCGCTTCGGCGTTTCCGGAGGCCGGCGCTGGTATCGCTGCTGGTGTTTTGCGCGGTGCTCGCACCGTGGGTGATCCGCAACGCCACTGTCGACCAGCCCGGCCCCAGCCTCATGGTCAACTCGGTGGCACACGGCGCCTATCCGGACTTCCAGTTCGACAACCGGCCGGAGACCTTCGGCTTCCCCTACCGGTTCGACCCCGACTACCCGGCCCACATCGAGAGCCCGCAGGCGCTGCTCGCCCACCTGGGCGACAGCTTCGGCAGCGAGCCAGGGCGTTACGCCCGCTGGTTCCTGGTCGGCAAGCCCTACTTCTTCCTGTCGCTGAAGAACGTCCAGGCGCTCGACATCCAGATCTATCCGACTCCGTCCAACCCTTACTACGAACGGCCACTGTTCGCGGTGATCCGTGACTTCGCGATCACGGCGCACTGGCCGCTGATGGTGCTGGGGCTGCTGGGCGTGGCGCTCGTCGCATCTCGCGTCCGGGGCGCACCGACGATCGCAGGCCCCACCTGGCTGCCTGCAGCCATCGTCGCGCTGGTGGTGTTGTACGCGATCGGCCTGCACATGGTGGTGGCGCCTTTCCCACGCTACGCCATTCCGTTCCGCCCGCTGATCTACGCCCTGGCGCTGGTTCCGATCCACGCCCTGTGGTCGGCGGTGCGGGGACGCCAGCGCGCGTGAGCGAAGCGGCTCGGGCGCTGCGCTTCGTCATCAACGGCCTGTTCGCCGCGGCCGTCCACTTCGCGGTGTTGTTCGCGCTGCTCGAGGTCGTCGGCATGGCATTGGCGGGTATCGCCAACCTCCTGGCCGCGACTGTCGGCATCAGCGTGTCCTTCCTGGGCAACCGCCACTTCGTCTTCCAGTCCGCCTCCCGACCGATGGCAGGCCAGGCGCTGCGGTTCGGGCTGCTCTACTCGGCCATGGCGGTGATGCACGGCTTGGTGCTGTTCGCGTGGACGGACCTGGCCGGCCGGGACTATCGTGTCGGCTTCCTCATCGCCACGGGGCTTCAGGTGATCGGCAGTTATCTCGGCAATCGCTGGCTGGTCTTCCGTCCCGGGGCGCGCTGATGGAAGCGCATTACGTCGGCAGCGAGCTTGAGTTGTTCGCCGAGGCCCATCACTGGAAGCGGTACTGGGCCTCGCGGCTGCAGCCATGGTTGGGCCAGCGGATCCTCGACGTCGGCGCGGGGCTCGGGGCCACGGCACGGGCCTTCGCGGCGCACCGCTTCGAGCGCTACCTTGCGCTGGAGCCGGATCCTGAGCTGGCTGGCCGTATACGCACGGCGGTGACCGCGGGCGATCTTCCCCGAGGCGTCGAGGTCCAGGCGGGCACCACCGCCGACCTGGATCCCGAAGCGCGTTTCGATACCGTCCTGTACGTGGACGTGCTGGAGCACATTGCCGATGACCGCGGCGAACTCGAGCGGGTCGCGAAGCACCTTGAAACGAGCGGTCGCATCATCGTGCTCGCGCCGGCGCACGCCTGGCTGTATTCCCCTTTCGATGCCGCCGTCGGGCATGTGCGCCGCTACACGCGGGTGTCCTTGGCCGCGGCCAAGCCCACCGCCCTCGAGCAGGAATCCATGTTCTATCTCGACAGCGTGGGCTTGCTTGCAAGCACCGCCAACCGCTGGCTGCTGAAGGCGTCAATGCCGTCTCCAGCGCAGATTCGACTCTGGGATGGGGTGATGGTGCCGGCCTCGCGGGTGTTGGACCCGCTGCTGTTCCATTCGGTTGGCAAGACCGTGGTCGGGGTATTCCGCCGGCCCCTGTCCTGACCCCCTGCGTCACAATCTGACACTGGTAGGCATTTACTACGACAGTCCTGGCGCTAAGTTCCCGCCTGTGCTCAGATTTGTGACCTGATTCGCGGCACCTAGGGCTAGATTTGTTGGCATGGATAGTGCAATGCTACTACCGCACGTTCGCAGCGGTCGGTTTACCGAAGGACTGGAACGCTGTACTCGCAGTGCACGTGACTCAAACAACCCTAGGGGATACACAATGAAGAACCAGCAAGGTTTCACCCTCATCGAGCTGATGATCGTGGTCGCCATCATCGCGATCCTGGCCGCCATCGCCATCTCGCAGTACCAGGACTACGTGATCCGTTCGCAGGTCTCGGAAGGCTCGTCGCTGGCTGACGGCATCAAGACGGCCGTGGGCGAGTTCGTCAACAATCGTGGTTACTTCCCCGCGGCTAACGTTTCCGCGGGCCTGGCGTCACCGGCCTCGATCTTGGGCGAGTACGTCGGCGCGGTAGCGGTCGATGATGGCGTCATCACCGCGACCTACAGCGGCGTCAAAGCAAATGCTTCGCTGAAGAGCCCGTCCGTCCGCTCGCTGTCGTTCTCGCCGATCACGCACGCTGGCAGCATCGAATGGCACTGCGTCAGCACCGCGCTGAAGCAGAAGTGGTGCCCGAGCAGCTGCACTTGCTCCAGCAGCACCTGATCCACGCTCAATAGTTGAACAAAGGGCCGCCATTGGCGGCCCTTTCCTTTTGCGGTACTCCCATGCCTAATGAGTTGATGAATCAGCGATCGGTTTCCATCTCCACCCTTGCTGTCTTAGCCGTCTTATTGGCGGCCGCGTGGATGGCGTACGCTCCCGGCCTCAACGGCAGCTTCCTTTTTGACGACTACGTCAATCTAGATGCGCTCGGCAACGACGGGCGCGTGGACAATTGGCGAACATTCTGGCGCTACATCACGTCAGGAACGGCAGATCCTGGCGGCCGCCCCTTGTCCCTGCTCAGCTTTCTGCTGGACGCTCGAAATTGGCCCGCAGACCCTGCGCCATTCCTCCGCACGAACTTGACGCTGCACCTGGTAAATGGAACGCTCCTTTTCATACTTCTGCGTCAGCTCGGGCACGCCCTAGATTCGAACGACCCGTCTGTAGATGCGGTCGCGCTCCTTGGCGCTGGACTCTGGCTGACCCATCCATTATTCATCTCGACGGTCTTCTACATCGTGCAACGGCAAGCAATGTTGCCGTCGACTTTCACCCTCTTAGCGCTAATCGCGTACACATCGGGACGCCGGCAGTTTGTCGACTCCGATGGAGTGAGAGGCTTGGCGTTAATGGCTGCAGGCGTCGTACTTGGCACACTTTTTGCCATGGGAAGCAAACTAAACGGCGTGCTAGTTCCGCTACTTTGCCTCACACTGGAAATCACCGTTTTCTCCAAGCAAGCCCCTGCTCGCCAGGGCGCGGCAAAGCGGTTGCGTCGGTTGCAGCTGGTCGTAATGTGGGCGCCGTCGCTCGTTGTCCTCGTTTACCTTGCGGCGCTATTGCGTCTGATCGACGCGCCACTGTCCACTCGGCCATGGACGATAGGTGAGCGAATGCTTACCGAATCCAGAGTGATCGTGGACTATTTACAGCTTTTGTTCGTCCCCCGCTCGGTGTCGAGCGGACTGTTCAACGACGGCTATCAAGTCTCCACGAACATTCTCAATCCGCTTAGCACCCTGTGGTCCATTGCGTTTTTGGCAGGACTGCTTGCGCTGGCAGTCCGAATCAGGCTCAAGCATCCCGACATCGCGCTGGCAGTGTTTTTCTTTGCGGCAGGGCACGTGCTGGAATCAACAGTTGTGCCACTCGAGCTTTACTTCGAGCACCGCAACTACCTCCCGAGCATGCTGCTTTTTTGGCCCATAGCCCGGGCGTTGTTCCGCTCGCGGGCTAATCTAAACACCAAGCGCGCAATAGGGACCGCTCTGATCGCATTGCTCGTGGTTACAAGTTTCCAACGCGCGGTAATCTGGGGACAGCCAGATAGGCTCACGAGGCTCTGGGCAAACCAGAATCCCAGCTCGGTACGTGCTCAGGCCGCGGCAGCGATCAGCGACCTCGAGTCGGGCCGCGTTCAAACGGCACTGGAGCGACTAGCCCCGCTGTGGAATGCGAATCCGCACGACCTCCAAATTGCCTTCAACTTTATTGATGCAAGATGCGCCGCCAAGGGTCCTAGTGCGGTAGAGAAGAAAGCTTTGGCTGATGCGCTTCGACACACTTCAAAGTCAGAGCTCCTAACTTATAACTGGCTCAGCCGAGCAATTACTGTTGCAGCCATGAATGAGTGTCCCGGCCTGGAACTCCGCGATGTGGAACTGTGGCTGCACGCGGCAACATCGAATCCGATAATCGACGCATCGAATATTCGCAATCAAGATGTCGAGCCCCTACTCGGCCAGCTTGCACTCGAGCGAAAGCGCAATCGCAAAGCACTACAACATTTCAACAACGCACTTATCGCCCTGCCATCTCCTGACGTTGCCGCACGCCAGGCATCCATGCTTGCTTCCGCTGGCGCATATGAAGAAGCACTAGAGCATCTCGACGTATATGAGGCAAATAGGCCATTGCTGAGAAGGCCCGGAGTGGGGATGCCTTGGCTACATATGAAAGTGCTTGAGTGGCAGGGCTACTGGCCCCGCGAAATGAGTATCCTGCGGCGTAATCTGCGCCGCGCCATCCAGGAAAAGGGCGAGTGAAGGTGGCAGTTTCTCCTCATCACGATCGCTTAGGCTGGATTGGCGTCGCGGCGACCTTATTGCTCACGTCGTGGCTTTACTGGCCAGGCCTCGGCGGAGGCTTTGCATTTGACGACATTTCAAACTTAGTTAATAACGCCGAACTCAGAGTTACATCGTTGGCCCTCAATGAATGGATGAGTGCGGCATTCTCATCTCCAGCCAGCAGCCTCCAACGCCCCTTGGCTATGGTGACGTTTGCGACTAATCACTACTTCACAGGAATGGACGCGTCAGCAATGAAGCTGACGAACATCGCCATACACCTGGTCAACACGGCACTTGTTTTTCACCTCCTTCGGACGCTTCTTGGTTTCTATCTAGGAGCAAGATCTCACCGGGCACTCGCGGTCTCTTTATTTGTCAGTGCTGCGTGGTCCGTGCATCCGATCAATTTGATGGGCGTGTTGTACGTCGTACAACGAATGGAAAGTCTCAGCCACAGCTTTGTGCTTCTCGGACTTTGCTTGTACACGTCGACTCGCCATAGACAGGTGTTCCACGGCGGCGGGTGGCTGAGGCTGTGGGGCTCACTTTTTGCCTGCACATTGCTCGGCCTTGGTGCAAAAGAGTCGGCGGCCCTCCTGCCGCTCTATTGTCTGTGCCTCGAGATTTGCCTGTTCAAGTTTCAGGGCTCGGAATACAGAACTAAGCAAAGACTGTGGTGGCTCTACGGAACGCTTCTCTTTTTGCCCGCGCTCGCTGCCATTTCATGGGTCTTGCCGCAGGCTTTGGACCCAAGGGCGTTTCTGGGACGGGACTTCACGTTGGGCACTCGCTTGCTCACCGAATTACGGGTGCTGCTGGACTACCTTCACTGGAGCGTTTTGCCGGATCTTGACACCTTGAGCCTGTACCACGACGACTACGAGATATCGCGCACGCTCCTGGATCCGCTTTCAACGCTGGGTAGCGGCCTCGCGCTTGCGTCACTCTTGGCGGTAGGAATCTACCTACTGCCTCGAAGGCCAATTATGTCCTTGGGCATCTTCTGGTTCTTCAGCGCACACGCGATTACTGCAACAGTAGTTCCCCTTGAGCTCGTGTTCGAGCATCGGAACTATTTTTCGAGCCTAGGCATTTGCATTGCTATCGCGGACCTCCTTCTCCTCGCTCCCACCCGCACAAGCACTCGGACGGCAGGCACATTACTCACGGTGATTCTTCTTGCGCTCTTCAGTTTCCAGACTCGCTTGCGAGCCACGGAATGGAGCAATCCCGTAAGGTTTGCACTCACCGAGGCAAGAAAGCATCCGAATTCTCCCCGCGCTACCTACGATCTGGCTCGAATATTGGTCACACTTTCCGACTACAGAAGTGAATCTCCGTATTTTGGCCCGGCCATGGACGCAGTCGAACTGGCTCGAAAGGCGCCGGGCGCCTCGCTGCTCCCTTCACAAGCTGCATTAATCCTCACGTCGCGGGCTGGATGGCCGGTGAAACAGGAATGGTGGAACGAGGTTCAACTGGCTCTGAGGCATGACCCAATAGGGCCGGAGGAACTCGGAGCCCTGGCCGCGATGACACGCTGTGAGATTGAGCGTCGATGCCAGTTCCCGCCGGCCGACATGCTGGAGACCTTTTCGGCGGCACTGGAACAAGGTGATAATCCGGAGGTCTTAAACATCTATGGTGATTACGTTTTGAATGTCCTGGGCGATGTAGATCTCACTCTCCGCCTGTGGCGAGAGTCGGCCCGGATACGACCAAACGAGCCCCAGTACTCAATTAATCTCGCTAAGCTCTACATCGCACTAGGGAAGTATCAAGATGCCCTATCAGAGATTCATCGACTGCGGCAGATGGGGAGGGTTGGGCAGAACGAAGGCACCGCGTTGCAACTCGAAGCACTCCTGAAGCACAGCGCTGACCGGCCGCCATCCTCAGCCGGAGACGGCGACCGCTGAGTCACCTTCCGCCGCGAGGCCATCGTGCCCCGCACGCCCGTGCATCTAGGGTCGTCATTGCCTGCGGGTGAGAACGTAGGCTCCAGACGTTTCCCGGTCGAGCTCGTTCATTCCTGCGAATTCACGGGCCACTTTTGCTGCAGAGGTCCTTTGCCTGGACTGCCGCATCACGGCGACGATCTCCATACCCGAAATACGGGCGCTGTGCAGATGATCGGTCAACGAAAGGCGATTGAGCAAGTATGGTCGCTTGCCTAACAGCATCTTCCAAAGCCAATGAGGACATCTCCAATGACCATCCCAGGTTGAGAACAGGCCGTGAGAGCGAAAATCAATTTGATGGGACGCGATGCCGCCCGGTTTCAACCAGCGCGCGATCGCTCCGTTCGCGAGATCGATGTCGGCAACGTGCTCCATCACCGCATTTGAGATCAACAAGTCCACAGAGCTCTCGTCTATATCGGAAATGCTTGTCCATGGCGCCTTATACTCTACAAACGAATGGCCTTTGCCAGACCTCAGCTCATCTCGAATGCGATCAAGCCTCCGCTCGTCCATGGCCTCCTTGAGGCGAGACTCTCCGATCAACTCGATCGGAAAGTGACAGGGGACAGAGATCTCCATTCCGGGAAAATGTTCGATGCCCCAAAGGGGATGGCGCGCCCTGAATAACTCGACAATTCGTTCAAAGATGACGCTGATTGCGTGCAATCTCTGATGACGGACGACATCCAACGCAACATACTTGTCGGCGCCGGACACCAGGGCTGCGAGTCCTACCCCGATCGAGTCCCCTGGCCCGAGTTCGGCCACCACTTTGGGGAACTCCTCAGAACCGTTTCGATTTGAAAGAATCAAATGGCGAAGCCAGATCGTGTAGCAGTACTCAGCCGAGTCCGTGCCCCCTGTTCCCCGAACGATCGGTTCAGCTAGCATTGGGAGGCGGCTAAGTATGCCAAGTGCCAACTGCCTCACATTGATCACGCGATGCCCCCCAAACACAGGTCCGGACCGTACCATACCGCAGCAGGGGCGCCCGGTGAGCCAGAATGGATATTCGATCAGTTACGCGATGGCGTCCTGGCCTGCTGGCCGCGAATGCCCTTAGAACGACAGGCTGGACATACTTTCGCCTTGCTTTGCAAACGGGCGGATTGATTGCAATCGCGAGGTGGTTTGGTGCCGAAGGGTACGGCGTAATTGCCGGCGTCATTGCTTTGTTTACCACCCTCGGTCAACTTGTAGGACTTGGGTCTGGCATTGCCTTGGTCAGCTCAGTCTCGCGAGATCGGGAACAACTGGCACTCTGGCTCATCCCAACACTGCAAGTGTACTTTCTGTCCGGAGTATGTTTGGCCGCAGCCGCCGTCGCATTGTCAGCAGCAACTTTCTCTCAACTGTTGCCACTCACCGCGCTAGTGGCCCTAGCAGTTTCGGAGGTTCTACTCGCCCCGCTGCTGCAGCCATTTGTTTACGCCGCTCAAGCCACCGAAAAGATGCATACTTTCGGGGCAATTGCGACGGCGGCTTCCGTCGCCCGCATAGCGGCCATTGCATTAACCATTCTTCTGGAGATTCACGGTCTCGAGCAATTCTCGTACTTATACCTTTCGTCAATGGCAATTTGCACGGGTGGCACGATCCTATTGGCACGCCTAACGGGGCTCGCCGAGGTCAAGCGAGGCACATCTCATTCCAAGAAAGAGATTATCCAGCGAGGTTACCCATACCTGCTTGGAGGGGCAGCCAGCGTGGCCTCGAGCGAGATCGACAAACCCCTATTGCTTGCGTTTACGTCGGCCACCTCCGTGGGGCAGTACACTGCGGCGTTTCGTGTAGCCCAGGCAGCGACTATTCCAATAGGATCCCTACTTGTGGCCGCGACATCGAAACTGTTCAGGCTAAACAATGAGGGTGCTCCATCAACCTTCAGCCCCTACATTAAGATCTGTGTCGGCTATGGACTAGTCAGCTCCTTTCTGTTGGTCGTCCTTGCTCCGGCCCTTCCGGCCGTATTTGGAATCGACTTCCAGGGAGCGGTCGCAATTTTGCAAGTGATGAGCATCTACTTGCTGACGAATCCGCTGCGGCAATTTCTAGCGGCACGCCTCACCACCACGGATCGGCAGAACACACGAAACTTCGTCGAGATTGTGGCGTTTATCGCGTCGACTCTGGTTCTGCTGCTAGCGGTCCCCGCCTACGCCATTTGGGCTGCCGTTATTGCTCTGATTATCAACGACTCGATAGTCATCACAGCGTGCCTGCTGGTTCTTAAAAAGCGGGAAGTGATCGTTCGGAGGGTTCGATGAAAGTAGCGTTGGAGCGATTTCGAAAGCTAGCGCGGGCTCTTGAGTACAAAGGAGACGGCGCATGGATATTCACGTCTCGCGTGTTGGCGTGGACAGGTGATAGCGATGTCGTTAAACAACTTCCATTAGGCTTTCGATTCTTTTGTTGGTATTGCCGACTTTATGGGATGCTCGTGCGCACACCCACCATTTTGTGGGGACGGCGAGTGTATTTGATCTTTACCACTCTCTACCGACGGACTCGTCCCGGAGCTGTACAGGTCAACGTGAGTGGCACGACCGTTTGGATCGACCTCACCGATCCCGGAGCTTTAGCCGCAATATCAGAGTGTTGGCAGGCATCGGACGTCGGCCGTGCACTCCGCTTATTGCTCCGAGAAGGCACTTTATATGTCGACGTCGGGGCTAACCAAGGCGCGTTTGCGCAGCTAGCGGCCCATGTGATCGGAAGTAGCGGATTCATTGTGGCTGTTGAGCCGCAGGTTCGATTGGCTAGTTGTGTTCGAAAAACACTTACCTTTAATGCGCGGTGTAACTGGCGAGTGTTCGCGGTGGGAGTTAGATCCAGCCGTCAGTCGATACGGTTCGTCCCGTCACCCGGAAATTCCGGTGAAGCTCACGTACTCGGACCCACTGAGCCCGCGTCCGACCGAACGGTGGAAGTTGAAGCTTACTCCATGGATGAACTGTTACGAGAGATTCCGAATGCAACGGACACGGTGATAAAGATCGACATCGAAGGCGGCGAAGTGGACGCTCTGCGCGGAATGTCTGATACATGTGCTTCCAGAAGCCCGATTATCCTGTTGGAGATCAACCCTAGCGCCCTTGCTCGCGCTGGCGAATCATGGACAAGCTTGGCAGTCGAATTGGAGCGGCTCGGGTATACGTCTTGGGCGCGGGTTGACCGGCCAAACTCCAAACTCCCCTTGAAAGAAGTTGATTCAAGCGTCTATCAAGACATCATTCTTTGGAGAGATGTACCTGCATGAGTAAGACCCTTAGCATCTTCATTCCATCGCTCGAGGGCGGAGGAGCGGAGAAACTGATGCTTGCGCTTGGCGCCCAGATTGCTGCTCAGGGGGTTTTTGATCGAGTGGACCTTGTTGTTGCAAACTCCAAGGGAAGTCTCGCCGAATCTGTGCCAGCCTCGCTGAACCTCGTTAATCTCTGCTCGCGCACTCCGATACGAGGAGCCTTTCGGCTTGCAGCCTACTTAAGGCGCGCAAGACCGTGGTGCCTCTTATCCACCGTCCAAAGCGCAAACGTGACCGCACTCCTCAGCCAAGCCATCACCCAAAGCGCGCGTAAAGTCGTCATCTGCGAGGCAAATCCAACGGAGTTTGATCTCTCAGAGGGATCTCCTTCGCAACGATTCCTGACTAAGGCACTAATCAAGACGCTGTACAGGCGCGCGGATCTTGCAATTGCAATTTCAGCAGACGTTCGATGGAGCCTGAAGCATGTTGCGGGAGTCGGGGAGTCGAGAATAGTCACTATCCCGAACCCGCTGTTGGCCGATCATGTTGCGACGCCCCGATCCGATACCGTTCTGTCACGCCAACGATCTATCATTGCATGTGGCCGGCTACAGCCACAGAAGGACTTCCCAACTTTGTTGCGCGCCTTCGCGATCGTTCGTGAGTCGACCGATGTAAAACTCCGAATCTTGGGCGAGGGACCAGCGCTTCCCGATCTGTTGCGGCTTGCGGATTTACTTGGAATCGGCCAGCACGTCGAATTCTTGGGTTATGTTGGAGACCCGCGCCGAGCGATGGCGACTGCAACCGTTTTTGCCCATACTGCCCGATGGGAGGGTTTTGGACTCGTTCTGCTCGAGGCGCTTGCGTCCGGCTGCAGGGTGGTCGCCACAAATTGCCGCGGGGGTGTTCGAGAGGTTTTGGAAGGTGGCAGGTTCGGTAGGCTCGTTGAAACAGGAAATCCGGCTGAGATTGCATCTGCCATTCTGGAAGCGCTAGACGATGACCAACCGCCACCAGATGGCCTTGCGGAACATTTGGCTAAGTACTCTCTGGAATCGATCGCCCTCAAGTACATTGATGTCCTAATATAGTTGCCGGCGGGGGGCGGCGACCCCATGGGCTCATCGCGGCGAACAGATCAGCGTGAACTAATCCATGGCGTGGTCCTGACATGTGCGGAATTGGTGGCTTGGTTCACCCCGACGAAACCGCTGCGCGCGAAGCAGGGGAATCAATGTTGCGCGCGCTTGCTCACAGAGGTCCGGATGATTCCGGGTTGTGGCGAGATAGCTCCACCGGCCTCGTTCTCGCTCAGAGAAGACTTTCGATTGTCGATCTATCCGCAGCTGGGCGCCAACCGATGGCATCTTGCGGGTCGCGCTACACGCTAGTCTACAACGGAGAGATGTATAACTTTTTGGAGTTGAAGCGAGAGCTTGACGCATCGCCTGCTCCGCCGCCCTGGAAAGGGAGTTCTGACACAGAAGTTCTGCTGGCCGCATTTGAGCGATGGGGAGTTGAGAACACGCTGAAGAAGTTCAACGGCATGTTCGCTTTGGCTCTCTGGGATGCGACTGCGAGAGAGCTTTGGCTCGCCCGTGACCGGATGGGCGAGAAACCGCTCTACTTCGGCTGGATCCAAGGGCGCTTCGCTTTCGCTTCAGAACTTACCGCGCTCGCAGCGGTGCCCGGCTGGACACCCAAACTTTGTCATGCGCAAATTGCTCAATACCTACGCGCCGGGTTTGTACGGGGGCCTCATTCAGCCGTTATCGGAATCTTCCGGCTACCACCTGCAACCATCCTCAAATTAGGTTGTGCTGAGCTTCACCAACCGATGTCATGGGATGAAGTCAGCCTTAGGGCCAGGACTTATTGGTCAGTCAGTGCAGCCGCTTCCGCTGGTGCTACGGAGCCTTTCACTGGCAGCCTATCGGAAGCAGCGGAGGTCTTGGAAGCGCTGCTTTCCGACGCCGTATCTCTGAGAACTACTGCAGATGTGCCGTTGGGCGCTTTCCTCTCCGGTGGGATCGATTCAAGCTTGATAGCTGCATTGATGCAGTCAAACGCCAGTTCCGCCATCCGAACATTTTGCATCGGATTCCACACAGCCGGGTTCGATGAGGCACCACATGCGCGGGATGTCGCAAACCGTATCGGCTCCGAACATACGGAACTGTATGTGAGTGGACGCGATGCGATGGATATGATCCCGCGTCTTCCGAAGCTCTATGACGAGCCTTTTGCTGACCAATCGTCAATCCCAACCTTTCTGGTCTCACAGCTGGCTAGGCAGTCGGTGACCGTTACGCTGTCGGGTGACGGCGGAGATGAACTATTCGGGGGCTATCCGCGATACAAAACGATTCCACGGCTGTGGAAGGTTACTTGCCCGTTAGGCAACAAGGGTCGAAAGGCTTTCTCAAAGGCACTGAGGGCAGCGGCTCAGGTTGGAGAAAGAACCGTCTTCCGCGATACAATGAAGGACGCACAGCTACCTTTCAGACTTGAGCGCTTTGCGGAGAGAGTTGACGCAGGCACCTTGGATGAGATGCGAATTGCATACATCGGCGGTGCCGGGTCATCCGCACTGGCGTCGGGCGTAGCGCCGCACGGAGTCACAATGACTGAAGCGGTGAGCCAAATGGGCCCGTTGCGCCAACTCATGTTTGCAGATCAAGTCGATTATCTTCCGGACAACATACTGGTCAAACTGGATCGAGCCTCTATGGCGGTCGGACTCGAGTCTCGAGTTCCATTCCTTGACCATCGTGTGGTGGAGTTCTCCTGGCGCTTGCCACCCCGGCTGCTTAGAGTACGCGATCGCGGCAAGCTGGTACTGCGACAGGTGCTGGCAAGACACGTTGAACCCACAGTGTTCGAGAGGCCAAAGAAGGGCTTCTCGCCTCCGATCAGTGAATGGCTGAGAGGTCCGTTGAGGGATTGGGCAGAGTCGCTGTTGTCGCCGCAGTCTCTTTCCAACCTGCCGATGCTTGATTCTCCGCTCGTGCGCAGGCTTTGGCAGGCGCACCTCCAAGGCCGGATTGATGCGGGCTATGCTCTCTGGAGCGTCTTGATGCTCTCTGCCTGGCGGGAATGTCACGGCGTCGGCACGGACTGAACAATGAAGATACTGGTCATATCCGACCTACCGCACTTCGTGGTAGGTGGGGCCGAAATGCAGGCAGCTCGTCTCGTAAAGGCGTGGATTCAAGATGGCCATGAGGTCATTTGCCTGGGGCGCCGTATGGGTGCATCGCAGGTGGATATCGGTGGGAGCTCGATCCAAGTTCGGCGCATCTGGACGGTGCAGAGCTTTGGCCGTGCGGGTCGAGCAATCAGCTACTTTCTTAGCCTGAGCTTATTGCTTTGGAGATACAGACGATGGGCAGACGTAATTTACTGTCGCTTCCTTGGCGATGGGGCTGCCACGGCCGCTATTTGCAAGCAGCTTGGCCTCTTGAAAACGCCGCTAGTTGCAACGCCTGCAAACGCCGGGCCACATGGTGACCTTAGCTACCTGCGTTCCGTCCCAGGCTACCGTTTACTTGTACGCCTGATCGATCGTCAGGTGAATGCCGTGAATTTGATCGCACCGAAGATGGAGCAAGACCTACGTGACGCTGGGTTGGAACGAGCGCGAATCTCGAAAATTCCGAATGGCATTGAGATCGAAGAGATTCGCCGTACCCGCGGGGCGGACAAACTGAAACTTATTAGCGTAGGTCGGCTCGCCACCCAAAAAGGATACGACGTGCTGATCGACGCCCTTGCTATGGCTCCGCTTACCGTGGAATCGCTGCAGATATCAGTGCTTGGGGACGGACCCGAAGCTGAAAGCCTGAAAAGGAGAGCGGAGCAACTCCCCAAGGGCCTACTTGAGTTCGAGGGGGAGAAGGACGTGACTGTCGTTAGGCGGAGACTTTTGGCTTCCGACCTTTTTGTGCTGCCCTCAAGGTATGAGGGCATGTCCAATGCTGGGCTTGAAGCTATGGAATGCGGCCTGCCACTGGTGATCACAGAGTGTGGGGGCCTTGACCAGTTTTTGGACTCGTCTATGGGATGGGTTGTTCCTGCGAACGACCCGTCCGCCCTGTCCGAAGTCCTCGCAAAGCTTTCAATAGCGAGCAGGGAGACGCTGTTGGAGATGGGATCAAACTGCAGAGGCAGAGCGGAGGAATTGTTTTCGATGAGGGAAGTTTCACGCCGATACATCGCTCTCTTCGAGGAGGTCTGCCGTGAAAATTGCGGCCGTCGTACCGAACTATAACGGCGCTGCTGTCGTCGCCCGCTGCATAGAAGGCCTACTCGCACAGGTTCTCGAGCCAAGTCATAGCCTTAGTGTTGTCGTCGTTGATGACGGATCGACTGATGAATCAGTGGCACTGCTCAAGGCTCAGTTCGGAAAGCGTGTCGAACTCGTTTGCTTAGATCGCAACTGTGGACGCTGCACCGCTCGCAACATTGGTGCCTTCCGAGCCAATGCCGACATAATAGTGTTCATCGACAGCGACTGCGTCCCAGCTGATCCTACGTTCGTTTCGACCCACGTTTCGGCCCTGATGGAAACTGCGGATATTAGCTTTGGGGAGGTGCTGACACCTGGCGACGGATTCTGGGATCAGCTTCAACGCGACGGAAGCCGGTGGCGCCGCGAGCGCTTTCTCGCCGGCGACTTCTGGGCTTTCACCACCCAGAACGTTGCCGTGCGAAGCGACCTCTTTGAGCGAGTTGGCGGCTTTGATACCGTCTTTGAACGGCATGGGTTCGAAGATCGCGATTTGTTTGTTCGTCTCGCGGCCGCCGGAGGGCGAGGACGTCATACACCGAACGCGCGGGTTCGCCATGAGGATAAGGTTGGACTCGCTTCCGTGAGCAGGAAACTTGGGGAAGCCGGCGAGCTTGCCGCTGCAGAGTTTTCTGCTCGGCATCCCAGCGTCTACCAAGCCATGTCATTCAGCAAGCTCGACTGTGGCCAGCGGCGCTACTTGCTCGCAGTAGACGCCTTTTTCTGGCCGATTGTGCGACACCTTACGTCACATGCCGAGGCTGCGTTGCACTTCAAATTGCTACCGTTCCAGGCCAGGGCTTTTCTCGCGAGGGGATTGTATGGATTCAGCTTCCTGCATGGCACGGCGGTACGCGAGCGGCGCAAATGGCCCAAGCCAGCGATTAGGTAGTTCCAAGGAAAGCGGCAACGCGTTGCGAGGGCCCTCGCTCCGCCAAATGCGTCGGCTCGCAGCGAAGCGCCTCGAGCCCCCCTCTTTCGACAAACTTTGGGACACCTTCTTGAACGCCTTCCTCCATGATGATGTTCCTACCGAAGCCGTCGGTACGCTCTGTGCTTTTGCGCATCACGATGGTCGGGATTCCCAAAGTTGCAAGCTCTTCCTGGTTGGAACCCCCGTCGGTCAGGACGCCAACTGCACCGGCCGCGAGCTTTAGAAAATCGCCGTAGCCCATTCTGGGGGTCAATCTGATGTTTTGGCTTCTGCTCAACCTGCCATAGAGTCCACTTGAGTGCAGCTTTTTTGACGTCGCCGGATGCAAGACGAAGTGAACGGTCATGAGTTCAGCCAAGTTCTCAAGGATCCCTATCAACTGCCTAAAGCGCTTGCCATCATAAAGATTCTGGAACCTGTGCAACGAGGCCACGATATATGGCGAACTCCGGTCTCGGGCGCGCGGATCGGCACCCACCAACCGCACAGCATCGATAATCGTGTTGCCGCCAGTGTCGATAACTTGGCATCTGTAGCCCGCACGCATGTACTCGGCTGAGTCCGAACTGGGGCAAAGTGCTGCGTCTGTCAGGCGAAAAACGACTCGTCTAGTAAGCTCCTCAGGGAACGGGTCGAAAATGCGCCTAGAAGTAAGGCCGCTTTCGAGGTGAACTACCTGCGCGCCCACTCGCTTCCCGCATACGGCGCCGATAACGGTTGACAAGGTGTCTCCGTGGACAATTACATTGGTTCCGCCAGGATAGGTGCAAGCATCTTTAAGGCACCGGAAAACACCGCTCGTGGCCGACGGTATCCACTTGATCAAGGATGAAATTGTAGATCGTTCGGAGGCTGGTATTGCGGCCTCCTGACGAGTCTTGATGCCGAATTCCATGATGAGATCTTGCATGGTCTCCTCATGCTGCCCAGTCATGAGCAGTCGTGTCTTCAAGCTCGCCCCTTCGCAAGCTACGAGGACGGGAGCCACCTTGATAAGCTGCGCCCGGGTCCCGACAATAAAAATATTCTGCCGCATCTGTCAGCGACGATAGAGGAGAGCGGTGACCTGCTCTGAGACAAGCCCGATCAGGAAGACGATTACAGATGCGCTAAGCAACAAAGCGCTCATGTTCGTGAACCGCCCTTCTACGGCGAAGGTATATGCGTAGTTTCCCATCCCTAGGAGTGCGAAAGCCACCGAAGCAGGCGCAAAGAGCTTGAGTGGAGAGTACAGCGTTGCAATCTTGAAGATTATTAAGAGAAAGCGTAAGCCGTCCCGCAATGGCCGGATGTGGCTTGAACCGATGCGCTGGGCGACTGGAATGGGAACATAGGCCACTGGATATGCGCTGCGAAAGAACGCCATCGTAATGGTCGTCGGGTAAGAAAAGCCATTTGGGAGCAAATATAGGAACTCTCGAAATTTATCGGTTCTGACCGCGCGGAACCCTGATGTCAGGTCCGCTACGTGATGTCCGGTCATCAGAGTCGCAACACGGTTGTATAGACCGTTGGCTACGCCACGGCCAAAGCTGGCCTGACCACCCCAACCTCGTGCGCCCACGACCATGTCATAGCCCTCCGCAAGCTTCGCGAGAACTTCCGGAATCAACCTCACGTTGTGTTGGCCATCCGCGTCCATGAACATCAAGACATCGCCAGTCGCTTCGCGCGCGCCTCGCTTGATTGCGGCGCCGTTTCCCATCGAATAGGGAGAACTGAGAACCCGCGCACCCAATTCCCGCGCAACGAGGGCCGTCTGGTCGGTGGAACCGTCGTCCACGACGATGATTTCTGCGTCCGGAAGCAGCTGCCGCACGCCCGGAAGGGCCTGGCGGAGGCCCTCGGCCTCGTTTTTTGCCGGCAAAATCAACGAAATACGCATCGGTCGAGCCCCTATTCCCGGCACAGCTTACCCGGAAGCGCCGAACTGCGACGACCGTCCGGACGGTGGCCCGTGATGGTACTTCCAAATCGAGGAAATTGCGGTAAAGTCCCGGTGCTACTGGGGAAAAGTGAATGAGTGCAGCAACCGCCAATCTGGTCGGCATCACCGGCATCACGCGGCGCCTGGTGATCGACGGGGTGCTGAGCGAGGCCGATGCCCGCAAGGCGCTGGATGAGGCCACCAAGGCCAAGAAGCAGGCCCACCTGTACCTGCTCGAGAACAAGCTGGTCAACCACGCACAGGTGGCGGCGGCCAACTCGATCGAGTTCGGCATGCCGCTGTTCGACGCCTCGGCGATGGACCTGCGTTACTCGGCGGTGAAGCTGGTCAGCGAGGAGCTGATCCAGAAGCACGGCGCCCTACCCCTGTTCCGCCGCGGTAACCGGCTTTACGTGGCCGTGTCCGACCCAACCAACACTCGCGCCCTGGACGACATCAAGTTCGCCACCAACATGACGGTGGAGCCGATCCTGGTGGACGAGGACCGCTTGAAGCGGACCATCGACCAGGCACTGCTGGCGAGCGACAGCCTCAACCAGGATGGCACCGAGGACGAGGGCCTCGAGAACCTGGAGGCGACCGGTGGCGACGACGAGGCCAACGACACTGGCATCGACTCCAAGGGCGATGATACCCCGGTCGTCAAGTTCATCAACAAGGTGATGCTCGACGCCATCAAGCGTGGAGCCTCCGACATCCATTTCGAGCCCTACGAGAACGAGTTCCGCGTGCGGCTGCGCATGGACGGCATCCTGCGTTCGGTGGCAAAAGCCCCGGTCAAGCTGCATCCGCGCATCTCTGCGCGCCTGAAGGTGATGGCGCAACTCGACATCGCCGAGCGCCGCGTGCCGCAGGACGGCCGCATCAAGCTCAACGTGTCCAAGACCCGGCAGATGGACTTCCGAGTCAGCACCTGCCCGACCTTGTTCGGCGAGAAGATCGTGCTGCGCTTGCTGGACGGTTCGGCGGCGCGGCTGGGCATCGACAAGCTGGGCTACGAGGACAACCAGAAGCAGCTCTACCTGGACGCGCTGCAAAAGCCCTACGGCATGATTCTGGTGACCGGCCCAACCGGCTCGGGCAAAACGGTGTCGCTGTACACCGGCCTGAATATCCTCAACACCGACGAACGCAACATCTCCACCTGCGAAGACCCGGTCGAGATGCGCGTGCCCGGCATCAACCAGGTGCAGGTTAACCTGAAGAAGGGCATGACCTTCGCGGTCGCGCTGCGCAGCTTCCTGCGCCAGGACCCGGACGTGATCATGGTCGGCGAGATCCGCGACCTCGAGACCGCCGAGATCGCCATCAAGGCCGCGCAAACGGGCCACCTGGTGCTGTCCACCGTGCACACCAACGATGCCCCGCAGACTGTCACCCGCCTGATGAACATGGGCATCGCGCCCTACAACATCACCAGCTCGGTGACCCTGGTCATCGCCCAGCGCTTGGCCCGTCGCCTGCACGACTGCAAGCGCGAGCTGCAGTTGCCCGAATCGGCCCTGCTGGCCGAGGGTTTTCGGCCGGAAGAGATCAAGGCAGGCATCACCCTCTACGAGGCGGTCGGCTGCGCGGACTGCAATGACGGCTACAAGGGCCGTCTCGGTATCTACCAGGTGATGCCGATGACCGAGGAAATCCAGAAGATCGTGCTGGCCGGCGGCAACGCGCTGGCCCTCGCCGAGGCGGCGGAACGCTCCGGCGTCAACGACCTGCGGCGCTCCGCGCTGCTCAAGGCCAGGAATGGCGTCACCAGCCTGGCCGAAATCAACCGAGTGACCAAGGACTGACCTATGGCGACCACCCGAGCCACCGCACGCGCCCCCCAGCAGCGGACCAATCCGATGACCACCTTCGTCTGGCAAGGCACGGACAAGCGTGGCGTCAAGATGAAGGGCGAGGTATCCGCCAAGAGCATCAATTCAGTGCGCGCCGACCTACGCAAGCAGGGCATCAATCCTCAGGTCGTCAAGCCCAAGGCGAAGCCAATGTTTGGCGCGGCAGGCAGCCGTATCTCCGCGCTCGAGGTCGCAGTATTCAGCCGGCAGATCGCCACAATGCTGCAGTCGGGTGTGCCCATGGTGCAGGCCTTCGACATCCTGTCGCAGGGTCAGAAGAATCCGCGCATGACTATAATGTTGCAGGATATCCGCGACAGCATCTCGGGTGGTTCGACCCTATATGAGTCGCTCGGTCGCCACCCGCTGCAATTCGACGACCTCTACCGCAACTTGGTACGTGCAGGTGAGGGCGCCGGCGTGCTCGACACCGTCTTGGACACCCTGGCGACCTACAAGGAACGCATCGAGGCACTAAAGGGCAAGATCCGCAAGGCCATGTTCTACCCGGCCGGTGTGCTTGCGATCGCCATCGCGGTCTCTTCCATCCTCTTGATCTGGGTCATTCCGCAGTTCGAAGCCGTGTTCTCTAACTTCGGCGCCGAGCTGCCCGCATTTACCATGATGTACGTTCACGCATCGCGATTCATGGTGACGTGGTGGTGGCTGGTCTTTGGCTCGATCATCGCTGCGGTGTTTGCTTATCTTGCGGTGCTGAAACGCTCCGAAAAGATGCGTGAGCTGGTTGACCGCGCGATCCTGCGGACACCGGTGATCGGCCAGATCATGCACCAGTCTGCAATCGCTCGCTTCGCTCGCACCCTGGCCCTGACCTTCAAGGCCGGCGTGCCTTTGGTCGAGGCACTCGACATCACCTCGGACGCCACCGGCAGCATTGTCTACAACCAGGCGATCAAGAAGATCCGCGATGACGTGGCGGTAGGCTACCAGCTCAATATGGCGATGAACCAGGTAACCCTGTTCCCGCACATGGTCACCCAGATGACCTCGATCGGCGAAGAGGCCGGTGCGCTCGACACCATGCTGTTCAAGGTCGCCGATTACTACGAGCAGGAGGTCAACAACGCCGTGGACGCGCTGGCCAGCCTGCTTGAGCCCATGATCATGGTGCTCATTGGCGTTATGGTGGGCGGCATGGTGATCGCGATGTACCTACCGATCTTCAAGCTCGCCGCGACCATCTGACGGGATGTTCGAAGGCCTGTTGGCGACGCCCGCGGCGGCCATCACGGCCGCCGCGCTCTTTGGGCTGCTGGTCGGCAGCTTCCTCAACGTAGTGATCCTGCGCCTGCCCGCGCGCCTGGAATGGCAGTGGAAGCAGGATGCTCGGGAAACCCTCGGCATCGCCGAGGCCTACGACCCCACCCCGCCCGGCATCGTGGTCGAGGGATCGCACTGCCGCCACTGCGGACACAAGCTCGCGCCTTGGGAAAACATTCCTCTGGTGAGCTACGTGGCACTGGGCGGAAAGTGCCGGCAGTGCCGCCAGCCCATCAGCTGGCAGTACCCGGCGGTCGAGTTGCTGACTGGCATCCTGTTCGCGGCCTGCATCTGGCGCTTCGGCGTTGGCCTCGAGGGCGGCCTCGCCCTGGTCTTCACCGGCATCCTGGTGGCCGCTTCCGGCATCGACCTGCGAACGACCTGGCTACCTGACCAGTTGACCTTGCCGCTGCTGTGGATCGGCCTGCTCGCCAGCCTCGTCACGGTGTATGTCGACCCTGTCTCCGCCATCCTCGGCGCCGCCGCCGGCTACCTGAGCCTGTGGAGCGTCTATAAGCTCTTCAAGCTGATCACCGGCAAGGAGGGCATGGGCTACGGCGACTTCAAGCTGCTGGCCGCGCTCGGCGCCTGGTGCGGCATCAAGGCCATCATTCCGATCCTGCTGATCTCCTCTCTGGTCGGCGCCATCATCGGCTCGATCTGGCTGCTGGCCCGCGGCAAGGACCGCGGCACGCAGATTCCTTTCGGGCCCTACCTTGCCATCGCCGGCTGGATCCAGTTCATCAGCGGCGCCGACTTGCTGGGCATGTACCTGCGCTGGATCTCACCGACGTGACCAGGCTGCACTGACATGGCCGGTTTCGTGGTGGGCGTGACCGGCGGCGTTGCTTCCGGCAAGAGTGCGGTGACTGGACTGTTCGAGGCCCTCGGCGTCGTCGTCGCAGATGCGGACCTGGCTGCCCGTGCCGTTGTCGCGCCGGGGCAGCCGGCGCTGGCCGAGATTGCCGACCGCTTCGGAGCCGACCTGTTGCTGGCCAATGGCATGCTCAATCGCGTGCGGATGCGCGAACTCGTCTTCGACGACCCGCAGGCGCGACGGGACCTGGAGGCCATCACCCACCCACGCATCCGCGCCATCATCGAGCGTGAGTGCGCCTCTGCGCCGGGTCCTTACGTTATCGCGGCGATTCCGCTCCTTGCCGAAGTCGGTGTGGCTTCCGCCTACGCCTGGCTGGATCGTCGCCTGGTGGTGGACGCCCCTGTTTCGGTGCAGCTGGCCCGACTGATGGCCCGGGATCACGTCGATGCCGCACTGGCTCGGCGCATGGTCGAGTCGCAGGCGCCCCGCGCCGACCGGCTCGCGCTGGCGAGTGATGTGATCGTCAACGACGGCACGATCGAAGACCTGGCTGCGCCGGTGGGGCGACTGGATCTGGTCTTCCGCCGGATCGCGGGGGCCTGAGGTGGGTCGCACTGCGCTCGTACTCGGCATTTCCGGCCAGGACGGCGGCTACCTGGCTAAGTTGCTGCTGGACAAGGGCTACCGGGTTGCCGGGGGTGGCCGCGTCGGTCGCGCCGATAATCTCGCGCACCTCGGCATTGCCGAACGTGTGGACCTGCACGTCATCGATCCGGCGGACGCCGAACGACTGGAACTGGTCATAGCGGCCGTGCGGCCGGACGAGGTCTACAACCTCTCCGGCCAAAGCTCGGTCGGGCTGAGTTTCGAGCAACCCGTGGAAACGCTGCGCAGCACCAGCGGCGCCACGACCGCCCTGTTGGAGGCGCAACGAAAGTCAGTGGTTCCGTTCCGCCTGTTCGCGGCAGGCTCGGCGGAGTGCTTCGGCGACACGAGCGGCCAGCGCGCCAATGAATCGACGCCGATGCGCCCCTGCAGTCCGTACGCGATCGGCAAGGCTTCGGCATTCTGGCAAGTCGCCACCTGGCGGACCGCCTTCGGACTACACGCTTGCACGGGCATCCTCTTCAACCACGAGTCGCCGCTGCGCCCCGAGCGCTTCGTGACCCAGAAGATCGTGCGCGCCGCCTGCCGCATTGCCGCCGGCAACACCGCCCCGCTCCAGCTCGGCAATATCGACATCGAGCGCGACTGGGGTTGGGCCCCGGAATACGTCGAGGCCATGTGGCGGATGCTCCAGGCCGATGCGCCTGAGGACTACGTGCTCGCCACGGGCGAGACCCGCCCCTTGGCCGACTTCATCCACGAGGCCTTCGCCGCCGTGGGCCTGGACTGGCGCCAGCATGTAGAATTGCGGCCCCAGCTGCTGCGCCCGACCGACGTGCACTCCAGCCTCGCCGACCCCGGCAAGGCCCGCGAACACCTTGGCTGGCAGGCCCGTACGACCCTGGCGGGCGTTGCCCGCCGCATGGTCGACGCCGAGCAGCGACGCCTCGCGGCGGCCCCCGACACCACGGAGCAACTTCGGCAATGAAAAAGGCCTTGATCACCGGCGTCACCGGTCAGGACGGCGCCTACCTCGCGGAATTCCTGTTGAACAAGGGTTACGAGGTGCACGGCATCAAGCGCCGCGCGTCCAGCTTCAACACCCAGCGCGTGGATCACCTGTACAAGGATCCGCACGAGTCCGACGGCCGCTTCGTGCTGCACTACGGCGACCTCACCGACGCGACCAACCTGATCCGCATCCTGCAAGAGGTGCGGCCCGATGAGATCTACAACCTAGGCGCCCAGAGCCATGTGCAGGTGTCCTTCGAAACCCCCGAGTACACCGCCAACGGCGACGCCCTGGGAACGCTACGCCTGCTTGAGGCGATCCGGATCCTCGGCATGGAGAAGACCACGCGCTTCTACCAGGCCTCCACTTCCGAGTTGTTCGGCAAGGTGCAGGAGACGCCACAGAAGGAGACCACACCCTTCTATCCTCGCTCGCCCTACGGCGTTGCCAAGCTCTACGCCTACTGGATCGTGGTGAACTACCGCGAGTCCTACGGCATGTTTGCCTGCAACGGCATCCTGTTCAACCACGAATCGCCACTGCGGGGCGAGACCTTCGTGACGCGCAAGATCACCCGCGCGCTCGCCCGCATCCACCTGGGACAGCAGGAGTGCCTGTATCTTGGCAACCTCGACGCCCGCCGCGATTGGGGCCACGCCCGTGACTTCATCGAGGCGCAGTGGCTGATGTTGCAGCAGCCCGAGGCCGAGGACTTCGTGATCGCCACCGGCGAGCAGCATTCCGTGCGTGACTTCGTCACGTTGTCAGCCCGCGAGCTGGGCATCGAGATTGACTGGCAGGGCCAAGGCGAGGCTGAGCAAGGCCTCGTGCGTTCCGCCCCGGCGGATTCCGCCGTCGAGCCCGGCCAGGTCATTACCGCCGTGGATCCGCGCTACTTCCGTCCAGCCGAGGTGGAGACCTTGCTGGGCGATGCGAGCAAGGCGCGTAGCAAGCTCGGCTGGACCCCACGCACGAGCTTCTCGGCATTGGTGTCGGAGATGATGGCGTCGGATTTGAAGATCGCGCGCCGCGAGGCATTCATCGCTCAAGGCGGGTTTGGCGACGTACGCCCCGTCTGATGCAGAGAGCTATAGATACGGCCCTGCGATCTTGAAGAAGATGTAGACCAGCACCGCCACCAGCGGCACCCCCACCATCAACACCCCGCGGTAGAGCTTGATGTGGCCCATCTGCTTCTGGATGGAAAGCTTCTGCTGCGCGATGGCCTCTTCCTGATTGGCGAGCGCCCGCTCCTGCGCGGCCAGCGCGGTCTGCTGCACGGCCAGTGCGGCTTCCTGGTTGGCAAGCATCTTTTGCAGCGTGTGAAGGATCTCGTCGTCGCGGGTCATCGTGGGCTCGGATTCGGGTTCGATGGGATCGTACGAGAATCGGCCGGGCTCGGGCAGTGGGACCGGGTTGCACCCGCCTCCGCCCGCTCGTAGCATCGGCCCACGACGACGTCGGGGGACCTCCGCATGCGCATAGCGACCGCACTGGCTTCGGCCGGACTTGTGCTGCTCCTCGCCGCCTGCGGCCCCTCCGCGCCCGGTGCGCCTGCGCCCGCCCCCACGGGTCCCGTCGTCGCCTCCCTCGACACCCTTCCCGCCACTGTCGAGGGCACGCTGTTCTTCGACCTGGAGGGCGGCGCTGCGGGCGACGGCACGCAGACCTACGCCACCCTGCAGTTCGGCGAGGACGCGCTGAGCGTGAAAATGCCGACCGCCCTCGCCCTCTTGCTGGACGTGCCGGAGGACGGCGCCAGGGTGCGGGTGACGGTCGGATCGGAAGAAGTCGATGACGGCGACAGCACGCTCGTCATCACCGCCGCCCAGCGCCTCTAGCCGCGCTTTACCGAATCAGCACGGCCCGGATGAATCCGTCCGGATAGATCCGGTTCTTCACCCGTCCGCCGCCCTGGACGCTGCCCTCGACGGTGATCTCGGCCTTGCCCGCTTCCACCAGCCGGACCTCGCGCGTACCCATGTGGGCCGTTGTCACTTCGAAGTCACGGTCCAGATAGTTGGGCAAGTCGGCCCAGGCAACCTCGTCGCCACGCACGGCCGGCGCAGGCGGTGGCGTTGGTGCCGGAGCAACCGGGGCGGGCGAAACTGCACCGGGAAGCGCGGTGGCCACGGCCGACGGCGCGGAGGCTGGCGCTTGCGGCGCCGCGGCCGCTGCCGCGGTCGATACGGGTGCGGGCGCCGGAGCGGCGACTGCCCCGCCCTCCTTCAGCATTGCCGCATACGTCGTCATGGTGTCGTGCCCCGGCAGGGGCCGCGGAGCAATCCGCGCCAGGTTCACCACCAGCTTGCGGCGGTCACGCTCGAGGATGCCGTGCATCCGGGTGAAGGCCTCGCCACTGTCGCGCGCGTCATAGAAGATCTCGCTGTGCAGCGGCGTGGCATAGCGGCCGCCGAAGCGGATCGTGCCGCCACTACGCGCAAAGCCGGTGTAGGCCTCGAGGCTTTCCTCGTCCACGGACAGGCCAAGGATCGCCAGCCGGCGCCTAACCGCGGCCACGTGGCGCGGCACGAACTCCCCGGCGGTGATGCCGTCGCGCTTGGCGCAGAAGGCGTTGCGCGCCTTGACGAAGCCCTGGTCCTCGACGGTCCACTCTTCGTCGGTGGCCAGCGTCGGCGTGAGGTCGAGCAGGTAGGGATTGATCGCGCCCGGCAGCGTCTCGTGCCGCAGCAGGCTGACCTTCGAGACGCCGGGCGTCTCCAGCACCACCCGGGTTTCGAGCTGGCTGCCGTCCACGCGGTAATCGAACTCCAGCGTGGTGGGACCGGGCGCCAGGCCCATCTCCGCCAGTTCGCTGCGCAGCCAGACGTCGTCGTCCATGCAGCCTTCGGCCTCGAACGGCGATGGCGTGTCGGTACCGAAGGGGCCCAGATCGCCGAGGCTCGGATCCACGCCAGCGGCGGAGGTGCCGCCTTCCAGGATGACGTGCAGGCGGTCGGTGTCAGCAATCAGCTTGCGGCCGCGCAGGTTCTTGATCACCCATCCCCAACCGGGCGTGTCCACGCGCACGCGTTCGAAGCTCAGCTTCGCATCCACGTCCGGCCCATAGGGTTCGAGCTCGAAATCCTTCGCGACCAGGTCGCCGTTCAAGGCGAAACGCGCGCCCTTGTACTTGCTGTCGGCGCCGTTGCCGAAGGCGATCAGCAGGCTACGGCCGACCAGGAAGTTGGCCTGCCACATCAGCACCAGCGCCAGGCCGATCAGCACGGCCAGGCTGCCGAGCACGGCCATGACGGTGCGGGGAGACACGTTCTTCGATGCTTTGCGCGTGGCCATTGCATACCGTGCGTGAAGGGTCCGGCGGAGCCTAGCAATCGCCATGCGGGCCTACAAGGCGTGCGGTTGCGGCGCCCGGCAGCCGACGCCATGCATGACCGAGCGGTGTAGGAATATTCCTACGCGGGCCAAAGGCCCCGGATGGCCGCGATGCCCTGCGCGCCGTGCTTCCGCGCGCACGCCTGGTCCGCAGGCTGCATGCCGCCGAGCGCATAGATCGGCAAGCTCACATGCTCGCGCAGCGCCGCGAATCCTTCCCAGCCGAGCGGAGGCGCATTGGGGTGGCTGGGCGTCGCCGCCACCGGCCCAAGCACCGCAAAATCCGCCCCGATCACCTCGGCCTGGTGCAGTTGCGTGGCGTCATGGCAGGACGCACCGAGCGGGCGCTCGGCCTCGATCGGACGGGCATCGAGCGACATCAGCTGCGCCGAAGTCAGGTGCAGGCCCGCGCCCAGGCGCTCGGCGAGCGCCGCGTCCTCGTTGACCAGCAGCTGCGCGCCTGCCTGGTCGCAGAGGCGCTTGCACTCGGCGGCGAGCGCGAGGGTTTCGGCCGGCGGCAGGTTGCGGAAGCGCAGCTGGATGCGCCGCGTGCCCGCATCCAGCTGCGCCTCGATGCCGCGCAGGAAGACGGCCGGGTTGGCGACCTCGGGCGGGGTGATGGCGTAGTGCGGGGCCTGCGTGAGCGCCGCGACCACCGGGCGGTCGGCGGGCGGCATCGGGTAGGTGTGCAGGTTGGCGCGCGGCGACCAGGCCAGGGCCTGTTTCTCGCGGCCCTGCGGCTTGCCGGAAAAACGCGTGATGCCGAACACCTCGAGCACGATGCGCTTGTCGCGATAGGCCTGCGGCACCGTGATCAGCGGCTCCATGCCGTGGATGCGGATGCCGAGTTCCTCGTGCAGTTCGCGATCGAGCGCCTGGAAGGGCGTCTCGCCCGGCTCGACCTTGCCGCCGGGGAATTCCCAGGCGCCGGCGAGGTCGCGCCCGGCGGTGCGCCGGGCCAGGAGGATGCGGCCGCGGGCGTCGCTCAGGACGCCGGCGACCACATGCACCGGTGCGCCGCCCGAACTGGCGGCTGCGGCGTCGGCGCCTGGGGCGCCGGAACTCACGACAGACCGATCACACTAGCTGGCCGTGGCACTGCTTGTATTTCTTGCCCGAACCGCAGGGGCAAGGTTCGTTGCGGCCGACCTTGGCGCCGGTGCGGAGATTGGCGCCGGCCGCGCCCTGCGCCTCGGCGGCCTCTTCGTCGGCGCCGTAGCCGCCCATGTCCGGATGCTGGAACTGCATGCGGTTGGCCTGGGCTTCCATGCGCTGGCGGTCCTGCGCCTCGAGCTCGGCGATCTCGTCCTCGCTGCGCACGCGAACCCGCGCCAGCAGCTGGGTGACCTCGCGCTTGACCTTCTCCAGCAGCTCGGTGAACAGCTCGAAGCTCTCGCGCTTGTACTCCTGCTTGGGCTGCTTCTGCGCATAGCCGCGCAGGTGGATGCCCTGCCGCAGGTAGTCCATCCGCGCCAGGTGCTCCTTCCAGTTCTGGTCGAGCACGTTGAGCATCAGGTGCTTCTCGAGCGAGCGCATGATCTCCGGGCCGATCTGCTGCTCGCGGCCGGCGAAATGCTCGCGCGAGGCGGCCAGGACGTGCTCGAGCACGCCGGCGTCGTCGATCTCGTGGTTGCTGGCCTCGACGGCGGCGGCGACCTGCGCCTCGATGCCGAACTCCTCGGCCAGCGCGCGCTCCAGGCCCTCGATGTCCCACTGCGCGTCGATCGAGTTCTCGGGCACGTGGCGGCGCACGGTCTCGATGATGACGTCCTCGCGGATCGCCTCGATCGCGTCCTGCACCGACTCGGACTCGAGCAACTCGTTGCGCTGCTGGTAGACCACCTTGCGCTGGTCGTTGGCGACGTCGTCGTAGTCGAGCAGGTTCTTGCGGATGTCGAAGTTGTGGGCCTCGACCTTGCGCTGGGCGTTCTGGATCTGCTTGCTGACCATGCCGGACTCGATGACCTCGTCGTCCTTCATGCCCATCTTGCGCATCGCGTTCTTCACCCAGTCGGCGGCGAAGATGCGCATCAGGTTGTCTTCCAGCGACAGGTAGAAGCGCGAGGAACCGGCGTCGCCCTGGCGGCCGGAGCGGCCGCGGAGCTGGTTGTCGATGCGTCGCGACTCGTGCCGCTCGGTGCCGATGATGTGCAGGCCGCCCAGGGCCAGCACTTCGTCGTGGCGCTTCTGCCACTCGGCCTTGACGCGGGCGCGGTCCATCTCGGTCGCGTCCTCGCCCAGCTCCTGCAGCTCGGCCTCGAGCGAGCCGCCGAGCACGATGTCGGTGCCGCGGCCGGCCATGTTGGTGGCGATGGTTATCGCCTTCGGGCGACCGGCCTGGGCGACGATCTGCGCCTCGCGCTCGTGCTGCTTGGCGTTGAGCACCTCGTGCGGCACGCCGGCGGCGGCGAGCTGCTGGGCGAGCATCTCCGAGGTCTCGATCGAGGTGGTGCCGACCAGGGCCGGCTGGCCACGATCGTGGCAGTCCTTGATGTCGGCGAGAACCGCGTTGAACTTGGCTTCCTTGGTCAGGTAGACCAGGTCCGGATGGTCCTTGCGCACCATCGGCCGGTGGGTCGGGATGACCGCCACTTCCAGCCCGTAGATGCTCTGGAACTCGTAGGCCTCGGTGTCGGCGGTGCCGGTCATGCCCGCCAGCTTCGAGTACATCCGGAAATAGTTCTGGAAGGTGATCGAGGCGAGGGTCTGGTTCTCGCGCTGGATCTGCACGCCCTCCTTCGCCTCGACGGCCTGGTGCAGGCCCTCCGACCAGCGGCGGCCCGCCAACGTGCGGCCGGTGAACTCATCAACGATGATCACGTCGCCGTCGCGCACGATGTAGTCCACGTCGCGCTGGTAGAGCGCGTGCGCGCGCAGGCCGGCGTTGAGGTGGTGCACGACCGCCAGGTTGGTCGGCGAGTACAGGCTGTCTTCCTCGCCCACCAGGCCGGCCTGGCGCAGCAGCTGCTCGGCATGCTCCATGCCGCGCTCGGTCAGGTGGACCTGCTTCTGCTTCTCGTCCACCCAGTAGTCGCCGTCCTCGTCGTCTTCCTTCTCCTGGCGCGAGAGCCGGGGAATGATGGCGTTGACCTGCAGGTAGAGCTCGGGCGATTCGTCGCCGGGGCCGGAGATGATGAGCGGGGTGCGCGCCTCGTCGATCAGGATCGAGTCCACCTCGTCGACGATGGCGAAGTTCAGGCCGCGCTGGAAACGGTCTTCCTTCGACAGCGCCATGTTGTCGCGCAGGTAGTCGAAGCCGTATTCGTTGTTGGTGCCGTAGGTGATGTCGGCACCGTAGGCTCCCTGCTTGTCGGAGTGCGGCATGCCCGGGTAGACCACGCCGACGCTCATGCCCAGCCAGGTGTAGAGCTTGCCCATCCAGGCGGCGTCGCGGCGCGCCAGGTAGTCGTTGACGGTGACCAGGTGCACGCCCTTGCCGGACAGCGCATTGAGGTACACCGGCAGCGTGGCCACCAGCGTCTTGCCTTCACCGGTGCGCATTTCGGCGATGCGGCCGGAGTGCAGCACCATGCCGCCGATCAGCTGGACGTCGTAGTGGCGCATGCCGAGAACGCGGCGCGAGGCCTCGCGGCAGACGGCGAAGGCCTCGGGCAGGATCTGGTCCAGGGTCGCGCCCTCGGCCAGGCGCTGGCGGAATTCGGGGGTCTTGGCCTGCAGCTCGGCATCGGACAGGGCCTCCATCTGCGGTTCCAGCGCATTGATGCGCGCCACGGACTTCTGGAACTGGCGCAGCAGGCGATCGTTGCGGCTGCCGAAGATGCGGGTGAGGAGACTGTTGAGCATGGGTTGGCCGGTAGGGGAAAAAAGAAAACGGCCCTCCTGCGGGGAGGGCCGCCTAGTTTAACGTGGGGCGCTGGTCGGCGATATTCAAACCGCCGGCGCAGGCCGGCGTGGCGACCTCAGCCGCCGACCTTGTCCAGGAATCGGCGCGGATTGACCGGGCGGCCGTTGACGTGGACCTCGAAGTGCACGTGCGGGCCGGTCGAGCGGCCGGTCGAACCGGCGCGGGCCAGGGTCTGGCCGGCGCGGACGATGTCGCCAGCGCGCACCAGCAGCCGCGAGTTGTGGCCGTACAGGGTGCGGTAGCCGTTGCCGTGGTCGACCTCGACCACGTTGCCGTAACCGGACTTGACGCCGGAGAAGCTGACCACGCCGCCGGCCGCGGCCGCGACCGGGTCGCCGGTGTTGGCGTCGAAATCGATGCCCAGGTGATGGGCCAGACCGCCGCGGAACGGGTCGTTGCGCTTGCCGAAGCCGGAGGTGATGTAGCCCTTGGACGGGCGCCCCGAGGGGATGGCGGCCAGCTGCAGCTGCTGGTCGTAGAGCATGGATTCGAGCAGGGTCAGCTGGCGGCCGGAGTCGTCGAACTGGTTCTGCAGCAGGTCCAGGCTCTTGAGCAGGTCGCCGGCGGCCACGTCGCTGGCGGCTTCCGCGCCGCCCATGCCGGGCAGCTTGTCGAAATCGAACTCGCCTTCGCTGAGCTTGCCGTTGCGGGTCAGGCGCTGGCCGAGGGCGTTGAGGCGGTTGGCTTGCGCCTGCAGCTCGCCAACGCGCGCGGCGATGGCATTGATCTCGCGCTGGGCGTCCTTGCGGGCGTCCACCAGCTGCTTCTGCTGGCGGTCGAGGTCGTGCTTGAGGCTGGCGACCTTGGCCTCGGCCGCGCCGTTGGCGCCGCGCAGGGCGAAGCCCGCGCCGAAGGCCAGGGCCAGCATGAGGGTGCAGCAACCGGCGACGAGGCCGGCGACCTTCGGATCCGCGAACGACACCCGCTTGGGGGTGCGCAGGAACCGCGAAACGATGATGATGTTCACCATGTCCAGACGTACTCACTCTCAGGATCGTGGCGCCACCGGGACCGGGTCGCCCCCGCAGGCCTTGCAGGCCGCAGCGGAGACGGGCCTTGGCCCGCTGATCCAGCGCGCCCGGATGCTGGGGCGGCTCGACCAGGTGTTGCGCCAGACTCTGCCCCCCGCGATGGCCAACCACTGCCGCATGGCCAACGTGGACAAGGACAAACTCGTGTTTTTGGTCAGCGCCCCGGTCTGGAAGAGCAAGCTGCGGCTGATGGCTGACGTCCTGCTGGACGCGGCCGCCGCAGCCGGACATCCGGCTCGTGCGCTGGTCGTGAAGGTGGTGCCCGACCTGGCGGCCCCGTCCCCGGGTGCTCCAGCCGGCAAACCCCTTTCCCAGGCCGTCCGCGATTCGTTGCGGGCGACCGCCCAGTCCGTCAACGATCCGGACCTGCGGGCTCAATTGTTGAAACTGGCTTCCTTGCCTTGAATCTCGTGGTGGTGACGGCGCCGGGTCCATGTCTCGGCGGTGGCCGATTGTGCCCCAGCCCGCCCCGGTGGCCGTTAAGTACGGGTTAATCCGTTCGAGCGCCTTCAGTCTGGCCGGCCAAAGCGTGATGCGGGTCCCGAAAAACGACGAACCGCCGGTCAGGGAAGACCGGCGGTTCGGGTCAGGGCTTGGGCTCCGGTACGGCCGGGCCGGTGGAACCGGCCGGGTTCAGGTCGCCTGGATCGGGCTGGCGTAGGAGATCGGCATGTTGGCGGCCGCCTCCTCGTCCTCGAAGGTGACGTATTCCCAGGCCTCGGCATTGGCCAGCAGCGCGCGCAGCAGCTTGTTGTTGAGCGCGTGGCCCGACTTGTAGCCGTAGAAGGCGCCGATCAGGCTGTGGCCGAGCAGGTAGAGGTCGCCGATGGCGTCGAGGATCTTGTGCTTGACGAACTCGTCCTCGTAGCGGAGGCCGTCGTCGTTGAGCACGCGGTAGTCGTCGAGCACGATGGCGTTGTCCATCGAACCGCCGAGCACCAGGTTGCGCTCGCGCAAGTACTCGATGTCCTTCATGAAGCCGAAGGTGCGGGCGCGGCTGACTTCCTTCACGAAGGAGGTCGAGCTGAAGTCGATCTCGGCGCTGGACACCGACTTCTCGAACATCGGGTGCTTGAAGTCGATGGTGAAGCCGACCTTGAAGCCCTCGAAAGGCTCGAAGCGGGCCCACTTGTCGCCGTCCTCGACCTTGATGGTGTCCTTGATGCGGATGAAGCGCTTGGCCTTGGCCTGCTCTTCGATGCCGGCGGACTGCAACAGGAAGACGAACGGACCGGCGGAGCCGTCCATGATCGGCACTTCGGCCGTGGACAGGTCGACGTAGGCGTTATCAATACCCAGGCCGGCCATCGCCGAGAGCAGGTGCTCGATCGTCTTCACCTGCACGCCGTCCTGGATCAGCGCGGTGCACAGGCTGGTGTCGCCGACCAGGTGCGCTTCCGCCTTCACCTCGACCGGGCGCGGGAAATCGGTGCGACGGAACACGATGCCGGTGTCCGGGGCCGCCGGGCGCAGGGTCATGTAGACCTTTTCGCCACTGTGCAGGCCCACGCCGGTGGCGCGGATCACGTTCTTGAGCGTGCGTTGTCTGACCATGACCGACTGACTCCCCCTGTCGAATGCAGGGCGACACGAAATTTTAACAGCAGGAGAATACCACAGCCTCCCCGGGCCAGGCCCTGCCATAGGTCCCGGTCCCGGACATCGGAACCTTGCGGGCGCCGGGAGTTCCGGCCCGGAATGTGACACAGCGTTGCGTTTGCGGCTTTCATCCCTGAAGAAGGACCCGCCGGCGGCTGCCGGCGGGCCAAGGTGAACACGACCCTAGATCACACACTCTTGTTGCTCAACTTCTTGTTGCCCAGCTGGCTCAGTCGGCCTGGCGACGCAGGAAGGCCGGGATGTCGAGGTAGCTGTGGTCGGTCGGCAGGTCGCCCAGCGCGGTGGCCGGGGCGACGTCCGCCGAACGCGCCCGCAGGCCCGGGTTGGCGCTGCCCAGGCCCACCGGCGGCAGGCTGGCATGGCCGGGCGGCAAGGAGTCGTAGTCGGCCAGGCCGGTGGTGGCGTTGCGCACCAGCTTGACCGGGGCGCGCATCGGCTCGCGGTCGTGGCGGTCGCGGTCGGAGCGGATCGGGGCGGCACGGGCGACGCTGCGGCCCAGGCCGGTGGCGACCACGGTGACGCGGACCTCGTCGGCCATGTCGGGGTCGAGCACGGTGCCGATGACGACGGTCGCATCCTCGGAGCTGAACTCTTCGATGATCCGGCCGACTTCGTCGAACTCGCGCATCGTGAAGTCCGGACCGGCGGTGATGTTGACCAGCACGCCGTTGGCGCCGGCGAGGTTGACCTCGTCGAGCAGCGGGTTGCTGATGGCGCCCTCGGCGGCGGCCTGCGCGCGGTCGTCGCCGCGGGCGGTGCCGGAGCCCATCATCGCCAGGCCCATCTCGGACATGACGGTGCGCACGTCGGCGAAGTCGACGTTGATCAGGCCCGGGCGGACGATCAGGTCGGCGATGCCCTGCACCGCGCCAAGCAATACATCATTCGCGGCGCGGAAGGCCTGCATCATCGTCGCGTCACGGCCGAGCACGGTGATCAGCTTCTCGTTCGGGATGGTGATGAGCGAGTCGCAGTGGTTGGCCAGCTCCTCGATGCCCTTCAGCGCGACCTGCATGCGGCGGCGACCTTCGAAGGGGAACGGCTTGGTGACCACGGCGACGGTGAGGATGCCGCGCTCCTTGGCCAGCT